>JANRFH010000052.1:0-29531 GCA_030725745.1 Akkermansiaceae bacterium
CGCCACCTCCTTCGCCGAGGCTACGGCGGTCAAGGAGGCTTCCGCCTTCGTTAAAACTTCGGACGGACAAGACGGCGGGCAGCCTTCGCCAAGGCTACGTCAGTCAAGCTGCTGGCTTGCCAGCCGTAGCCTTGGCGAAGGCTGGTGGAGGCGAGGGGAGTCGAACCCCTGTCCGGAACGCCATCAACGAAGGCATCTACACGTTTAGTGGATCATCTGGTGTTTCGGGAACGCTGGGCCGACCCACCGCGTTGCGCTTCCTAGTGACCTGTTTAATCTCGAAAGGTGACCCGGTTACCCGATCTCCGATCCAGCCTGCTAGTTTGCGCCTCCTCCCCTAACAGGCATTAGGGATTCGACGATGCTGTCAATTAAGCAGCAAGTGCGAGCTCGTTAGAGTCTGCATTTATTTGTTTTGGGCGGCTTTTTAAAGAGGCCAACCGACCAACCTCTACGTGCAGCCAGCGCTTCAAACATTCCGTCGAAACCAGAACGCCCCCATTCGCTAAGCGAGGTATAGAGTAGTTCGGGGCTGGATTAATTCAAAGGAAATTCTCTGTGGTCTGAAATGCCGTTTGAGAGGTGGGGAAAGCCTTCGTTTTCAGTCCTCCAACACGACCCCGTAGGCGAAGCGGTAATACATGGCGTCCTCTCCTGAGATGATTGGGACTTCCATTTCCAGAGAGCCATTAGCTCCGGCTGTGATGAGTGTGGATGACCATTTGTCGAGATCGGGGGAGGATTGGAAAAGTTAGCCGACATTGGGCACTCCCGTTGCTTTCAGGATTGCCGTCTGGTTATTGCTGCCATCGGTGGCGAAAGTCATTTCGGCTGATTCGGTAGGTAGTATGACGACGGCGAGCGTGTCGTCGGTGTTGAAAGGTGTTGAGTATTTTTCCTCGGTGTAGATGGCGCTTCCGGTGAGGGTTTTCAGGAAATCTACGAGATTGCTTTTCTGCTGAGCGGTTAGGTTCAGGGTTTGCGGTTGTGGTGCTCCGGGGCCAGGGCGGGTCAGGCGAGGGTCGAGTCCGGTGACGATTGCAGGGATGGCGTTGTAGTGATCAATGACGGAAAGTAGGGTGGGCAGGGAGGCGTCGTGCATGAATCCACCGTGGGGATTGCCACTAGGATCAACCAGATCGCGTAGGCTAGGTGAGCGGGTGTTGGCAAAGTCCATTCCTCCGCCGAGGCTTCCTACGATGCCGTTGTTGCCGGAATTCGGATCGATATCGAACTCCGGGGGCGTGTGGCATACCGCACAGCCAGCTCCGCCTACATTGGGTGGTGCTAGGAAAAGTTGTTTTCCGGCATTTTCCGCTGCTGTGAAGTTGAGGAAATTCTGGTTGTCGTTTCGTTGGGCACGGCCGACATCATATTTGCTATCGAATGACTGAATGCTGCGGACGAATTGTGCGAGTGCTTTACCGACGCGTTCCTCGGTGATCGCGGCATCACCGAATACGCCCTGGAAGAGAACTTGGTATTCCTCGATGGCTGAGAGTTTCACCACGAGATCTGCGAATGAAGGGTCGCCATCTGCGCCGCTGAAGCCCATTTCGATATGATCCTGAATGGGTTTTGTCGCTTGGTCTTCGACGCTTGCTGCGCGTTCGTCCCAGAAAAATTTCTCCTCGTTGGAGAAACGAGAGTTGATGAGTCGCATGGAGTGGCGGCCTGTGGTGCCATTGACCCCGGTGCTGGCGGTTGCGGTATCGCTGAAGCCGTTTTCCTGATGGTGGCAGGATGAGCAGGAGACCGTGTCGTATCGGGAAAGGCGTTTGTCGTAGAAAAGCACGCGGCCGAGGGTGGCTCCGAGGTCGGTAATGTCGTTGCCCACCGGCGTGTTGTCCTTGGTGATGTAAGCGGGGATCGGCTGGTTCGCGTAGTTTTCCGGCGAGGTGAGATCGATGGTTTTCTCTTGCGCGAAGGCGCTGAGAGGAAGAAGCAAAAGAAGGGTCAGGGCTTTTTCTGTCATGATGCGGAGTATTTATATCAGGCCTTTTGTAAAGAGAGTGTGTGGAAGGTGCAAAAATTATATCAGCGCGAAGATGGGTGAAATCGGATCTTTTTCCGAGCTTGGATTTCCCTAGAAACGGGTGTGCGACGAACTTTTGAAGAACTTTTCCGGGCAGAAGCCTATCCAGCGATGAGCCATCCCAGTGCGGATCCCCGGGTGAATGCTGCCGTGGCGCGTGGAGCAGGGGTGGATGTGGCAGATCCTGCGTGTGCTTCGATTTTGGAAATCGGGTGCGGGACGGGGCATCATTTGCTTTCGCTGGCGAATCGCTGGCGGGAGGCTTCTTGCACGGGGCTGGATGTTTCTGCTCGGGGGATTGCGCGGGCGAGGTTGCTTGCGAGGCGGGCGGGGATGGCAAATGTGCGGTTCTGTGAGGTTTCGGTGCTGGAGTTCGAGGGGGAGGAAAAAGGTTACGACTTTATCATCTCCCATGGGGTTTTCTCGTGGGTGGCGGATGAGGTGAAGGTTGGGTTGCTGGATTTCATCGGCAAGAATCTCGCGCCGGGCGGGGTGGCGGCAGTGAGTTTCAATGTTGCGGCGGGTTGGAAGGCGAGGATGGCGGTGGTGGAAAAGGTCAGGGCGATCGCGTTGGCGGGTGACACGGATGAGGTGACGGCTTTGGAGGTTTTTTTGACCGTAGCAGAGGAGGGCGAAAAGGAGATTGCAGCGGACATGTTGGCGAAGGGTGCTGAGGTGCTGGCCTTCGATGATTTTGCGCCGGTGATGGATGCGTGGTCGCTGGGTGCGGTGGTGAAGCTTGCGGAGGCGAGTGGGTTGCGGTGGTTGGGTGATTCGGTTTTCGGGGAGAAGGGAAATGATGAGGAAGATGTGAGAGAGGGCAGGACTTTCCGGTCTGAGCTGTTCTGTCGGGCTGATGCAGAGATTGTGGAGCGGAAACAACCAGCTAAAGGCGCGGCTTTCCAGCAGAGGGCGGTGCCAGATTTTCCGAAGCTGGATGAGTGGCGGCTGGTGTGCGCTCAGGAGGCGCTGCCACTGGTGGATACCGATCTGAAACCGTGTGTTTTCACGTTTCCTCAGTTGAAATTGCTCGCGAAGATGGATGGCACACACTCAGCGGCGCGGTTGGCGATGGACGCGAAAGAGATCGCACCCGAGTTGGATTTTGTGGGCTGGCTCCGGCATGTGACGGAGCGAGGGATGTTTGAGTGAGGGGGGCATCTCTCCGCACTCATGCGCGCTTTGCGCGGTCACGCCGCCTAAAGTCAGCGCTCCTTTGTGCGGCTCAGGGCGAGACGCCCTGAGCACGGCCTGCGGCGGGACGCCGAAGCTAGGGCTCCATGATAACGAGGAGGTCGTCGGAGTCCACTTGGGTACCTTTGGTGGCGATGATTTCCTTGATGGTGCCGTCTTCGGGGGCGGAGACGGTGGTTAGCATTTTCATGGCTTCGAGGATGACGAGCTTGTCGCCGGCCTTGACCTCGGTGCCGGGGGAGACGGCGACTTCGGTGACCATGCCGGGCAGGGGGGCGCAGATTTGGGATGGGTCGTTTGGGTCGCCTTTGCGGCGGGTGCTGGTGAGGGTGCCGGTGAGGGATTTGTCGGTGACGATGGACTCGCGCGGCATGCCGTTGAGCTCGTAGAAGAGGGTGCGTTCGCCGTTCTTGTCAGGCTCGCCGATGGAGATGAGCTTGATGATGAGGATCTTTCCGGGGTCGATCTCGACCTCGATTTCTTCGCCGATTTGCAGGCCGTAGAAGAAAGCGGGTGAGGGGAGTTTGCTGAGGTCGTCGTATTGTTTGCGCGATGCCTGGAAGTCCGCATAGACCTGCGGATACATGAGGTGGGAGTAGAGGGCGTCCTGGGATTGAGTATTGGAGATTGGAGATTGAAGATTGAGGGATTTGGCAACTTCGTTGAGATCGACTGGCTCGGCGAGTTCGCCGGGGCGCTTGGTGGTGATTTTGCGGTTGGGGCCGAGGACGACTTTCTGGACATCGGCGGGCCATCCGCCGTCGGGCTGGCCGAGGCCGCCGGAGAGCATGTCGAGGACGGACTCGGGGAAGTCGATGGAGCCGGGTTTGATCTTCGTGACTTCGGAGGCTTTGATGCCACGGGTGACGAGGAACATGCACATGTCACCGACGACTTTTGAGGACGGGGTGACTTTGATGATGTCGCCGAAGAGCTGGTTTACATCGGCGTAGGTGCGGGCGATTTCGCGCCAGCGGTGGCCGAGTCCCATCGAGTTCGCTTGCTCACGGAGGTTGGTGTATTGGCCGCCGGGCATTTCGTGTTCGTAGACTTCGGCGGTGCCGGAGCGAGGGGCGGAGTCGAAGGGTTTGTAGAAGGTAAGGACGTGCTCCCAGTAGTCGGAGATGTCATTGAGCGCATCGAAGTCGAGGCCGGTATCGCGCTCTGTGCGGGAGAGGGCGGCGGAGACGGAGTTGAGGTTCGGCTGCGAGGTGGAGCCGGACATCGAGGCGATGGCGAGGTCTGCGATATCGACCCCAGCGCGTGAGGCGGCGAGGACGGAGGCGGCGTTGAGGCCGGAGGTGTCGTGGGTGTGGAAATGGACGGGGATGCCGATTTCCTGTTTCAGGGCGTGGACGAGATCGTAGGCTGCTTGGGGTTTGCAGAGGCCTGCCATGTCCTTGATGCAGAGGATGTGGGCTCCCATTTTCTCAACTTCCTTGGCCTTGGAGATGTAGTAGTTGAGGTCGTACTTCGTGCGCGAGGGATTGAGAATATCGCCGGAGTAGCAGATGGCGGCCTCGCAGAGGGACTTGCCGTTTTCACGCACGGCCTCCATGGCGACCTGCATGTTCGGGAGGTAGTTGAGCGAATCGAAGATGCGGAAGATGTCCATTCCGCTGTCGGCGGCGTGGTTGATGAAACCGGCGACGACGTTGTCCGGATAGTTCGAGTAGCCGACGGCGTTCGAGCCGCGGAAGAGCATCTGGAAAAGGATGTCGGGCACCTTTTCACGGAGACGGCGGAGGCGTTCCCACGGGCATTCGTTGAGGAAGCGCATGGAGGTGTCGAATGTGGCACCGCCCCACATTTCGAGGGAAAACATCTCTGGTGTGCGGGTGGCGTAGGTCTCGGCGATGCGCAGCATGTCGTGGGTGCGCATGCGTGTGGCGATGAGCGACTGGTGGGCATCGCGCATGGTGGTGTCGGTGATGAGAAGGCGTTTCTCATCGAGTATCCACTGACTGAAATTCTCGGGGCCGAGCTGTCGGAGGAGGGCGCGGCTGGAAGGGGATGCGGAGTTGTTAGAGCGTGCTTCTGGGACGGTTGCACGGGTCAGGATCTCGGGCGGGCGGTAGGCCTTTGCGTGGGGGTTGCCGTTGACGGTGATTTCCGTGAGGTAGGCGAGGGTGCGTGTGGCACGGTCTCGGCGGCGGGAGAATTTGAAGAGATCGGTGTGGGTGTCGATGAGCTTTGTGTGCGCCTGGCCGGTGCGGAAGGTCTCGTCGGCGATGACGTTTTCGAGGAAAGGGATGTTGGTTTTGACGCCGCGAATGCGGAACTCGCGGAGGGCGCGATCCATGCGCTGGCAGGCCATGGGGAAGCTACTGCCCATGGCGGTGAGCTTGACGAGCATGGAGTCGTAGAATGGGGTGACGACGGAGCCTGCATCACCGGAAGCGGCGTCGAGGCGGATGCCGAAGCCTGCGGCGGAGCGGTAGTTCAGGATACGGCCGTAGTCTGGGGCGAAGTTTTTCTCGGGATCCTCGGTGGTGATGCGGCATTGGATGGCGAAGCCGTTGCAGGGGATCTTGTCTTGGGAGGGGATGGCGATTTCCTCTCCGTGTAGTTCTTTTCCTGCTGCGACGAGAATCTGAGAGCGGACGAGATCGATGCCGGTGACGCACTCGGTGACGGTGTGCTCGACCTGGATGCGGGGGTTCATCTCGATGAAGAACCAGTCGTTCTGATCCATGTCGTAGAGGAACTCGACAGTGCCTGCGTTGTTATAGCCGATGCCTGCGGCGAGCTTCACGGCGGCGTCGCAGAGTTCCTTGCGCACGACGGGATCGAGGTGCATGGCGGGTGCGACTTCGACGACTTTCTGGTAGCGGCGCTGGACGGAGCAATCGCGTTCGTAGAGGTGGACAACGTTGCCGTGCTGATCGCCGAGGATCTGGACTTCGATGTGTTTGGCGCGCTTGATGTAGCGTTCGAGGAAAACGGCGGAGTTGCCGAAGGCGTTTTCCGCTTCGGCGCGTGCCTCGGCGAGGAGGCCGGGGAGTTGGGAGGGTTTTTCGACGACACGCATGCCACGGCCGCCACCGCCGAAGGCTGCCTTGATGATGAGAGGGAAACCGATTTCGTGGGCGACAGTGAGAGCTTCGTCGGGATCGGTGATGGGGTCTTCGGTGCCTGGGAGGGTGGGGACGTCGAACTTGTGAGCGAGCGCGCGGGCTGCGGTTTTGTCGCCCATGTTTTCGAGAAGCTCGGAGGAGGGGCCGATGAAAGTGATGCCCTCGCGTGCGCAGGCACGTGCGAAGTGTGGATTTTCCGAAAGGAAGCCGTAGCCGGGGTGGATCATGGTGACTCCCTTGGATTTGGCGAGTTTCACAATGCCTTCGTAATCGAGGTAGGCTCCTACGGGGCCTTTGGACGAATCGAGTTGGTAGGCTTCGTCGGCCTTGAAGCGGTGAATGGAGAAGCGGTCTTCTTCGGCGAAGATGGAGACGGTGCGGAGGCCGAGTTCGGTGGCGGCGCGGAAGATACGGATGGCGATCTCGCCGCGGTTGGCTGCGAGGAGTTTGCCGGTTTGCTTTGGGTTTGAAGGCATGGGTTGATTAAAACCCGGTCGTTAGAAAATCAAACATCAAAAGACAGGTAGATAAGAGAAGATCCTCGGCGACCGGAGTTGCTGTGCTTGTGAAATTTTCTAACCACGGATTGCACGGATTTACACGGATGAAGACTTTGGCAAAGTAGACCGAAGATTCCTATTTGCTGGCTCTTATCCGTGATAATCCGTGCAATTCGTGGTCTAATTCTTCGTCACTTCCCGATGCAGAAATTGGAGAAGATGACTCCGAGGAGGTCTTCGGTATCAACTTTTCCAGGGATTTCGCCGAGGGCGTCGAGGGCTTCGCGGAGGTCGATGGCGGCGAGCTCGGGATCGGAATTTTCCTCGGTGAGGAGGTCGAGTGCCGCAGTGAGATTGGTGCGGGCGAGGGCGAGGGATGCCTGATGGCGGGCGTTGATGGCGACTGCGTGTTCGCCGAAATCCGCTTCGGTGAAATGGAGTGCCTCGCGGATTTTTTCCGAAAGGGCATCGAAGCCATCGCTTTTCAGGCAGGAGATGCGGATGGCATCGGAGTCCGACCATGAGGGGTGCTCGCCGAGGTCGGATTTGTTGAGAATAAGGAGATGGGTGGCGTGGTTTGAGGGATAGACGGCGCGTTCCGGTCTGGCTTGGGAGGCGTCGGCGATTTCGAGTAGCAGGTCTGCATTTTCGATTTGGCGGACGGTACGCTGGATGCCTTGGGACTCAATGAGGTCGGATGATTCGCGGACACCTGCGGTATCGACGAGGCGGAGTGGGATGCCGTGGAGGTTGATGATTTCCTCGATGGTGTCGCGAGTGGTGCCGGCGATGTCTGAGACGATGGCGCGGTCGAAGCCGAGGAGGCGGTTGAGGAGGGAGGACTTCCCTACATTTGGCTCGCCGAAGATGACGGTGCGGACGCCCTCGCGAAGGACGCGGCCCTGGTCGGCGGTGGAGAGCAGGGAGTCGATGGTGGCGAGGATGCCGTGGATGCGTTCGCGGAGCTGGATGGCGGTCTGTGGGTCGATGTCCTCATCGGGGAAGTCGATCCATGCCTCAAGGTTGGCGAGGATTTCGAGGATTTCGTCGCGAGCTTCGGTGGTGCGTTTCCCGAGGGTGCCTTCGAGTTGTGAGTGGGCGGCGCGGATGGCCAGGCGTGTCTGGGCAGAAATGAGATCCATGATGCCCTCGGCCTGGGTGAGGTCGAGTTTGCCATTGGAAAAGGCGCGCTGGGAAAACTCGCCAGGCGCAGCATGCACGGCTCCGCATTCGAGGAAACGGGAGAGGGTTTCGCGGGTGACGAGGATGCCGCCGTGACCTGCGAACTCGACCGTGTCTTCGCCGGTGAAAGATGCAGGGCCGTGGAAGACGGTTAGCAGGCCGTCGTCGATGACGGCTCCGGTTTTGTCGCGGACTTTGCAGCGGCGGGCGAGGCGCGGCATGCTGGAGGAGGCAATCCCGCCGCAAGTGAGATCGGCGATGGTGAGGGCATCGGGGCCGGAGATGCGGATCAGTGAAATAGCACCGACTCCCATCGGGGAAGCGATGGCGGCGATGGTGGAGGTGAGGGCGTCGGCCATCCGGCGGATGCGTTGTGGGCTATTGCGCCGCAGCGGTAGTGGGTTCATTGCCGCCGACGCGAATGTAGTTGGCTTCACGGATTTCCTTGTCCTCGGGGCTTCCAGCGAAATTCGGAGATTCAATCGCGCTGCCCATCTGGCTGGCGATGTAATAAACCGCCGCCCCACCGGCGAGGATGAGGAGAAAAAGCCCGATCATTGCCGGGATGATGCCACTGGATTTTTTCGACTTTATCGCACGTGCCGGTGCCGGTATCGTCGTGTTGGGAGCTGGAGTCTCCGCACCATCGCGGCGTGGCGGAAGCGCTGCAGGGCGCGAGGGTTGCTGGATAGGTTCCTGTTGGACGGGGGGGGCTTGGGGTGCCTGAGCTGGCACTGGAGCTGGAGCTTGGGGTGCCTGCGGAGGTGCATAGCCCTGTGGTGGAGCTGAATAAGCCGAAGGTGGCGCAGCTTGCACGGGTGGCCCCTCTTCCGGAGGAGGTGAAGTGATCGTACCCTGGCAGTGAGGGCATGGGCCTGTGGTAGAAGGTAGGGAAATCGGGATGACAATGCGCCCGTTGCAGTGCTGGCAATGGAAGTCGCGTTGCTGTGGTGATAGGGAGGGGTCTGACATATCGAGAAATTCCGCAGGGCGGCATAGTTTAGGTTGCTGAAATGACGATGTCAATGCAGGTGGAGTCTTCCGCCTTGCGCCCTTCTGCGGCGGCGACTAGCCTGCGCCCCCCCGCTACACCCCTTTATGAAACCGGTTACCATTTACGATACGACCCTACGCGACGGCACGCAGGGCGAGGGATTCCAATTGTCCGGGCTGGACAAGCTCAGGATCGCGAAACGTCTGGATCAGTTCGGCGTGGACTATATCGAAGGCGGCTGGCCGGGATCGAACCCGAAGGATGTGGAGTTTTTCCAAGAAGCGAAATCGCTGGAATTGAAACACGCGAAGCTCGCGGCATTCGGATCCACTCGCCGGGCGAATGTGAAGGTCGAGGAAGATCCGCAGGTGCGTTTGCTGCTGGAGGCAGAGACGCCGGTGGTGACGATTTTCGGAAAAAGCTGGGAGCTGCATGTCACGGAAATCCTGCGCACCACCCCAGATGAGAACCGCGCAATGATCCGGGATACGGTCGGACACCTTGTGAAAAACGGCCGCGAGGTTGTTTACGATGCGGAACACTTTTTCGATGGCTACAAGGACAACGCCGAGCACGCGCTCTCCACGCTCAAAGCAGCAGCGGATGGCGGAGCCTCTTGCTTGGTACTTTGTGATACGAACGGCGGCACGCTCCCCGCCGAGATCGCTGAGATCTGCAAGGCAGTGCGCGAACATCTTCCAGAGACGGCTATGGGTATTCATACGCATAACGATTGCGAGCTAGCAGTGGCGAACGCCATTGCGGCGGTCGATGCGGGAGCCAGCCAGGTGCAGGGCACGATCAACGGCTACGGTGAGCGCACGGGCAACTGCAACCTCACCTCGGTCATTCCCATCCTCCAGCTGAAAATGGGTATCGAAGCGGTGCCAGAGCTTGAGAAACTACGGGATCTCTCGTATTTCGTGGACGATGTTTCGAATAATCCGCATTTCGCGAGGGCACCGTTCATCGGACGGACGGCGTTCGCGCACAAGGGCGGGATGCACGTCAATGCAGTGCAGAAACTGGCTCGAAGCTACGAGCACATCCTTCCTACTAGCGTAGGGAACAAGCAAGAGATCCTCGTGTCCGAACTCAGCGGGCAGTCGAATATCCTGCTCAAGGCGGAACAGCTCGGCATGCCGCTGGAAAAAGGCGCACCCGAGGCCTTGGCGATTCTCTCGAAGATCAAGGAAATGGAGCACGAGGGCTATTCCTTCGAGGCGGCGGGTGGCTCTCTGGAGCTCCTGATCCGGCGCGAGCTTGGGAAATACAAGAAGCCCTTCGAGGCTAAGGAATACCACACGAGCTTCCGCCAATACCGTGACGGCCACAAGCCGGTCTGCGAAGCGACGGTGAAAATGGATGTCGGTGGCGAAATGGAACTCACAGTTGCCGAAGGGCACGGTGTCGTGAACGCCCTAGACATCGCCCTACGCAAGGCACTTTTGCCTTTCTACCCAGAAATCGCGGAAGTCTCGCTGGTGGACTACAAGGTGCGCATTCTCGATGGCCACGATGCCACCGCGGCGATGACCCGGGTGCTGATCGTCTCTGGCCACGGCAAGAAGACATGGAGCACCGTGGGTGTTTCCGAGAATATCATCGAGGCTAGCTGGATCGCGCTCGTCGACGGGATCGATCTGTTCTTGCAGAGGAGAGGGTGATTCTCATCTCTTCTGTGCGACGCGCTCCTTCGGGTCATCTACATACATGAACAGCGCCTTGATGACATCCTTGAAGTTGGTCTGAGCATGCTGTTCGCGCTGGATTTGGATCTTTTCTCTTTCGATCTCGTCGGTGGGCGTCGCAGAACCTGCCGGTGAAAGGTGGAGGCGGGTGTCGAGGTTTTCCAGTAGATCTAAAACATCTGCGTGGATGCGTTCGACATGGTCGCAGAGGAGTTCGGTCTTTGCGGAGAGCTTTCTGACATCTGCGGCGTGTGCCGATTCCGTGGCTTTTGACCTGAGGTCGGCGGAGAGCTGGCGGACTTCCTTGCTAAGCTCGATCCATCGGGTTTCAAGATCTACCTCGATGTCTTTGAAGTTCTGTTCGATATTCTTTTCCATGGTTTTTATTTATAACGGTTAACGGGCGATATCAAATGGGAATTGGATCATGGCTCTACTCGCTGCCACACTTCGTTGCGGCGGAACATCTCGGGTTTCCACGGTGGATCGTAAAATGCGAAGAATGGCTCGTTGATTGGCTTCAGGTTCTGGGCGGCGACGAGTTCTGTGAGTTTCGCGATTGCTGCCTCCTGCTGTTTCTCGCTCTTCCAGCCTTTGAAACAGAGGACTGCATAGGTGCCTCCCTCGACTTCGGTCACTTCTAGTCCCTCTTCATCGGGTGAGGGTGCTCCGGCTTCTGCGATTTCTGCAGGTAGCATGAAACTCATGGTGCCTTCTTTATCTCCTTTTTCGTCCATGAAGACGGGTGCGGTCATGGCGATCTTCTGGTCGTTGGCGTTGTTGCCGCTGATGTATTTGAAGAGTTTCCGGAAAGACTCATCGCGATTCTCCATATCATCCATAGGAGCGGAGACTACCTTGATGGATTCGTATTTCCGGACTTCGAAATCACCTTCTGCGAAGATGGTCTCGTAATCCGGTTTTTCGATGGCGGATGCGCCGAGGGTGCTGGCGATGAAAAGAAAAAGAGCCTTCATGATCATGAAGGCTCCTTTAGAAAATCGGAAATGCAAGAGGCGGCGATAAAAAATCGCCGCCACGGGTTATTCAGCCGTGCCGTTCTTGATGATTTCCAGGAAGGATTGTGGCTCAAGGGCGGCCCCGCCGATGAGCGCTCCATCGATATCCGGGCAGGCCATGAGTTCTGCGGCGCTGCCGGGTTTCACCGAGCCGCCGTATTGAATGCGGACTTTCGCAGCAGGCTCGGAGCCGTAAAGACCGGCGATGAGTGAGCGGACGAAGGCGTGTGCTTCCTGTGCTTGCTCGGAGGTAGCGGTGACTCCGGTGCCGATGGCCCAGACGGGCTCGTAGGCGATGACGATGTCGGAAAGATCCTTTTCGGAGATGTCTTTGAGTCCTTCGGTGACTTGGGTCTTGAGAACGGACTCGAGCTTGCCGCCTTCGCGTTCTTCAAGGGTCTCGCCGATGCAGAAGATCGGCTTGAGGTTCGCTTCGCGTGCTTTCTTGATCTTCGCGTTGATGACGGCATCCGTTTCACCAAAGATCGAGCGGCGCTCGCTGTGGCCGAGGATGACGTAGTGGACGAAAAACTCGCGCAGCATGAGGACGCTGACCTCGCCGGTGTAAGCACCGGAATCATACTGTGAGCAGTTTTGCGCGGCGATTTGAACGGCGTGTGCGTTTTTGCCAGGATTGGAATTGTGCAGGAGATCGGCGAGCCTCGGCAGGGAAATGAACGGCGGCGCGATGACGATGTCAGCGGCAAGGTTCAGGCCTTGGGTTTTGTTGAGGAAGGACTGGATGAAGTCCTCGGTTTCCGAGGCTCCTTTGTTCATTTTCCAGTTGGCGGCGAAGATTGGCTTGCGTGACATATCTTGTTTAAGCGTTATTTGTGAAAAGTTATTCGAGAAGACTTATGCTTCGCTGAGTGCTGCGACGCCGGGGAGGGTTTTACCTTCGAGGAGTTCGAGGGAAGCACCACCTCCTGTAGAAATGAAGGTCATTTTGTCATCGAGACCGAATTTGTTGACGGCGGTGACGGAATCTCCGCCGCCGACGATGGTGACGGCATCGGATGCTGCCATGGCTTCTGCGATGGCCTTGGTGCCGTGGGCGAAATTTTCGATTTCGAAGACGCCGACCGGGCCGTTCCAGATGATGGTCTTGGCTTTCGCGATTTCTGCGACGAATTCTTTGATGGAGACGTCACCGATATCGATGCCTTCCCAGCCAGCTTCGACACCGCCGCCTTGGCCGTAGATGCCGGTGACCTGAGTGGCTGCGCCGTCTTTGAATTCTTGAGTGATGCGTGTGTCGGCAGGGAGGAGGAATTCCACGCCCTTTTCCTTGGCTTTATCGAGGATGCTGAGGGCGAGGTCGAGCTTGTCGGCTTCCACGCGAGAGTCGCCGACTTCGTAGCCTTGGGCTTTGCGGAAGGTGTTTGCCATGGCTCCACCGATGAGGAAGGCGTCGGCCTTTTCCATGAGGGCGGTGATGACTTGGATTTTATCGGAAACCTTGGAGCCGCCCATGATGACGAGGAAGGGGCGTTCCGGGGATTGGAGCTTCGCGTCGAGGTATTCGAGCTCGCTTTCGATGAGGAAACCCATCGCGGAGGTGGGGATGAATTTCGTGACACCCTCAGTGGAGGCGTGGGCGCGGTGGGCGGTGCCGAAGGCGTCGTTGACGAAGATTTGGGCGAGGCCGGCCAGGTTTTTCGCAAACTCGGGTTCGTTGGCTTCCTCTTCAGCGTGGTAGCGGGTGTTTTCCAAGAGGAGAACTTGGCCGGGCTGGAGTGCTTTGCGCAGGGCAGCGGCCTCGGAGCCGATGCAGTCTGGGGCGAGATCGACATTCTGGCCGAGGATGGCGGAAAGTGCCTTCGCGACGGGGGCGAGGGTGTATTTCGGATCGGCCTTTCCGTCGGGGCGTCCCATGTGTGAGCAGAGGACGAGTTTTGCGCCGCCTGCGAGGAGGTGCTTTATCGACGGGATGGCCGCTTGGATGCGGGTGTCATCGGTGATTTCCCCATCTTTCAGCGGAACATTGAAATCGGCGCGCATGAGGACTTCCTTGGAGGAGACGTCGAGATTGCGGATAGAGAGCTTGGCCATGGGCGGCGTGATGCACTAACGATGCCAAGCTGTCAAGAGACTCGGATATGTGGCTACGGTTTGACATATCCGCTGGTTCGGGGAATATCGCCACATGTACGAAGCAACCGGCAAAATTAAACTGATCAGCGACACCCAGACCTTCCCTAGCGGCTTCTCGAAGCGGGAGTTCGTGGTGACGACGGCGCACGACAAGTATCCGCAAGACATCAAGTTCGAGGTGGTGAAGGACAAGTGCTCGATCCTTGATAGCTATAAGGAAGGCCAGGATGTGGTGGTGAACTTCGATGTCCGGGGCAATGAGTATAACGGAAAATACTACGTGAACCTCGCTTGCTGGAAGCTGTCTGGCGGTGGAAGCAGCGGGGGTGGTGGTGATGAATACAATCAGGAAACTCCTGCGGCAGCGGAGCCTTCTGCGGCGGATCTGCGGAAAGAGGACGACTTTGATGACGACTATATTCCGTTCTGATGGGAAGAGTTAGCGATGTGAGCGTCCTAGCAGCTCGGCGGCAGAAGAATTACCATGGACGAGACTGAATACATCGCTCACGGCTTAACAGTCATTAGGCGACGTAGGCTGATTTGCTTTGCATTGTTTTGCGCATTCTTTCCTTTTGTAGCCGGGTGTCATTATTTTTTCGGTGATACGCAGGTCTTCTTGATACTCTTGTTAGGGTATGGGCTGCTTTTTGCCATATCAGCGGGTGCGATGGCTTTTTCGATGTGCCCACGGTGCAAAAACTCCTTCAGCTCAAGGCCGCTGGATGGGAGATGCGAAGGTTATTTATCCAATCGTTTTACCCGCGAATGCATGAATTGCGGGTTGCGACTCAAATCTGATAGAAGAGCACCGAATATTGAGAATTGACGGCATATTTTGTCAGAAAAATCAAAACCACCAAGGGATTAGGTTAATCACCCTTATCTAATACAGAATTGGCATTATCCCGGCAGGGATTTTAGCAAGTAGCCGGGGGTCGAGCGCGAGCGACTACCCCCGGAAATCCGTGTTCTATTCATTCCACCCCGCAGGGTGTGGCAGCGGGATGGAATATGCTCTCGGAGCCGCTGGCATCCCTGCCGGGATGCTTTACGTAAGGAGATATACCGGGGGTGTTCGCTCGTGCCTCGCTCGACCCCCGTCTACTTGCTTTGATCCCTGCCGGGATCGGGAGCCGCAGGTAATTCGTCGGGCAGGTCGCGATTTCGGAATCGCGGTTCCTTGTCCTTAACTCGCCATTTCTGAGCCGATTCGTGCGTAGAGCTCGGTTTGTTTGGCTGAGTTTTCGAGGAGATCTGGGGCGAGGGTGACTGTTCCTGGCTCGAAGATCGTGATGGTGGAGGAGCCGCCGAAGGCGAAATAGCCTTTCTCGGCTCCTTTTGCGAGGGGCTGGCCGGGGACGAAGGTCTGGTGAATGGAGCCGACACAGGTGGCTCCAATTTCCATGATGAGGATGGTGCC
Organism: Akkermansiaceae bacterium; assembly: GCA_030725745.1. GTDB lineage: Bacteria > Verrucomicrobiota > Verrucomicrobiia > Verrucomicrobiales > Akkermansiaceae > Luteolibacter. Next base: position 15,210 of record JANRFH010000052.1, read on the forward strand.
GTAGTCTTCCGTTTCGAGGTGGGTGAGGGTGCGTTTGTTCGTCCAGAGGTAGGCGAGGTTTTGCGCGAGGGCGATGGGGGAGACGGAAAATAGGGGGCCGGGCAGGGTTTTCGTTTCCGAAGGGGTGCCTGCGGCGGGGAAGTGGTAGCGGTGGTAATCGACCGGGCAGAGGCGGGAGAGGACGAGGCTGCCTTTGGCGTATTTCTGGGCGAGTTCGGGATCACCGAGGAGGGCTGGGAGGTCGAAGGTCTGGCCTTTTACGAAAAATGAGGAGATCGCTGAGATGTCCGGGAAGCCGAGGTGGCGTCCATCGGCGGGGAAAACGATTGGGCTGTCTGCGATGGGGCGGGCTTCCGGCTTGAGCTTGCGGTAGAAGAATTCGTTAAAACTGCGGAAGGAGGAGGGTGGCTCGGCGAAATCCGCGGGATCAAGGCCGTATTTCTCGATGAATGGGTCGACGCGGGCGGCGGACTCCGGGGTGGACATGCGTTTTCCATACCATTTGGAGAAGGCGGCGCGCTTGACGAGGGCGTGGAGAGAGAGTTTTCCGAGAGGATTTCCGTAAACCCAACGAAGCGAGCCCTCGCCGTAGACTTTTTCGGTTTCGGTTTCTCCTGTGTGACGGTTGAAGTATCGAATGCTTTCCACGCGGGGATGAAACGTCTTCATGACTTTTAAGTCAAAGGCTGATGGAATTAGATTTTTCTTAACGTATCATTCCCCGATTGAACTTGCGGGCTATCATGTCCGCGTTTATCTCGGGAAAATGAAACGCATCGGCTTCGTAATCATGGCACTCTGCCTCGTGTCCGTCTCTTGTGAAAAGGCAGCGGATCGCATGACGGTAAAAGAGACGCGTGTCAAAACGACGAAAGACCGGACTCCGAAGCTTTTTGCGACGAGTGACGAGCGTTTCAGGGATGCAAAACCCAGCCCGGTAATGGGCGACGCGCCGGAAAACTGGCTGGTGCTTCCAGCGAAGCAATTCCGAGAGCTGAATTACCGCTTCGGGGAGTCGGGGCTGGGCGAGGTCTATGTGTCGATCACTGGCGGATCGATCCTTGAGAACGTGAACCGCTGGCTGAAACAATTCGGCGCAGAGGAAATGACAGCGGAGGATCTGATTGCAACCGAGAAGGTGATGATGGGCGGCGCAGAGGGTGTCTGGGTGGCAGCGAGCGGGACATATGGCGCAGGAATGGGCGGAGGTGATGAGAAGCCGGGCTACGGGCTGGCGGGTGTGATTGCCGTGGTGGATGGGAAATTGGTCACTCTGAAAATGGTCGGCCCTACAGAGGAAGTGGAGGCGGAAAAGGCAGCGCTCAAAGCGTTTGCGGAGAGCATGAAGCTCGCACAATAAAGGTATTTCGGAATGGAAAAGACATCGGACAAAACTGCCAAAGGCAAATCGCCCTTCATGAGGATCTTTGATTTCCTCTCGGGTTTCAAATTGGCTACGGCCACCTTTCTGGTGCTGCTGCTGCTGACGTGGCTCGCGACCTTGGAGCAGATCGACCACGGGCTTTTCCCGACACTGCAGAAATATTTCAGTTGGCAGTCGCCGTGGCTGATACCGGAACTCAATGGCAAGACGATACCTATCATCCTACCTGGCGGCTATTATGTCTGCGCAATACTTCTGGTGAATATGACGCTGGGCGGCATCATCCGCATCCGCAAGGGCTGGAAGCAGGCGGGCAACCTGATCGCTCACTTCGGCATTATTTTCATGCTGCTCGGTGGCGGGGTGGCGCACCATTTTGAGGAAAGGGGTAACATGGCCGTCGGCGAGGGCGAAACAAGCAATGTCGCGGAAGCTTACTTTGAATATGTCATCGAGATTTCTGAGTTCAAAGACGAAGAGCAGGGAGAGATCCATGTGGTCAGAGGAGAATACTTGGACGATCTGGTCGCAGGAAAATCCCGGATCTTTGATTTCGAGGGTATTCCTTTCGGCTTGGAGGTTTCCGGGTATTTGAAAAATGCCCAACCGGTGGCGGCGGTGGAGTTTGCTCCATCGAAGGGAGAATTGATCACCGACGGTTATTACCTTCTGGAGCGCGACAGCGAGGTGGAAACTGAGCGCAATATGGCCGGTGCATATGGGCGCTTGGTTTACTCAGACGGAAAGAAATCCCCACCGTTTATTCTCGCGGGAGCATCTTTCTATCCACTTTCCGTGAGGCATGAGGATAAGGTGTATGTCATTAATATGCGCAAGCGCCTGTGGCCGATGCCCTTTGATGTGAAGCTCGATACATTCACGGCGGAGTTTCACCCAGGAACGTCACGCCCTGCGAAATTTGCGAGCGACATCCAGCGCATCGAGAACGGTCAGTCATCTCCGATGAATATTAGTATGAACGAGCCGATGAGGTATGAGGGCTTCACGTTTTTCCAAGCGAGCTATGGGCCGCCGGATGCGAAGCCTGGGGATCCCATGTATTCGGTCTTCGAGGTGGTGAAAAACCCGTCGGACAAGTGGCCGGAATACAGTCTTTATGTGGTGGCGTTCGGGATGCTCGTCACCTTTCTGACAAAACTGGGTAGCCATCTTGGTAGCCTTTCAAAGAAACGGAAAAATGCAGCGTAATCAATCGAAGTGGGGAAAATGGGTATTGGCGGTGATCGTGCTTGGCGCGTTCGTCCTAGTGTTCGTGAACATGGTCATCGACAACATGCCGAAGGGCGAGGTGCAGAAGGTCGAGAATTACGTGCCATGGGAAAAGGAAACGATCGAAGCCGTGGAGTCACTGCCCGTGCAGGATGGTGGACGTATCAAGCCGCTATCGACTTTTGCAGCCTTCCGCATGCTGGGCGCACATGGCGCGCGCTCGATGAAGGTCGAAGACAAGGACGGGGTGGTGTATAAGCTGAAGCCGACACAGTGGCTAATGGACACGCTATTCCGCCCGCATCTTGCGGTGCAGCTACCGACCTTCCGTGTGGATAATTCCGATGTGCTCAAGGCCATCGGCGTGAAGGTGAAGGGCAAGCGGGATCGCTACAGCTACCTAGAGATCGAGCCGGGATTTGAAAAGCTGGAGAAGCTGGCTCAGACCTACGAGCCTATCGAGAAAAAGGAGCGTGATCCGGTACAACAGCAGACGATCGACCTCTACTCGAATCTCCGGGACTACAATGTCCTGCTTTCGTATTTCGCCTTCGCTAGGAACGGGGTGCTTCTACAAGGCTCAGGAGCGGAGGGTGAGGATCAGCGTGTGCAATTCAGCGCGTTGATGACCACCTCTGAAGAAATTATGACCCAAGTTCGGGCATCGCGTGAGTCTGGGGAGGCGCTCAATCCGCGCCTTGAGACTCTTCTTCAGCAGGTTTTCGATGGTGCTAATTTCGCGAAGTTCGGTCTGTTCATGCTGCCTCCTAAGGATGAGGCGGAGCGGGATTGGCTTTCTGCTGGGCAGGCGATCATGGGAGTTGTCGCGCAGGAGACGGCAGATCCCAAGACCTCGATTGATGACACGGTATCCATAGAAATGGCTGTGCAGTCGATGGGTGTCTCTGAAAAGGCGTTCCGAGATCACATCATCGAGCTTAAGGAGCGCGTCGTGAAGAGGGCTGAAGCACGTGGCGAATACAAGCACATCGATATGGAAGTTTCGTATTTCAAGCGGGACTATTTCCTCAATGCGATGGTGTATTTCTTGATCGCATCGGTGAGTGCGCTGGTGATGTGGGGCGTCGGCGGACTGCCTTCAAAAATTGCCTCATGGGTTACTGCTGTCTCCACCGTGGTTGCTGCGACATACTGTGTGGTCGCGATCGTCATACGCTGCATCATTATGGAAAGGCCTCCAGTGGGGAACCTCTACGATACGGTGATTTTCATCGCCACGACTGGAGTAATCTTCTGTCTGCTAGTGGAGCTTATGTCGCGGAAACGTTTCGCGCTGGGACTCGCACCTATCATGGGCACGATGTTAATCTTGTTAGCGAGGCGCTACGAACTCGGTGATGCGAGCGATCATTTTAATCCGTTGGTCGCGGTGCTGGACTCGAATTTCTGGCTAGCCACACACGTGATCACCATTTCCCTAGGCTACTCCGCAGGTCTGCTTTCGGCGTTTCTTTCGCTCGTCTATGTGCTGATCCGTGGTCTGAACCTCGATGGAGGTGACAAAGATCTACGCCGGTCGCTTTCGAAGGCTGTCTATGGCTGTATCTGTCTGACGGTGTTCCTCTCACTGGTGGGCACTGTGCTCGGCGGTATCTGGGCGAACTATTCGTGGGGTAGATTCTGGGGCTGGGATCCTAAGGAAAACGGCGCATTGATGATCGTGCTGTGGACGCTGGGCATCCTTCATGCTCGCCTTGGTGGCATTATCAAGGAGTGGGGGCTGCATCTCGCCTCGCTGTTCACCGCTTGTGTGGTGGCATTCTCATGGTGGCATGTGAACTTCCTTGGAGTGGGTTTACATAACTACGGTTTCACCGGGAAAGCTGGCATCATCTGGACGTTCTACGGCTCGGTGATGGGGGTGATCCTGCTCGGCGCTTTTGCGATGCTCATCGAATATTTGGACAAGCAGCAACGGAAAGAAAAGTCTGCTGCGTCAGTCAAAGGGCTCGAAGCATAAAAGGATGGAGCTTTTCGGAGCGGATCCTGCGGCGAATCTGCTGCCCTGTGACGGCGAGGCTTTTTACCACGGCAGTGTGTTTTCCCCTGCGGAATGCGCAGGGCTTTTGGAGGCATTGTTGCGGGATATTCCGTGGCAGCACGACGAGACGGTGATGTTCGGAAAGCGTATCATCACGGCGCGCAAGGTAGCGTGGTTCGCTGACGGTGGGATGCCGTATTCCTATTCCGGCACAACGAAGCAGGCACGCGGATGGAGCGAATTGCTGTTGGGTCTAAAAAAGGTAGCGGAGGAAAAAACAAGAGCGGATTACAACTCGTGCTTATTGAATCTCTACCACGGTGGTGACGAGGGGATGGGTTGGCACAGTGACGATGAAAAGGAGATCGCGTCAGGCAGTTCGATCGCTTCTCTGAGCTTCGGTGCAGAGCGGAAGTTTTCCTTCAAGCACAAGGAGACGAAGACAACGGTCTCGGTGATGTTGGCGGATGGAAGCCTGTTAGATATGCGTGGGGAGACACAGCGGTGCTGGCTGCATCAACTGCCGAAGACGAAGAAGGTGACCACGCCGAGGGTGAACCTGACGTTTCGAAAAGTTTTTGTTTAAAAGGAGCGCCAGTCAGCGGCTTAAATAGCCGCGCTCCATATTGGGCTCCACATTAGTGGCCTTGGTTGCCCTTCTTCGGCGGCTCCCATTCGCGGCGGCGGCGTGAGCGGCAGGAGAAGATGACCGGGATGCCGGGGGCGGGGTGCGCCTCGCGGAATTGGTTGGTAAGGTAGGCCTCGTAGGAGTCCTTCATGAGTGCCTTGTCGTTGACGAAGAGCACGATGGTGGGGACGGGGATGACTGAGTATTTCTCGTTGAGAGCGGTGGTGGCGTAGAAGAGTTTGACGCGCTTGGCCTTGTTGTCGGTCGGCGGCGGGTTCTTGAGCATGGCCGCTTGGAGGATGCGGTTGAGTTGACCGGTGCCGGGGATGTCCTGTGCGCCTTTTTTGATGGCGATGGCTTTCTTTAAAACGTGCTCGGTGGAGTCGCCGGTCTTCGCGGAGCAGGCGACGAAGGGTGCGTAGGAGAGGAAGAAGAGTTCTCTCTTTACGTGATCCTCTGCCTCAGCAACGCGCTCTTTGTAGTCCGCTCCCGGGTGGTAGAGGTCGAATTTGTTGAGGACGATGAGACAGGGTTTTTTCTCCTCAAGGATGAGCTGGGCGATCTTGCGATCCTGGGCGGTGACGCCCTCGGCGAGGTCGATGACGAGGACGCAGAGATCGGAGCGACGGATGGCTTTTTCCGATCGTATAGCGGAGAAGACTTCGACAGAGTTGTCGCGTTTGCCACGCGGGCGTAGGCCGGCGGTGTCGATGAGGGTGAAATTCTCTCCGGCGAAGGAGTAGGGGAGATCGACGGCATCACGGGTGGTTCCTGCGATTTTAGAGACGATGGTGCGCTCGTCTTTGAGGATGGCATTGACCAAAGAGGATTTCCCGGCGTTTGGGCGACCAATGATGGCGAGCTTGATGCCGATTTTTTCCGCTTCCTGAATGATTTCCTCGGTCTCGGTGGCGAGGGGTTCGAGGGTTTCATCCATGCGGTCGATGAGTTCGGAAAAATTCCGGCCGTGCTCGGCGGAGACGAAGACGCTGTCTGGGATGCCGAGGGCGGTGAATTCCGAGTGGCAGGATTCGTGTTTGTCGTGGTCGACCTTGTTGATGACGAGGAGGACAGGAGGTGCTGCCTTGCGGAGCTTTTGCGCGAGGGCTTGGTCGATGGGTGTTAGGCCTTCTTGTGCATCGACGAGGAAGAGGATGAGATCCGCCGTCTGCATGGCGATGTCTGCCTCAATGGCGACTTGCTCGCCAAAGCCATCGTCAAGGGTGGCACCAATGCCGCCGGTATCGATGAGTGTGCAGGGATGGCCAGTGAGGGTGCAGGGCGCGGCGATGCGATCGCGGGTGACGCCGGGCTGGTCATGGACGATGGCGATCTTGCGGCCTGCAAGACGATTGAAGAGGGCGGATTTCCCGACATTCGGGCGGCCTACGATGGCGACGGTGGGCATAAAACTTTAAACTTTAAACTTTAAACCTCAATGAAGAGGTTGGCTGAAGCTAGCGGGTAAGTGCATTGCTTACTATAAAGAAAAACCCCGCCGAGACGGCTTTTAAAGGCCGTTTGGCGGGGTCAACTCGAATAGGATGGCGGAGCGGACGGGACTTGAACCCGCGACCTCCAACGTGACAGGCTGGCGCTCTAACCAACTGAGCTACCGCTCCATCCCGTTCGGGTGGGCGGGACGCTATGGAGAGGCTGCGGGTCGTGCAATCTCTTTTTTACCTGAAATGCGATTTTTTATCAGAGGGCGTTTGTGACGGTTGCTGAGGATTGCCAATGCGGCGAGAAAAGATAGTCTGACTGGGTGATTTTCCGGGAAATGGAGCTCTGGGTGGATACGAAACCGCGCTGCGGGCCTTCGGCTATGGCGATTGATGAGTGGCTGCTGGAGACTCGGACGGTGCCGATGCTCAGGATCTACCGCTGGGATGGGCATTGGGCGAGTTTCGGTTATTTCGGGAAACTGGATGCGGCAAAGGACGGAGTGGTTGGTGTAAACTGGGTGCGGCGCTGGACTGGTGGCGGGGTGGTAGATCATCGGGGTGACTGGACGTATAGCCTGATCGTGCCGCGTAGCTGTGAGGTGGCGACAATGAAGGGCGGTGAGAGCTACCGGGCGATTCATCAGCTACTTCTGGAGGTGCTGAGGGCGGAGGGCGATGATCTCGGATTGGCTGAAGTTAGCGGAAGGGCGGGGGGGATGTGCTTCGAGAATCCGGTGGAGCATGATGTCCTAGATGCGGCTGGGGCAAAAATGGCAGGTGCAGCGCAGCGGCGGACGAAAGCGGGGCTACTGCATCAGGGTTCGGTGGCGAAGGCCGCGGACTCGCATCTGCGTGGCGAGCTTTTCGCTGAATCCCTTTCAGAAAGCTGGTGGGAGGAGGATATCTTTGTGGATGAGGAGAGGGTGGAAGAATTGATGGCCGCGAAATACGGGAAGAAAGAGTGGCTGGAGAGGCGTTGAAGGGCTACCTCATTTTGAAGAAGGAACCGCTAATTGACGCGAATGAGCGCGAATTTCAGAGAAATAAGTATGGCTAGCCACGACGGTTCCAAGTTTCACGATACTAAAGAAACTCCATTGGAGAAACCGTTCTTGGCGAAATTCGCGGTTGTTGTTCCAAAATGAAGCAGCCCTGAGGCGTGGGTCGTCCCTGACCGTTGCAGACGCGATTTCAAATCGCGGTCCCTTTCGTGAGGGAGCTTGACCGATTTACTCGCAAAACCTACGAAAGGTCATGCATCCAATTTATGAGGGCAAGGCGAAGCGACTTTGGGAAACGAGCGATCCGATGACGCTGCGGATGGAATTTAAGAATGATGCGACGGCTTTCAACGGGGAGAAGAAGGCGAGCTTCGAAAACAAGGGGCGGCTGAATAATGAGATCAGCACTCTGATCTACGAATATCTCGGCAAAACCGGCATCCCGACTCACTTCGTGCGTAAGATCGACGACACAAACGTTGAAGTGAAGCGGGTGGAGATCGTGATGGTGGAGGTGATTGTGAGGAATGTGGCAGCAGGAAGTTTCTGCAAGCGCACTGGCATGGAGGAGGGCAAGGCCTTCTCGCAGCCTATTATTGAGTTTTCATACAAAAGCGATGAGCTCGGCGATCCCCTGATCAATGACGACTACATCCGCGAAATGGGTCTAGCGACTCCCGAGGATCTTGTTTTCCTGAGGAAATCCGCACTGCAAGTGAACGAAATCCTCTCGGGTTTCTTCGCTGAAGTGGGACTGAAGCTGGTCGACTTTAAACTAGAGTTCGGGCGTCTTGCTAGCGATCCGTCACAGATCGTGCTGGCGGATGAGATCAGCCCGGATGGGTGCCGTCTATGGGATCTGAAGACTGGCGAGAAGATGGACAAAGACCGTTTCCGCAGGGATTTGGGCAACGTAATGGAAGCCTACGAGGAAGTTCTCGGAAGACTTAAAGCCCGCCTCGCCAAGGAAACCGCCTAAATCATGAAAAACTATCTCATCATCGCCGTTGCATGTGTGCTCACCAGCTGTGGAGGTGCGCCCGAAGCGCTGGTGGTAAAATCTTACACTCTCCGCGATCAAGACGCGACCATTATGAGCGATCCGATGGTGCAGAATGAGAAGATGCGCAGGCTACACGGTGCGGTAAGTGTCGAGGAGCGGAAGCAGCGGCTCGGGGAGTATTACACGGTGCAGTGGAATGCTGAGGCGGGACTGGAGAAGGAGATCATTTTCCAATATCAACAGGGCAAGAGCGGCAGTCGTATCAAGAGGATGACGCAAACCATTCCAGCTGGGACATCCGAGGGTAAACAGGAGTTCGCGGTGATTGGTGACGACTATTTCGACAACGGTCGGGTGCTAACGTGGAAAATGACGCTGAAGGCAGGGGGTGAGGTGATCTCGACGAAGCAGTCCTATTTGTGGGAGTAAACTTTAAGTTTTAAACTTTAAACTTCAAGGAAGAGGAAGAGGAAGAGTTCGGGCTTGAGGGATTTGCCCGGCGCGTGGAGGCTGCGTGGATGCGAATTGAGATCCTGAATACTGGCACGGAGCTTTTGCTGGGAAATACGCTCAACACTCATGGCGGGTGGTTCGGGCGGCAGCTCTTCACGATGGGGCTGCGTGTGGCGCGTCAGGCGACGGTGCCGGATGGGGATGCGATTCGTGAGGCGTTTGTCGAAATGGTGGATCGTGCGGATGCACTGATCATCACCGGTGGGCTGGGGCCAACGAGCGATGATCTGACTCGTGAGATTGTGGCAGAGACGTTGGGGATCGAGCTGGTGCAGGATGAGCATGCACTGCGGACGCTGGAGGCGTTTTTTACTCTGCGCGACAAACCGATGGTCGAGGCAAATCTCAAGCAGGCGATGGTGCCTGTGGGAGCAGATGTTTTGCCGAATCCGAATGGGACTGCGCCAGGGTTGTATTTACCTCCGCGCATTAATGGTAGGTCGCGGTGTGCGGTGTTTCTCCTGCCTGGGCCGCCGAGGGAGCTTTACCCGATGTTTCATGAAGAGGTAGCTCCGAGGCTGCGAGCGCTTTCTGGTGTGGAGGAGATCGCCACAGTCTCCGAGCTGAAGTTTACCGGTATTGGCGAGAGTGATTTCCACCACAGCGTCGATGCAGAGCTGGCAGCGATGGAGGGGCTGGAATACGGCTACTGTGCTCGTATGGGAGAAGTGGATTTACGCTTGATTGGTGGTGAGGGGGCGATTGTGGAAGCGCGTGAGTTGGTGCTGGCTCGTTTCGGAAAATATCTTATCAGCGACGACGGCAGCTCGATGGAGGCGACGGTGATCCGGCTGTTGCGGGAAAAAGGAATGAAGCTTTCGACAGCGGAAAGCTGCACTGGCGGATTGATTGCGAATCGTCTGACCAATGTCCCCGGCTCTAGCGAGGTTTTTACCCACGGCTGGGTAACGTATGCGAATGAGGCGAAAAATGATCAGCTCGGCGTGCCGATGGAGATGATTGATGCGCATGGGGCTGTCAGCGAAGAGGTTGCATGCGCGATGGCGGATGGTGCGCTGCGGGAAAGTGGAGCGGACATCGCTGTTTCCGTAACGGGTATCGCTGGGCCAGGCGGCGGGACGGAGGAAAAACCGGTCGGCACGGCGTGGCTGGGGCTGGCGGTTAAAGGCGGTGAAACGGTGGCGCAAAAGATCTATCACCCACGCAATCGGAAGGACTTTAAGCAATCAGCAAGTCAGTCTGCGCTGGATCTGGTGAAGAAGACACTCAGGTGAGTGTTGCTCGACACCGCACCGACGTGGCTAGCATGCTTCCGATGATGAAAAACTTAGTGACCTACACCTCGTGCCTGATTGCGCTGCTGATGTTATCCACCATGGTAATGGCGGATGCGATGAAGCCCATCGATCCGAGCACATACGAGGAGCCGGTAAAGGTGGCTTGTGTTGGCGACAGCATCACGGAGGGAGCGGGTGCGCCGAAGGGCGAGTCTTATCCTTCTCAGCTTCAGCGAATGCTCGGAGATGATTGGGTGGTATTAAATTTCGGAGTGGGTGGGCGAACGCTGATGAAGACGGGGGATCGTCCGTATTGGGATGAAGATGCCTATAAGGAGGCGCTGCGATCGAAGGCAGACGTGGTAATTATCATGCTGGGGACGAATGATAGCAGGCCGGCGAACTGGCAGCATAAATCGGATTTTGAGAGGGATTACCGCAAGCTTGTCCAGTCATTCCAGAGGCTCAAAAGTGAGCCGCGAATCTATATTTGCCGCCCGTGTCCGGTTCCGGGCGGCGTGAGTAAGATCGGTGGGATCAATGAGGCGGCGGTTGCGGAGCAAAGGGTGATCATCGATAAACTTGCGGAGGAACTGGGTGTGGGGGTGATCGATATGTTTGCGGCGCTTCAGGATTTCCCAAGATTCCAGCCGGACAAGGTACATCCGAATGAGAAGGGCGCGGGGAAATTGGCTGAGGCGGCTTTTACGGCGCTGACGGGCAAAGAGGTTCCGGTGGAGTGATTGACGGATTCCGCTTGGAGTGTGGGTAGGTTTCTAGAGACTCAAGGCATGAGCGGATCGGACTGGGATAGTAGCAAATCGATTGCGAAGGCGATACTGCAAGATCGACCGCAGCGGCGGAAATGGATGCTGCGGTGGATGTTTGGAACAGTGGGATGGATGGCGGTAGGGTTGTGGGTGATAGATAGCTGGCTGGCAGAGAGCCCGTGGCGTTTCATTGTCTGGTGGGGAATCTGTGGCGTGATGGCAGTGATCCTGATGATTTTCTCGCTCTATGATTCTATCGCGGTGGTGAAAGAAGAAAGGGAGAAGAGGTAAATGCTGAAAACTGAAACGCTGAAATTTCAAATGAGAGTTGAAAAAAATAAAGGCAGGGCGGTGATTTACCAGCTGTTGGTGCGGACGTTTGGGAACAAGAATACGACGCGCAAGCCGTGGGGGACGATAGAGGAGAATGGTTGCGGAAAGTTTGCGGACATTGATTCGAAGGCGTTGAAGGCGATACGCAAGATGGGTTTCAATTACATCTGGCCAACGGGTGTGATCGAGCAGGCGAGCGGGACGGATTATCCGGGAAGGCCAGCGGATCCACCGGATATTTTGAAAGGAAAGGCGGGGAGTCCGTATGCGATCCGGGATTACTTCGATGTCTGCCCGGACTATGCGTTGGAGCCTGAGAATCGTATTGCGGAGTTTCGTGACATGGTGAAGCGCTGCCGGAAGGCGGGGCTGCGGGTGATTATCGATTTCGTGCCGAACCATGTGGCGCGCAGCTACGGCTCGGATGTGAGGCCGGAGCTGTCCTTCGGAGAGGGCGACGACCACGGGAAATTTTTCGAAAGGGACAATCATTTCTACTACCTGAATCAATCGGATGCGGGTGGCGGGCCACCGCTGAAATTACCGACAGGCGGGATGCCGGGCTGCACTGGACTGTTTGCGCCGGAGACCGCTTTCGGGAGGGTGACGGGGAATAACTCGATCACGTGGTCGCCATCGATCCATGACTGGTATGAGACGGTGAAGCTGAATTACGGGCATGATTTCACGCTCGGGAGGACGACCCAGCACCTACCGGGTGCGGATGCGGCGGTGGAGGATGTGCCGCGCACGTGGGCGACGATGGATGAGATCCTTGCCTACTGGCAGGAGATGGGAGTGGATGGTTTCCGCGTGGACATGGCGCACATTGTGCCGATGGAGTTCTGGTATTGGTTGGTGAAACGGGCGCGTGCGAGGGATGCGGAGGTATTTTTCATGGCGGAGGCGTATGACAGCGATCCAGCAAAACTGACGGACAAGGATGTGCTGGAGGACTTGGTGAAGGCAGGTTTCAACGGAGCCTACGAGCACCCGACGTATAAGATTTTGCAGGGCATCTACGAGCAGGGGAAATGGGCAAACGACATTGATGGAGAAACTTTTTCCGGCAGTCGTTTCCACCAATGCGTGAGGTATCTTGAGAATCACGATGAGGTTCGTATCGCACATCCGAATCATTGGGGTGGCGTGGGCATGGAGGCCGGGAAACCTGCGGCTGCGGTGATGTTCGGGATGAGCGGCTCTGCGCTGATGCTTTACTCCGGGCAGGAGGTAGGTGAGCCGGCGAGTGGCGAGGAGGGCTTCAGCGGGGACGATGGGAGGTCTTCGATCTTTGATTATACCTCGATGCCAGAGTTTCAGAAATGGGTGAACGACGGGAAATTCGACGGCGGAGGGCTTTCCAAAAACCAGAAGGCACTACGGACGTGGTATGAAAAGCTGTTTAAAGTATTGGAAGAACCAGCGTTCACGAAAGGCGATTTCTACGGGCTCAACCATGCGAACAAGGAGAACAAGTGCTTCGGTAGAGTGGGTGACGAGACGGTCTCCGGGCACTGGCTGTATGCATTCCTCCGTCGTGATGTGGAGAGCGGGCAGGCATTTTTGTGCGTGGCAAATTTTTCCTCGCAGGAGACTCTGAAGGATGTGCGGGTGATCATTCCAGAGCATGCGCTGGGCTATCTTGGGATAGCTGCGGCGAAATCTGTTGGGTTAGGCTGTGAGTTCGGCGGGAATGGCGATCTGGAGGCGAAAACGGCTGATATTCTGCGGGATGGAGTTTCCATCGGAGATATGGAGCCGTTTGGCGTGCGCTATTACGTGTTGAAATGACCGGGCGCGCGGGTTGAACTGGTGGTCATGGATTTCGAAGCGAAGGCGCGTGCGGTGATCGGCATGCAGGCGGACAGCCTGCGGGAAATGGCCGGGCGGCTGGGTGCGGAGTTTGGGAAGGCGGTGACGCTGGTTCGTGATGCGCTGGATGATCGAGGCAAGGTGGTGATCGTGGGGGTTGGGAAGTCGGGGAATATCGGCCACAAGATTGCGGCGACGCTTAACTCGACTGGGGCGACGGCTGTGGTGCTGAATTCGCAAAACGCTCTGCACGGCGATCTCGGGTTGCTTTGCGATGGGGATGTAGTTCTGGCGCTTTCCTACTCGGGAGAGACCGAGGAACTACTGGGCTTGTTGCCGTTTGTGAAAGGCTTCGATGTGAAGGTTATCGCGATGTGCGGGAAGGTGGATTCCACGCTATCGAAAACGGCGGATGTGACCTTGGACACCTCGGTGGTGAGGGAGGCTTGCCCGTTGAACCTCGCGCCGACTTCATCATCGACGGCGATGATGGTGATGGGCGATGCGCTGGCGATGGTCTTGCTGGAGGCACGGGGTTTCACCGAAGAAGATTTTGCGAGGTATCATCCGGGTGGTTCGTTGGGGCGGGCGCTTTTACTTAAGGTGGGTGATGTGATGCGAAAGGAATCGAAGATGCCGACGGTGGCCATTTCTGCGAGGGTGATCGACGCGGTTTCCGAAATGAACCGGAGCAGGGCGGGTGCGTGTTTGATTCTCGAAACGGACGGGACGCTGGCGGGGATTTTCACACATGGTGATTTTGCGAGGGGTTATGAAAAGAATCCTGCGCTGGGAGAAGTGCCAGTGGCAGATTTAATGACTCGGAATCCGATTTCTCTAACCGAGGATTCTCTGGCAGTGGAGGCGGTGAATCAGGTCGGTGAGAAAAATATCGATGATATTGTTGTGCTGGATGCTACGGGCAGACCTGTGGGACTGATTGATGCGCAGGATCTGGCG
>JANRFH010000052.1:29631-71011 GCA_030725745.1 Akkermansiaceae bacterium
ATGGAAGAGATTGAAGTGGCAGTGGTTGGTGGTGGGCCGGCGGGTCTGCGGGCGGCGGAGGTGGCTGCGGGGATGGGGAGACGCGTGGTGGTGTTTGATGGCAAGCCATCGGTGGGGAGGAAGTTTCTGGTGGCGGGGAAAGGCGGGCTGAACCTGACGCACGGGGAGGATTTTGGTGATTTTGTGGAGAGGTATTCGGGGGGCGGTGATTGGCACGGGATGCTCTCGGATTTCGATAACAAAGCGCTGCGGGAGTGGTGCGAGGGGCTGGGGCTGGAAACGTTTCAGGCAAGCAGCGGGCGGGTGTATCCTAAGGCGCTGAAAGGCGCGCCGGTACTGCGGGCTTGGATTTCCCGGCTGAAGGAAATGGGTGTGGAGATTCGGGCGCGGCATTTGTGGGAGGAGTTTTTACCGGGGAATGTGTTGCGTTTCGGGAACGGGGCGGAGGTGCGGGCGAAGGCGGTGGTGTTTGCGCTGGGTGGTGGGTCTTGGCCGAAGACGGGTTCGGATGGTGGATGGGTGCGTAAGTTTCTAGAAATGGGGATTTCGTGTGATGAGCTGCGTGCTTCGAACTGTGGATGGGAGTGCGATTGGCCGCAGGAGGTAATTGATGCGGCGGAGGGGCTGCCGATTAAAAATATTTCTGCAAGTGCCGGAGGAAAGGTGGTTTCCGGGGAACTGATGATGACGCGCTATGGGCTGGAAGGCGGGATTATTTATGCGCTGGGGCGCGAGTTGAGGGCGATGGAGAAGCCAGTGATTAAAATTGATTTAAAGCCGACGTTTTCAAAAGAAGACCTGATGAGGAAACTCGGCCAAGGGCATGGGAATCTGCTGGAGCGTGCGACTCGGTGCTGGAAGCTGAGTGTTCCGGCGGCGGCGATCCTAGCTATGAAAAATTACGAGTCTGCCGAGGAGATTGCGGCGGAGGTGAAGACCTGTGCGATTCCGCTTAAAGGAACACGGCCTATTGAAGAGGCGATTTCTTCGGCGGGAGGGGTGTGCTGGGACGAACTGGATGAAAATCTCATGCTGAAAAAGTTTCCCGGTGTGTTCGTGTGCGGGGAAATGATTTCCTGGGACGCGCCGACGGGTGGGTATTTGTTGCAGGGGGCGTTTTCTAGTGGGACTAGGGCGGGCGCTACTTCGGGGCGTTAGTAGGCCCCGGGACTGCCGCCTTTGTAATCAGAGGCAGGAGGTGGCGTGACGCCGTGGGAGAGCATGACTTCGGCGAGGGCGGCTTCGGCTTCGGCGATGGGGCGGAAGTTTCCGAAGCGATAGCCTTGGGTGATGACCAAGGGAGACCAGCCACGCTTGTTTTCCTTGTTCCAGATCTTGATGTCCGCCCCCTGCGAGTCGAGGTAGCGGATCATTTTTGGGAGGCCTTTGTAGGCGGCTCCGTGCATGGCGGTTTCGTCGTTCTTATCGACCGCGTTGATGTCTGCGCCGAGTTCGAGGAGGTAGGCGACGCATTCGAGGGCTTCCTTTTCTGAGCCTGCGTCTTCGCCGGGAGCATCGATGCCGACTCCGGCTGCTGCCATGAGTGGGGTTGTTCCGTCGCTGTTAGGGATAGTCGGATCTGCACCGACTTCGACGAGGGTTCTCAGGAGTGGTAGATCATCGGTGTGTGAAGCGAGGAAAAAGGGGGTGGCTCCGCTACGATTGAGTCTAGCACCGGCGCGGGCTTTAGTGATGTTCAGTCGAAGGTTTGGATCGGCGCCGCGTTTTACCAATTCTTTGACGAAGGAGAGGGTGTCTATGTTTCCGGTAATGGGAGGTGGGGGAGTGCCGTTAATGCTGTCGCCGCTTTCGGTTTTGCGAACGAAGACGAGGCTGTGGAGGGCGGACGCTCCAGAGCGCATGTCGTTGGGATCGGCTCCGGCTTCGATGAGATCGAGTGCGAGATCGAGGTGGCCGTTCTCGACTGCGAGGATGAAAGCGGATGTGCCATTGCGGAGGTTTCTGCCTCTTCCTTTTTCTTTGGAGACAGCTTTGACATCTGCTCCAGCGGCGAGGAGTGCTTGGACGGTTTCGGTATGACCGGCGCGGACGGCGAAGAAGATGGGTGTGAAGCCCGAGGGGAGTGGTGATTTGAAATCCGCTCCGGCGGCGATGAGGGTTTTGACCACATCGGTATGGCCAGCGGCGGATGCCCACATGATGGCGGTTTGTTTCTTCCTGTCGGTGTCTTGGTGTTCTGCTCCTGCTGTTAGAAGTTGTGTTACTGATAGGTTGTCACCGGTGCGGGCGGCGATCATGAGGGCGGTTTCGCCGCCGTTCATGGTGGCGTGGATGTCGGCTCCTGCGGTGATGAGGGCTTTCACCATCTCCGGGTTACCATTTGTGCATGCTAGTGCGAGAGGAGTGACTCCGTAGCGATTTTTCTCAGAAGGATCAGCGCCTGACTTTAGTAGCTCCGTGACGGCTGTGGTGTCATCGGAGTAGGCGGCATCGATCAGCCCTGCTTTGGTGGTGGCGAGGGAAGCGATGAGAAAAAATACGCAGCGGATCATATGTCTAGGGCGCGTCCGAGGTCTTCGAGCTTGCCGTTACTATCGCCGAACTTTTCAAGCTGAACGCCTGCTTTGTCGAGAAGGGTGAGGTGGAGGTTGGCGAGTGGTGTGGGCTCATCGTAGCGGATGTGCCTGCCGCCTTTCATGCCTCCTGCTGCACCGCCTGCGACGAGGATGGGGAGGTTTGAGTGGTCGTGTAGGTTGGGATTTCCCATGCCGCTACCGTAGAGGAAAAGGGAGTTGTCGAGCAGGCTGCCGGTGCCATCTGGAGTGGCCTGCATTTTTTCGAGGAACTCGGCGAAGAGCGATACGTGGAAGCGATTGATCTTTGCGATGCGGGCGATTTTTTCCGGGTCGTTTCCGTGGTGGGAAAGTGGATGGTGCGGATCGTTGACGCCGATTTCCGGGTAGGTGCGGTTGCTGGTTTCGCGAGCGAGCTGGAAGGTGGTGACGCGTGTGATATCGCCTTGGAAAGCGAGGAGCTGAAGCTCGAACATCAGGCGCGCGTGGTCTGCATAGGCTGCTGGGACGCCGGTGGGGCGGTCGAGGTCTGGGAGTGGGTTATCGCGGACGTCTGCTTCGGCTTGTTGGATGCGGCGTTCCACTTCGCGGACGGCGGTGAGGTATTCGTCGATGCGTGAGCGATCTGCGGCACCGAGTTTATGTTTCAGGCGGGAGAGGTCTGAGCCGACGGAATCGAGGAGGCTTGCGCGTTTTTTGATGTCTGCACGGCGCTCGGCAGGGGTTCCACCATCGCCGAAGAGGGTTTCAAAAATGAGGCGCGGATGTGCTTCTGCGGGAAGCGGGGTGGTGGGGTCTGCCCATGAAAGGTTGTTCTGGTAAACGCAGGCGTAGCCGTTGTCGCACTGGCCGACGGTCTGCATGAGATCCATGGACATTTCGAGGGACGGAAGCTGTGTTGCGCGGCCGATGTGCTTCGCGGCGATCTGATCGACTGTGGTGCCGAGGAAATAGTCGGAGCTTTCGGTTTGTTTGGCGCGGGCGGCGCTGAGGAAGGCGGAGTTTGAGGTGGCGTGTGTGCCGGGGTAGGCGGGGCCGAGTTCGAGATTGGTGAGGACGGTGATTTTGTCTTTCACGGACTCGAGTGGTTCGAGCGATGGGGAGAGTTTGCCGAGTTTCCCGCTGCCTTCGGGAGTCCAGCGATTGATGTCGCCGCCCATGGGCATGAAGACGAAGCCGAGTCGCTTGACTGGAGTGGCGGCGGTGAGTGTGGAGGCTGATGCGGCTGGGATCATTGCATCGAGCAGGGGGAGCGCGACGGTGGCTCCCATGCCGCGGAGGAAGGTGCGGCGATCGAGGTTTTTCTTAGTCAGGTACATGGCATTTTTTCATGGTGAAAGGGACGCTGGATACGACCCCGGTGATGATTTCGGAAAATTGGTAACCGGATGGCTCGGCATCGCGGAGAATGCGGCGGACGGCAGGCATATCTGAGGCTTCGAGGCCGCGACCGAGGGCGTAGGTGAGAAGCTTTTCAGTGAGGGTGCGGGCGAAAAGATCCGGGCGGTCGAGGAGGGCTTTTTCCATGCCGTCGGTGCCGGTGAAGAGGCTGCCATCTGGGAGGCCGCCTGAGGAATCGACGGGGGAGGCTCCTTCCATTTCGCGCCAGCGGCCTACGGCATCAAAGTTTTCCAGGGCGAAGCCGGGAGGATCCATGAGGTTGTGGCAGGTGGCGCAGGATTTGCTTTCGCGGTGCTTTCCTAGGCGCTCGCGCATGGGTAGATCTGCGGAGACGGAGACATCTTCGAGGGATGGAATATCGGCTGGAGGTGGTGGGGTGGGGGTGCCGATAATGTTTTCCAATACCCAGTTCCCGCGCAGGACAGGGGAGGTGCGGTTTGCGTAGGAGGTGACGGTGAGGATGGAGCCTTGGCGGAGGAGGCCGCCGCGATTGGTGCCTTCGGCGAGTTTTACTTTGCGGAAGCGGCTGCCGTAAATACCAGGGATGCCGTAGTGAGCGGCGAGGCGTTGGTTGAGGAAGGTGTAGTCTGCGGTGATGAGGTCGATAATGCTGCGGTCTTCATCGACGATGCTTTGGAAAAGGAGTTCCGTTTCGCGGCGGAAGGCTTCGCGGAGGTTGTCATCGAAGTCTGGGAATAGGCGGAGGTCGGGGCTGACGGCGGCGAGGTTGCGGATGTGAAGCCACTGGCTGGCGAAATTTGTAGAGAGAGCCTCGGAGCGCGGATCGGCGAGCATGCGGCGGATCTGGGCTTGCATGTTTTTCTGGTCGGACAGTTTCCCTGCTTCCGCGAGATCGAGGAGTTCGGTATCAGGTAGGCTGCTCCAGAGGAAATAGGAGAGGCGGGAGGCGAGTGCGAAATCACCAATGGGAAGGACATCGCCGGGTTTTGCGTCGGAAGGATCGGTTTCGATACGGAAAAGGAAATTTGGGCTGACGAGGACTGCGGAAAGGGCGTCTTCTATGCCTTTTTCGAAGCCACCAGAGGCTAGGCCTTCTTTGAAAAACTCTATGGGGCTGGTGAAATCTTCTTCGGTGACGGTGCGGCGGTAGGCGATGCGCATGAGGGAGCCTAGGATTTTTCGGGCGCGTTCTTCATCGCTGCCATCGGCTTCTATTTCGCGCCATGGCCAGGTCGCTTTGGCAGTTGTTTCCTGCTCAATGGGGCCGAGGATGGAAATCTGGTAAATGGCGGGTGAGAGGCGGGGGTGGCGGTGGACATTGAAGCGCGCCTGATAGGGTTCACGCATGTCTTCGGAGAGTGATTTTGACCCTTCGATAAAAGTGGCTCCGAACTGGCGGGTGCCTGCCTCTACCTTGATGCGTGTGTTGAGGTGGGCGTCGATTTCGTCATAATCGATGGTTCCTTTCGGTCTTTTGATCGAAAAGCTGGATTGTGTTTCACCATCAACGAGGATCTCCATGGTGTGTGTGCCATTTAATCCTTCGACGACTTCATTTCGGTCGCGGGTGAGGCGGACGCTGACTTCGTATTCACCTGTGGCGGGAAAAGTGTGTGGGATGACCGTGCCGCCACGGGTGCCGGGTGGAAGTCCCTCAATGTGCTCTTCCTGGGTGCGGTCGGCAGGGAGGCGGATGATGCGGACGCGGGGCGATCCTTGTTCACCCCCGACGGCGATGCGGGAGATCTTGCGGGCGGCGTCGATGTAGCGGTTGAGAAGTGTAGGTGAGAGGCTGCCGATAGTGATGTTGTCGAAGCCGTGGCTGGATTCGTCTTTTGGGAGTAGCTCGGAAACGTCGATTTCTACGCCGAGGAGGTCGCGGATCGCGTTTCCGTATTCTGTGCGCGTCATGCGGCGCAGGGGCTCGGCGTGGCCGGGGTCGGGATTTTCTGCGGCGATGGAATCGAGGTAATCTTCGAGCAGTTTCACCGTGGAGGCATATTCCGTTTCCTCAGGACGGTATTTTTCATCCATTGGGGGCATCTGGCGGGAGTCGATGCGGAGGATGATGTGTTCCCAGATCTCAGGGTGTTTTGCGATGTTGTCGGTGGAAATTTTTTCGAGGTCTAGCCCGCCTTTTTTGATGCCTCCGTCGTGGCAATCGATGCAGTAATTTTCGAGGAAATTGTGCATGAGTAGACCCTCGGCACAAACGGTAGAGCTTGCACAAAATAGGAGAGTCCCGATGACGGGAATCAAGGTCTGTGGGTTTTTCTTCAAGGGAATCCTTGGATGGATCTTCAAGTATACCTCGAGTTTCGGAGGTATATTTCAAGGAAATATGCATATTGGAATACTTCCTCCGTGGGATGATGGCAAACCATCATTCGGTAGCCGGAGATTATCTCTGGATGAGGAAGATTCTTTGCTCTCGGTAGGTAATCACGGCATCCAGCTCCCGCATGAAATCGGCTCCGAAGAGTCCGACGTAGCCGAGATCGCCGTCTGGATCGAAGCGGTTAAGATCTGTAGCTAGCACTTGACGGTTAGTTAGGAGAGCGTCGCCCATGGTGAGTTTCGCGATAATGGCAACGGCGGCAGGGGCTTTTCCGCCGATGCCTTGGACAAATTGATTCATCTCGCCGACCTCACAACCGTTATCGTTGGCTGCTTTGAGGTGTAGCAGGCTGCTGTCCGCTCCGGTATCGATGAGAAAGGTGGCTTCGTTGTCATTGAGGGTGCCGTCCACAAAGATGTGGTTCCCCTCACGCGTGTATTCGAAGGATTGGTATTTCCGCAAAACGAGTAATTCTTGGATGGTAAGGCTCTGGCAGTGCTTAAGAAAATAGGCAGATTCCTCGCTCCAGTCGTTTGCGTATTTTGCGTCTTCGGGGATGAGTCGGGCGATGGGGAGCTGCAGCTCCTTTCCTTCGACGAGCAGGAGGGTGATCACGGTGGGGGTTTTTGATTTGATCTCCCCGCGGTAAACCTTTTTATCGAGTGTCTTGAAGAGCCTGAATGCGAGATTTGCGTCATCTGTTGCATCCACCTCTGCGGCTGCCGATTTATCGGGACGGAGGAAAATTTGCCTCTCAGGGTATGAAATCACGGCGTCGAGCTGGCTCATGATATCAGCGCCGAGGATGGCTTGCATGCGTAGGGTCGAGGGGTCTTCCAAGCCGTTGGTTAGATCCGTGGCAAGTATGGTGGCGCCTTTGAAAGTGGATTCTCCGAAGGAGATGGTGGGGACATCGGTGAAGGCGGCAGGTGCCTGACCGGCGACGCCGTAGATGATCTGATCTAGCTCTCCGACCTCGCATCCGGCCTCCTTGGCGAAGGGAATGTGGAGAAGGCTGGTGCTTGCCCCGGTATCGATGAGGAACGCTCCTTCCTTTCCGTTGAGCTTCCCGTCGATCAGGATCGAGTTCCCATCGAGGCGGAAATCGAAGGGCTCGTAGCCTCTGAGTTCCAGCACTTGGCGTACGGTAAGATTTTGGCATTTTGCCAGAAAGAGCGCCTTTTCCTTGTTCCAAGAGGCGACGTATTTCCGATCTTCCGGGCTCAGGTTGGTGAGAGGCACGGTGGCGCGGTCGCCGTTACTGAGGAGGAGGGTTGCGCTTTCGTCGGCCTTGTCGATGAGCACTGCTTGGATGACCTTTCCGTTGCTGCCAGTGAAGTCACGGTAGCCATCGTCGGCCGCAAGCCTTCCGCCCGTGATGACTGAAAGCAAGAGGATGGCGGCGGTAAGGGTAGCGGGTCTGAGGTTCATGGTAAGACTATCTAAAATCGTTGCTGGTGACGTATTCCTTCCAATCCGCGTTCAGGGCTTCGACGCTGTCAAAGCCGAAGATTTTCGCGATTTCGACGGGAAGGGGGATCTGGTTTGAAGATTCGATGCGGCGGATCATCGTCGCATAGGCGTTGAGTCGCTTCGGGGTGCTTTGCATGTAGGAGGCGAAGGAGTAGAGGAGGACTAGCTGCGCAGGCTCGAGCCCCTCGGCAGTCCATTCCAGCATGGGTTCGAGTTCAACTTCGACAGTTCCTTTGCGAATGGCCTTCTTCAATTCACGTGGCCACGAGCTGCCGTCGTCGAATCCACGTGCGGAGCTGAAATCGTCTACTCCAGGTTCAGTGGGGGAGAGTAGCTGGGTTTCGCTTTCCCCGCCGAGTGAGATCTCCTTGTAATAGGAATGACCAGTGACGAGGGCGAAGTATCCTTTGCCTCCAAATGAGGTGACGCCTCCCATCTGTTTGGAGAGAAGTGCTCCAGAAATACAATAGATCTGGAAGGGGCGCATGGGTTTCTTGAAGCGCTCCGTTCTGGTGACATTGAAGACGACCGCTCTAGGCTGGAGGACATATTTGTCGCTCATTTCCGGGCTAATGATAATAGATGTAGAGCCTACCTTGTCCCAAGAAAATTTGAAGTTTTCAAGCCTGGTATTGTCTCCCTGTGCGGCAAGCTTGCCTTCGTACCATTTGCCCAACTGCGTATAGATCTCACGGTTTTCGACGGCAAAAATGACCATCTTGGTGTCAGCCCAGTCGCGCCGGAAATTCATGTGCTGGAAACTCATCCCGTGCCAGAGTCTCTCGGCGGTTTCGGCAACTGCATCACCTTTGACGTCACCTGCGGTGGCAATGATGAAATGCTCGCTTTCTGTGAGATCGAACATCGTCTCGAACTCGTCATCAAGAAGGAAGGACTGGTCATCGATCTTATTGATCGTCTTAGAATCGATCCTCGCTTGGGTTTCTGGTTCGCCGAGATCACCTGTAGAAAGTATGGAAGGATCTGCACCGGAGTATTCGACGAGGTATTGACGGTCGGCCAGGCTCAGATCCTCGATGTCCAGTTTGATCTGCTTTGCTTCTTTGGTAACGAGGGTTGCTGATGATGCATCAGCCGCCAGAAGCTCAGCCTCAATAGTGGTACCCTGCCTAGAAGTCCAGATGCGTGATTCGGCGGCATTGCCGAATGCAAGAAGTGAAAAACTCAGGGCTATTACTAACCCGACCCCGCCGACCCCGCGATAGATGAAATCTTGCATGAGCAAGAGGTAGGTGGCGGGGTGCGCGGGATCAATGCGAAAACCCCGTAGTATGCGGTTTTCATCTAGATATGAAACCTATGTATAGACGCCTGGAAACGCTTCAAAAGCGATTGCTACTCCGCGATGTCCGGGTAGGAGCCGAGGACTTTGACGAGGGAACAGTGGTTGCTGAGTTCGGCGAGGGCTTTAGCGACGTTTTCGTCTTCGCCGTGGCCGGAAAGATCGACGTGGAAGATGTATTCCCAGTCCTTGCGCTTGGAGGGGCGGGATTCGATCTTGGAGAGGTTGATGTGGAGGTGCTCGAAGGCCTGGAGGGCGTTGACGAGGGAGCCGGGGCGGTCGTTGATCGCGAAAAGGATGGAGGTGCGGTCGTTGCCGGTGGGTGGGCAGGTTTTTTCCCCGATGACGAGGAAGCGCGTGGTGTTGGTGGCACGATCCTGGATGGATTCGTTGAGGATCTTGAGATCGTAGAGTTCGGCGGCGAGCGGGCTGCCGATGGCGGCGGCTCCGGCGGAGGCGTTGTCGCGTGCGATTTCGGCGGCTTTGGTGGTGGATGAGACTTCGACGAGGTCTGCGTTGGGGAAATTTTTAGAGATCCAGTTGCGGCATTGGCCGAGCGCCTGGGGGTGGGAGTAGAGGGTTTTTATTTCCTCACGGGGAATGGAGGCCATCATGCTGTGCTCGATGCGAAGCAGGATTTGGGCGCAGATGTGGAGTGGGGAATCCACGAAAAGGTCGAGGGTGTGGAAAACCGCTCCGTCGGTGGAGTTCTCGATGGGGACGATGCCGTAATCGCTGTGGCGGCGGACGACTTGGTCGAAGACGTCGGAAATATTTGGTTGAGGAGCGTGAGTGACGGAGTGGCCGAATTTTTTAATAGATGCCTGGTGCGTCCAGGTGCCTTCGGGGCCGAGGTAGGCGATTTTTAGATCGTCCTCAAGGGCGAGGGCGGCGGACATGATCTCGCGGTAGATGGCCTTGATGGATTTCTCGGGGAGTCGGCCTTCGTTGAGCTGGATGAGGCGGTCGAGGAGGGCTTGTTCGCGCTCTGGGGCATAGATCTGGAGGCCATCGCGCTTTTTGATGACCCCGACTTCGTGGACGAGATCGGCGCGCTGGGAGAGGAGGTTGAGCAGGTCTTTGTCGATGAGGTCGATCTGCTTGCGGATGTCGTCGAGGCTCATGGTGTGTCTTCGGAAGGTGTTTCTTGGGATTCCTCCTCAGGCTCTGCGGCTGCAGCCGCGGGCGTGCCACCGGTGGCGGAGAGGGCGAGTTGTTTTTCCTGCTCCTCTTCCTTGGGGGCATCTTCGGTGGGCTCGGGGAGCTTCACGCGGCGGAGTTCCGAGGCGTTCGGGAGGTCGTCAATGGAGTTGATGCCGAAGTGTTCGAAGAAAAGCTCGGTGGTCTGGTATAGGAGGGGGCGGCCTGGGAGTTCGGCGCGGCCACCGATGCGGACGAGGTCTCGATCAAGGAGTTTCTGGATCATGCCGTCACAGGAAACGCCACGAACGGCCTCGATGGCTGCTTTGGTAATGGGCTGGCGGTAGGCGACGATGGCGAGCGTTTCCATGGCGGGGCCGGAGAGGCGCTCTGGCTTGCGGCCGGGGAAAAGGTGACGGACGAACTCGCCGTAATCGGTGCGCGTGTATACTTTCCAGCCTTTTGGTCGCTCAAGAATGGTGAAGGCACGGCCAGTTTCCTCGTAATGCTTGTTTAGCCCGGATACGGCTTCAGCGGCTTCTTCGGGGGTGGTCTGTGCAAGGGCTGCGAGCCATTCAGGGAGAGGCGCAGGGGATGCTCCCTCATCGGTCTCACGGACGATGACGTCTTCCGCCTCAGCCACGCGAGCGCGAATGAGGCGAGCCATTTCCTTGGAAGAAAGGGGTTCTTGGGAGGCGATTAGGAGGGATTCCAGGATGGCACTGAGTTGCATAGCAGGTCGGCAGATTAGGGAAGAGGCGGTGCAATTCAAGTACCGGAGCCCGGTGTTGAGAGAAAGATATTTCACACGTAATGAAATTTCCCCTTGAAACGGTCTCTCCTTATGGCTAATCCACCGCGCTCTTGCCGTAGATATATCTTCTGAAGCGGCGTACACAACTTTCCCTACCGACCATCCATTATGGCTGCAAAAAAAACCGCTAAGACCCCCCCTGCGAAAAAAACCGTAAAAAAAGCGGCAACCAAAAAGCCTGCGCCCAAGAAAGCCGCTCCGGCAAAGAAGGCTGCTCCTAAAAAGGTGACCCCAAAGAAAGCTGCTCCTAAAAAGGCTGCGCCAAAGAAGGCAGCTCCCAAGAAGGCAGCTCCCAAGAAAGCAGCTCCCAAGAAAGCAGCTCCCAAGAAAGCAGCTCCAGCAAAGAAAGCAGCCCCAGCAAAGAAAGCAGCCCCAGCAAAGAAAGCAGCTCCAGCAAAGAAAGCAGCCCCAGCAAAGAAAGTAGCTCCGAAGAAAGTGACTCCTAAAAAGGTCGCGCCTAAAAAGGTGGTCGAAAAGGCACCCGCAAAAAAAGCAGCTCCCAAGGCTGCTGCGCCGGCGAAACCGGCCAAGAAGAAGGTTGCTAGGAAATCATCTCTCGTTAGCACTCCGCCACCACCGGCGAAGCCCAAGCCGAAATTTGTCCCGCCAGCGCCGGATATTATTGCGAAATCTCCTTCCGGCGGCATGGGCAGTCATAGCGCAAGTTTCATCAAGAAGCAGCAACAGCGCCTTCTCGACCTGCGTGATACACTCCTCGATATCGTCACTGGGATGTCTCGCGAAACAACTGAAGGCAGCGAAGCCTCAGGCAATGGCGAACATCAGGGAGATGCAGGCAGCGATGCCTACGACCGCGATTTCGCCCTGTCCGTCCTCGCAAAGGAGCAGGACGCCCTTTATGAGATCGAGCAGGCGCTTTATCGCATCAAAGCCGGCACTTACGGGAATTGCGAAATTTCCAGCCACAAGATTCCGACGGCACGCCTAGAGGCCATCCCATTTGCCCGTTTGACCGTCGAATGTCAGGCGCAATGGGAGAAGGAATATGGGAACCGCAGGTTCCGTCCGTCCGTCGAAGTAGGCTTCAGTGGCGGGATGCCACAAGAAGATGAGCAATCTGTCACGGTTTCGCTTGACGGCGACGATGATTAAGACAGTATCCGCCCCCCACCAAACGAATCATGCCACGCGAGATTATTATCCTTGAATGCACCGAAGCGAAAGCTGAGGGCAAGCCGACGTCCCGTTACGTCACCACGCGCAACAAAAAGAGCCTGCGCACTCCCGGACGCCTTGAAAAAGTGAAATTCAATCACTTCCTCAAGCGCAGAACCCTTCACCGCGAACTCCGCTAATTATCATGTCTGAGCCAAAGACCATCCAACGCCGCATCAATTTCCGTAAGGCGAACCGCCAGATGACCCGCCGTAGGCAGGACATCCCCGTCGAGCAAATCACTCCACTGAACACCGAGGTTCTCGGCAAGTTCTGTTCAGAGACTGGAAAAATTCTTCCACGTCGTGTTACCGGCGTCTCCGCTAAACTGCATCGCAAAATCAACAACGCGATCAAGCAGTCCCGTGCCATCAACCTGATGCCATAATCGGCAGCAGGGGAGTGCGATAGAGCATGCCATTCGATTTCGAGCCCGCCCGTTCATCTGGGCGGGCTTTTCTCTTCCCCGCATAACGATTCAGACGAGCGACCCAGCAGATGAAGGACTTGGTGGATACCCAGAACGAGCCCGATCACCGCGAGACTGTGATCGATAGGGTAGGTGTTAGGGAGCTTCGCTATCCGGCGAAATATGCCGGAGCCGATGGTTCCGAGCAGGCAACGGTCGCTAAATTCGAGATGACCGTGGAGCTGCCCTCGCACCTGAAAGGCACTCACATGAGCCGCTTCGTCGAGGCGCTGCATAGTTTTTCCGAGCCGCTCACCACGGCATCCGTGGCACGGCTGACGCAGGATCTCGCGGGCAGGCTGCAAGCACAACGCGCGCATGTAGGCTGTGAGTTCACGATTTTCCGCGAAAAAGAGGCTCCTGTCTCGAAGATGAAGAGCTTGATGGATTACGAACTCGGCATCGAATGTCGTTTTTCCGAAGATGGAGATCACGAGGTTTTCATGAGTGTGCAGATTCCTGTCGCTACGCTCTGCCCATGTTCAAAGGCAATCAGCGAGCGCGGCGCGCATAACCAGCGCGGTGTGGTGACGATTTCCGTGGAGGCTTCGGAAGATGTTTCTTTCGAGGCACTCATCGATCTCGCGGAGCGCTCCGCAAGCTGCGAGCTTTTCGCCGGTCTGAAGCGCACGGATGAAAAAGCCGTGACCGAGCGCGCTTATGACAGCCCGGCTTTTGTGGAAGATCTGGTGCGTGATGTTGCCGCCGGTCTGAAAGAATTCGGGGCGATTTCGTGGTATCGTGTGGAAGTGGAGAATTTCGAGTCCATTCACCATCACAATGCTTACGCGATGATCGAGGCTTGAAATTTCCTCAGATGGGCTAAGTTCCCTCATGCAGGAGGGATGCGCGAACCGGCGGCATCTTACCAAACAAGAAGAACCTCATGGCTTCCATTATTGCGCGACTGATTTCCTGGCTGGCAGGGAAGGCGGTGGTTTATGTGGTGATCCTCGGCCTGCTACTGGTGATTTTTCTAGTGGCCGCAGTGCCTCCTATGGTCACGAAATACCATGAGCGGGAGTTGGAAAAGGCGATCGCGCAGCTCAGCGAGAGCAAGGAGCTTGTCGGCGAGCTTGCGGAGCGGGCGGAGAAAATTAGCTCCGATATCAAGACACGCACGGATGAACTCCGGGAGCTGGAGAAGAAGCGTCAGGAGATGGAAAAGTTCTGGGAGAAGGTAAAAAACCTTTTCCAAAAAGATGAGATCAAGGCGGAGATGGATCGTATCGACGCCAAGGAAAAGCGCTTAAAGTCTGAGATCAACGGGTATTCCACAGAAAAAAGGCAGATACGTGTTGAAGGTGGCGAAAGCGAAGAGGAGCTGAAGCGCAGGGAGCTTCTGCGTGATGACAAGGAGCGCCAGCTGCGTGAGATACAGGATATGAGGAATGCGCTGGACTCGTTGATGCGCAACGAGCTGCGAGCATTGGCGCTCAAGGCGCTCATGATCCTCGCAGCTATCATCATCATTCCTTTCCTTTGGAAATTGTTCGCCTTTTATGTGGTTGCACCAATGGCACAATCTGCGAAGCCGATCCTGTTAGGTGCTGATAAGCTCGATGCGCAGGGTATCTCGGCGACACTTAGCCATCCGGCACAGCGCATCGATTTGTCAGATGGAGAGGTGCTGATGACGAAGGTCGATTACCTCCAAGGCTCGATGGGGAATTTCGAAAAGAAAACCAAGTGGCTGATCGACTGGCGTTATCCGTTATCGAGCCTCGCCTCCGGCCTCTATATCCTCACTCGCATCCGGAATATCGGTGAGCAGTCGGGGCAAATCACACTTTCCACCCAAGAGAACGCGACTGAGGAACTGGCGGTGGTCGATGTGCCGGAGGGGAAATCACTGGTATTCCGCCCTCATTATCTCGTGGCGGTGACACACTTACTCGACCGCCCTCCGAGAATTCGTTCGAAGTGGGTTTTCGGCAAACTCCATGCATGGATCAACCTGCGCTTCCGCTACCTCATCATGGACGGGCCGGTGAAATTGGTCTTCTCGGCGCAGCGCGGGATACAGGTGGAATCAGTATCGCCGGATCTTCCAGGTCGCCGCGTGAATAGCAATCTGACAGCGGCGTTCAGCCCGCACCTAAATCACTCGCCGAAGCGTGCGGAGACTTTTGTTGCCTATCTTCGTGGGAAAAACGGCTTGTTCGACGACTTTTTCCAAGGTGCCGGTATTGTGATCCAGCAGCAGGTATCTGCTGGAAAGAAGAACCCTGCTGCGAAGCTCTGGGATACGGTGTTTGGAGCGATTGGGAAGGTCTTCGGTATCTGATCTCAGAACCAGATGAAGATCAGGGGTGTGAGAAGGATTGCGTCCGCGAGAACGCGGAGAAGCTGTTTTGAGAGTTTTTCCTGAAGACCGAGCATCAGCAGAAGAGCGATGGCAGAGGCTGCAACAGATGCGTAGATCTTCCAGTTTCCAGAAAGCGCAGCAGGGATGCAGAGCAGTGCCAGTAGGGGAAGTGCTAGCGACATGTGCCTGCCTACTCTTGAATGTTCCGTGGCGATGGAGGAATCGTTTGAGGCGAGATCTTCATCGCGCTCCCAGACGGAGATGAGGATGCAGGCGGCAGAACAAACGATGCCAAACGAAGCGACCGCGAGCCAGAAAGCCTGTGGATGCCCTGCGCCGAAAGCATGTGGAGTGATCGCACAGCCCAGTGAGAAGAGCATACCGCAGAGGATTTCGCGCGGGATGATGGCCTTAATGCGCGATGCACATTTGAAACGGAAAGCATAGTAGATGGCGAGCAGGGATGCGGTCGCTAGCCCGGATAAAATGAGGTGTGTCGGGACATGCTGGATGATGAGGAAAAGATTCACTGATGCGGCAATGACGAGGGTTGCCACAAGGTAACGGAAATTGCGGAAGGTGAACTTCATGCGATCCGTGCCGTTCTCGGGGTTTTTTCCGGTGAATACGTCATAGAGGCGGTCAGCAAGATAGATGCACCATGCGCTCAGCCCGAGGATGAGATGGAAAACCGGCGGGAATTCGATGCCGAAGGATTTCGCAAAGAGCCAATGCCAGGAGACAGCGACCAACGGAGCGTCCAGCCCTAGGAGATTTGGGTAGAGCCAAGGCGGTGAAGGAGCTGTGCGGGTAGGGGGCATGATCAGAAACGTCCCAGCACTGCCGCCACCGAAAGATAGGCCTCCTCTCCCGCCCGCACGTAGTTCCTGCCGATGGTGACACCGGGGAATTCCGCTTCGGTGAAAAAGTTCATTTCAGTATCAGAGCCGATGACGATGCGACCTTCGCGGAACTTACCTCCGAGCGGATCGATGAATTTCACTGGGAAGCTGGTTGCGCCTCCTGCGAGGCTGCTGGGCACTGATGTCACGGTGACGAAATGCCCTTGGATGGGTATCCATTTCCCCTCCCGCTTCGCAAAAAGGCGGATGCTGAGGATGGGGGGGACGCCTTGGGAAAGCGAATTTGCGAGCTTGTAGTGCACCCTACGCAGGTGTTTCTCAGGGCTTTCGATGGGGCTGATCACCAGTGTTTCGTTGGAGAGACGTGGGAGCATTTTTCCTGCGGAGATCTCGTTGGCGACATCGCCGAGGTCGGAAATATTGATGCCGTTCTTGCTCCAGCGTGCGCGACCAGGAAGGGATGCTGACTCACGCATCGCGGGGCCGCGGGCGATGGTGCGCATGCGCTCGCGGTCGGAGAGGCCGGGTGGTTCTTCGGAGAGTTTGCGCCAGTCGGTTTTCCCGAAACGGTAGGAATTAAGCAATGCTGCGGGGCCGCAGGCGTTTCCAGCAAGTTCGAGCTGGTCGAAGGGCTTGGCCGAGAGGTTCTGCGCCTCTCGAAATGGTGAGGATGGTGCGCAGGCGTAGGTGAGCAATCCCAGGCTAAGGGTTGCTAATAGGAGTGGTGACGGAAACCGCATTGTTGGACGGGCGCAGGTCGGACTGGCCGGAAGAGACTTGCACGCTACCCGTGATGTTCAAGCCTTCCCCGCCGCCGGATGCCACTGTAACCGTTCGCGATTCACCGGGCGTGAGCGTTGTTAGGTTTGCGGTGGTGGTCACACCGTTCACGTTCACGGTGACGGATGAGTTGAGTAGTGTCTCGGTTCCCTGATTCTGTACGAGCACCTGCACGCTGTTGCCTGTGACACCGACGGAGGTCACTGCGGCATCATAAATTCCTGGGGTGTTTCCGTTTAGCACACGCCACATGTCAGGGACTCCTGCACCCGTGGAGGTATCGGTGCCTTGGGTGCCTACATCGTTCAGCTTCAATGTTACAGCCTTCACGGCGGATGTCGTGTTGAGGGTTTTCGTGCCAGTGTTGCTCATCGCGGCGGCGATGGCACCTGTCACGATGGGTGCGGAAAACGAGGTGCCGGTTACGCTTGCTGCCATGTCGTTCGGGTAGGCGGCGGTGATGCCGTAGCCAGGTGCGGAGAGCGCGACTTGGCTGCCTGTGGTGGAGAAATCGAGGTGCTGGTTTCCCGCATCCACCGAGCCGACGGCGATCACCGAAGGGTAGGCGGCAGGATAGAGCACACCTTCTGTTCCGGTGTTTCCACTGGAGGAAATGATCACCGCGTTTTTCGATGCCGCGTATGCGACCGCATTTTCTACCAAGGAGCTATTCCCGTAGCCGCCCAAGGAAATATTGATGAGCTGCGCCCCTGCATCCACCGCTGCTATGATGCCCTGTGCGATGAGGAAACTGCTGGAGCTGCCGTCATCACCCGCGATGCGGACGGAAATCGGCGTGGCACCTGGGGCTATGCCGGGTGCACGTGGATCGTTGCTGAAAATGAGACTGGCGACGGAGGTGCCATGCCCGTTGATGAGAGAGAGATCAGACGGAAGATCGACGAGGTTGATGCGCAGGATGGAATTAGCGAAGACCATGTGATCGGCGATTCCGGTATCGAGTACAGCGATCTTCACCCCAGTTCCCCAGAGTGAATTGTCCGCGGTGATCCCGAGGTATTGCAGCAGTTTGTTGCCTAGTGCGAGGGCTCCGTCCTGGACGCTGCCTTGGGGAAGGTCGGGGATGTTTGCCGGGAAGTTGAAGGCCGTTTCCTCATCTCCATCCAGCAGGCCATCGAGATCTAGCGGACTGCGGAAACCCACCAAAAGGGCGTTTAGGCTGTCCAATCGTCCGAGTAGCGAAACGTCACCACCCATGTTCGATAGGAACCGCTCAAGCGCCGCCCGATCTTTGAAGACGATAATACGCTGGTTTGCGATGGCTCCGGCGTTTAGTGCCTCCGCATCGATGTGCGAGACGTCCACCCTGGTATCGCTCTTGTGTTTCTGTGGAATCTCTTGGCTGGGATAGGTTTTCTTAGGTGTTGCAGATTTTGCCGGGTTTTCCACCACCTTGTCGTCCGAAAGCGAATGTTTCGTGAACAGATACGCCATCATGGCGACACACGCGAAGCATAGGAATAGCCAGATGTAGCCCAGTTTCTCCCAGTTTTTCAGCCAACGATTTCCCATACGTGCGAACAAACACCGGAAAACCCTATATGTCGCGCAACGATTCACCGCTGGATGTTTTTTCTATACGCGCCATCTTCCCCCGACATGCCTTTCCGCCTTTCCAGCGAATACCAGCCTCAGGGCGATCAGCACCAGGCCATCGAGAAATTGGTGAAATCCCTTGAGGCCGGGAACAAGCACCAGACGCTGCTCGGCGTCACGGGATCGGGAAAAACCTTCACCATGGCGAACCTCATCGCCCGAACTGGTAAGCCGACGCTCATCATGAGCCATAACAAGACGCTCGCCGCGCAGCTCTACTCCGAGTTCAAAAACTTTTTTCCGCACAACGCCGTCGAGTATTTCGTCTCTTACTTCGATTATTACCAGCCGGAGGCCTACATCCCGCGCTCCGACACCTACATCGAGAAGGATTCCTCCGTGAATGAGGAGATCGAGCGCCTCCGCCTCTCCACCATGGGCTCGCTGCTCACGCGGGAAGACACGATCGTCATCGCCTCCGTTTCCTGCATCTACGGCCTCGGCTCGCCGGATGATTACAAGGACATGATGTTTCCCGTTTGGACAGGTCAGCAGATCACCCGCGAGGAGTTGCTCAACGCTCTCGTCGGCATGCTGTTCGAAAGGAACGACATCGCCTTCGGTCGCGGAAAATACCGGGTGCGAGGTGATGTGGTCGAAGTCCACCCCGCCTATCTCGATGAGACCGCCATCCGCATCGAATTCTTCGGTGATGAAGTAGAACGCATTTCCTCCATCCATACGGTCAGCGGAAACGTCATTGAAGTCCTCGAAAACCACACGCTCTACCCTGCGAAGCAATTCGTCACTGCCGGGGACAAGATGAAAGTCGCCATCGGGAAGATTCGAGGTGAACTCGATCAATGCATTCCCGAGCTTGAGAAGGAGGGCAAACTCATCGAAGCCCAACGCCTCCGCATGCGCACGGAATACGACCTAGAAATGATGGCGGAAATGGGTTTTTGCCAAGGCATCGAGAACTACTCGCGCCACCTCACCGGCCGCCCTCCCGGCTCACGCCCCCACACTTTGCTCGATTTCTTCCCGCGCGATTTCCTCCTGCTCGTCGATGAATCCCACGCCTCCATCCCGCAGATCGGTGGCATGTTTGAGGGCGATAAATCTCGCAAGACCACCCTCGTCGAGCACGGCTTCCGCCTACCATCCGCGATGGACAACCGCCCCCTGCGTTTCGATGAATTCATGGAAATGACCAACCAGCGCGTCTATGTTTCCGCGACACCGGGCGTGTTCGACATCGTCAATTCCCGCCCGGAGAACAAAAAGTTCATCCCAGTAAAAGGCAAGCCCGGTGACTCAGGATTCACTCCCTTTGACCTTAAAAAAATCAAAATCACCCCCTCGGGAAATGCTCAAGCCATCGCCGATTTCGATCCAGAAAAGCGCGGGACAGCACTTGTCGTCGAGCAAATTATCCGCCCCACTGGCCTGCTAGATCCCATCCTCACCCTGCGCCCGCTCAAGGGACAGATCGACGAGACCATCGAGCTCTGCCGCCAGCGTGTGGAAAAAGGCGAGCGCGTCCTCGTCACAACACTGACAAAAAAAACCGCCGAGGATCTCGCCGAATATCTTTCCGGCACCGGCCTCAAATGCCGCTACCTCCACTCCGATATCGATGCCATCGAGCGCGTGGAAATCCTCCGCCAGCTTCGCGCCGCGACTTTTGACATCCTCATCGGCATTAACCTCCTCCGCGAAGGCCTCGACCTCCCGGAAGTCTCACTCGTCTGCATTCTCGATGCGGACAAGGAAGGCTTCCTCCGCAACGAAACCTCCCTCATCCAGACTGCAGGCCGCGCCGCCCGCCACATCAACGGCGAGTGTGTGCTCTTCGCCGATGTCGTCACCGACTCCATCCAGACGCTCATCAACGTCACCGAATACCGCCGGGCCCGCCAGATCGCCCACAACGAGGAACATGGCATCACCCCGAAATCCGTGATCCGCTCCGTCCAGCAAAGCCTCCACACCTACGAAAAAGGCAAAGCCAGCGCGGAGAAGCTCAATGCCTCCCTCGTCGCCGAAAGCGAAGACGCATACGACAAACTCAAAGTCATCGCCGAGCTTGAGCAGGAAATGCGGGATGCCTCATCGAAACTGGAATTCGAGAGGGCGGCGCACCTACGTGATCAGATCGCGACATTGAAGAACGATACTCCGGTGATGCCTCCTCAAAAGAAGGTGAATTACGGAAAGAAACGAGCGAAGAAACGTTGAAAAATGACAGCGCATTCGCCTTAGCATCCAACATATTGAATCTTCACTTCACTCTGACATGGCAAAGAAAGTTATCCATTATCCAGGCAAACAACGCTTCGAGTTGAAGGATGGGCCGGGCGAGCCCGCGCTCCTGACTTACCATACCCGGGGGGAAGCCATCGTCATGGAATACACTTACGTCCCTCCTGCGATGCGGGGTCAAGGCATAGCTGCTATTCTCGCTCACGACGCCCTGCTGGAAGCTCGCCGCCTCGGCTGGAAGGTGATTCCCGACTGCTCGTATGTTGAAACCTACATTCAGCGGAATGGCGAGTTTTCCGATCTTCTAAGGCGCTCTGACTGAGGAAAAGGGAGGCCTGGGCTCTTCTCAGGATTTGTTCTGCCCCGCACCGCGCGCACGGAAAACTAGTAGATCGTCAGTGAACTGGTGGCTTGCTCCCGGCCTCAGATCGCGTAACATAATAACCATGCTTGCGGTTCCATTGAATCCTGATCTCCAGAACCGCCTCGCCGCTTTGGCAGAGCGTACGGGACGCACTGAAACCTTTTTTGCCCAGCAGGCAATCGAGCAGCATTTGGAAGATCTGGAGGACTACTACCTCGGGATGAAAGCACTGGAAAAATCGAAACGCACCCTCACACCTGCCGAAGTTAAAAGTGAGCTGGGACTATAGTTTCACCGACGAGGCTTTGAAGAATCTCCGCAAAGTAGGCGCCGAGGGAAAGCGGCGGATCATAGGCTATTTTGATTCCAATATCACGGGTTGTGATGACCCGCGTCAGTTTGGCAAAGCCCTCAAAGGTGACCTCGGAGAACTCTGGCGCTACCGGACAGGACATTATCGTATTGCAATATCAAGGATGAAGAACTCACGGTTCTGGTCGTCCGTGTCGGGCATCGGCGGAATGTCTATGACTGAGGCGTGATGTCTCCTCGTCTTGCCGCCGCCGGGTGGTATTCGATGTTCATCCCCTGAGGCGCTGCATGAGTTCCGTGTGGGAGATGGGCTTTACCTCTCCGGACTCAATTTCGGCATCTCGGGACAGGGCGAGGGTGATGGTTTCCTCGTCGCTCAGATCGGATGCGAGTTGATTTGGATCGCCGATACTTTCCCAGAGTGAAGCCGCCAGTGTTGCCCTCTCTTTGACGGAAAGTCGCAGGGCTTCAGGAGCAATCTGGTTGATCGTCATAGTTGCCATTCTACAGCGTTTGCGAAATCGTGGAAATGGCATTTTTGCTCACGGTTTGGCGTAGAGCGGTGAAAAGTGGCGGCGGATTGTATCCGCCCAGCCTTTGATGAGTTGCTTTGGCATGGCGGATGTAATCCGCCGCCACACCTACACCTTCGTCTGCCCTGCACCGCGCACGCGATATTGGTAGCTTGTCAGCTCGCGCAGACCCATGGGGCCGCGGGCGTGGAGCTTGTCGGTGGAGATGCCGATTTCTGCGCCGAAGCCGAACTCGCCGCCATCGGCGAAGCGGGTGGAGACGTTGTGCATGACGCAGGCGGAGTCGATGGAGTGAAGGAAGACTTCGGCCTGTGCGATGTCGGTGGTGACGATGCAGTCGGTGTGGTGGGAGCCGTGGGTGTTGATGTGGGCGATGGCTTCGTCGATGCCGGAGACGATTTTGATGGAGAGGATTTTCTCTAGGTATTCGGTGCCCCAGTCTTCCTCGGTGGCGGGGATGAGATCGGGGAGGATAGCGAGGGATTTCTCACAGCCGCGCAGCTCGACTTCTTTTGCGCGGAGGGCGGCGGCGACTTTGGGGAGAAACTCCGTGGCGATGGTTTCGTCGATGAGGAGGGTTTCGAGGGCGTTGCAGACACCGGGTTTCTGGGTCTTGGAATCGACGGTGAGTTTCACGGCCATTTCTTGGTCAGCTTTTTCTGCGGCGTAGAGGTGGCAGATGCCGTCGTAGTGCTTGATGACGGGCATGCGGGCGAGGGAGACGACGGTCTCTATGAGGCCTTTGCCACCGCGCGGGATGATGAGGTCGAGCCATTGATCCATGCCGGCCATGGCGGCGACGGATTGGCGGTCGGTGAAAGGGACGAGCTGGACGGAGTCGGCAGGGAGTCCGGTTTTTTCGCCGCCTGCCTGGATGGCGGTGGCGATGGCGCGGTTTGAGTGGATGGCTTCGGAGCCGCCGCGCAGGATGGTGGCGTTGCCGGTTTTGAAACAAAGGGCGGCGGCGTCTGCGGTGACGTTGGGGCGGCTTTCGTAGATGATGCCGATGGTGCCGATGGGGACGCGGACTTGCTCGATGCGGATGCCGTTGGGTCTATCCCAATCATCTAACACCTGGCCGACGGGGTCGGGGAGGGTGGCGACGTGTTCGAGGGCGGCGGCGACGGCTTCGAGGCGGGCTTCGTCTAGTCGGAGGCGGTCGAGCATGGCGGAGGACAGGCCTTTTGCTTCACCGGCGAGGATGTCCTTGGCGTTTTCGGTGAGGATTTCGGTGGATGCGTCGCGTAGTCCTGCTGCCATGGCGCGGAGGATGGTGTCCTTTTCCGCGGTGGTGAGGAGGGAGAGCTTGTGGGCGGCGGCGCGTGCCTTTCTGCCCATTTCATGAATTTGATCGGTGATTGGGTCAGACATTGAAAATCAGGCGTGGGGGATAAACTTGGTGGAGATCGCTTTGCCCTCGATGATATCTACGAGGCGGCGCGGGCGCCTGCCGTTGGCGATGTGCGTTTCGATACCAGCTTCGACGGCGAATTTTACGGCTTCAAGCTTTGAGGACATACCGCCCATGGAGAATTTTCCTTTATCGTCCCGTGCGTGGTGGAGAACGGAATCGATGTCATAAACCTCGGGGATGATCTCTTGGGTTTCTGGGTCGATCAGGCCATCGACGCTGGTGAGGAGGATCACGCGCTTTGCACCGATGAGGTTGGCGAGTCGGACGGAGAGCATGTCATTATCGCCGAAACTCAGTTCGCGTATGGCTACGGTGTCGTTTTCGTTGATGATGGGGAGGATGCGGGGCTCCTCAAGGAGGCGGGTGAGGGTGTTCGTGATGTATCCGGCACGTTTTGGGGTTTTCATGTCCCCAGCGGTGAGGAGGATCTGTGCGACGGAGATATCGAAGTTTCCGAAAAGGGAGGTGTAGGTGCGCATAAGGCGCGCTTGGCCGACAGCGGCGCAGGCCTGGCGGGTGACGATGTCCGAAGGGTATTCGGAAAGCCCCATTGCGGAGACGCCGGAGCCTACGGCACCGGAGGAGACAAACAGGCAGCGGTGGCCGGCGTTCATGAGATCCGAGATGGCGGCAGCGAGATGGACGAGAGCAGCACGATCCAACGTGCCGTCTTCTTCGCGTGTGAGGACACCGGTGCCGGCCTTGATGATAGTGAGATCGCTTTGCATGGATGGTTGCGCTGGGCTCGGAGACATAACCGGGGCTGCATGTATTGCCAACCGAAACCTTTGGCAGGTGGAGCATGGGGATCTGTTTCCAGAAAAATCTATTCCCCTTGCGGAAGGATAGAAGGCTACATATAAAGCCGACTCTTTCGCGACCCATGAAATCCACGATTCTTCTCCTCTTCGTCCTATCGTTTTTCTCAATTACCCCTGCGGAGGCTGCAGGTGGAGGCCACGGCCCGGAGGCGGCATACCCGGAGCTGCAGGATGGAAGCACACAATACGCAGCTTTCCCTAAGCCGAAGGAGATGTATCCGGAGATCGAGGGTGAGCCTACTTTGATCGATACCCTGAAATCCCGCGCTTCAGCGGATCCGTTCAATATCGCGGCATCCATCATTTTCCTGCTGGCCATCTGCCACACGTTTGCTGCCGGTTCGCTCAACAAGCTCGCTCATCACTACGAGCACATTCATGAGGAAAATCTTAAGACCCGCGGCCCGAAGGACAAGGAGCACCCAGATGGAGAGCCGGAAGTTTCTTTCCGTGCGACTATTTTCCATTTCCTCGGCGAGGTTGAGGCGATCTTCGGGATCTGGGTGATAGCGCTGGCGGGTGCTGCGACTTATTTTTATAGCTGGAAGGATTTCGAGGTTTATCTGAATAAGGACAAGGTTTTCACGGAGCCTCTCTTCGTGGTGGTGATCATGGCGATCGCGGCCAGCCGTCCGGTGCTGCGTTTTGCCGAAGCCTTGATGTCGAAGGCAGCCGCAATTGGTAAAGGCACGCCGGCAGCATGGTGGATGAGCGTGCTCATTATCGCGCCCATCCTTGGATCATTCATCACTGAGCCAGCGGCGATGACAATCGGTGCGATGCTGCTCGCGAAAAAATTCTACCGCTTGAAGCCGGACAAGACGCTTGCATATGCGACGCTTGGACTGCTTTTCG
The DNA here is from genome assembly GCA_030725745.1 of Akkermansiaceae bacterium. Classification (GTDB taxonomy): domain Bacteria; phylum Verrucomicrobiota; class Verrucomicrobiia; order Verrucomicrobiales; family Akkermansiaceae; genus Luteolibacter. The sequence goes on from JANRFH010000052.1 coordinate 54,313, forward strand.
TAAATATTTCTGTGGGTGGGACGCTCACTCACTTCGCCGCGCCGCCGGTTCTGATGGTGGCGGGAACGTGGAACTGGGACACTCTATTCATGCTGGAGCACTTCGGATGGAAGGCGGTTGTAGGTGTAGTTATTTCCACGAGCATGTATTTCATTTTCTTCAAAAAGTCTCTGTTCCGTGTAGCAGACAAGGCCGATGGCCGCGAGGATGGTGAGCTTCATCCCCAATCATGGGAGGAACGTGAAACACCGGTTCCTGCATGGATTACTGGCGTCCATTTGGCGTTCCTCGCGTGGACGGTTTATACAGCGCACTACCCTGTGCTGTTTGTTGGTGGGTTCCTGTTCTTCCTCGCCTTCCTGATGGCGACTCGCCACCACCAGAACGAGGTTTCTCTGAAAAGCCCTCTATTAGTCGGGTTCTTCTTGGCTGGACTTGTCATCCACGGCGGCTGCCAAGGCTGGTGGATCGCACCAATCATTCAGACACTGCCAGATACGGCGCTGATGCTCGGCGCGACGATTTTGACGGCCTTCAATGATAATGCTGCAATCACTTATCTCGCCTCACAAGTGGATGGTATTACTTTCAGCGCGAAGCATGCAGTCGTCGCCGGTGCTGTGACGGGTGGCGGCCTCACGGTCATTGCCAATGCGCCAAACCCGGCCGGTCAGAGCATCCTTTCGAAATATTTCGACGGCGGTGTTTCTCCACTCGGCTTGTTCCTTGGAGCACTCATTCCAACCATCGTCGTCTATCTCTGTTTCGTTGTGCTTCCAAACGGCCCGGCAAAGGAAGGCGCTATCGATCCAGAACATGGCTCTGCCCATACCGAGCAAGTGATTCCCGAAGGACAGGGTGACAAGCCCCCTATCCCAGCAAACTAAGGCCAGTGCGCCGTTAGCCTGAAAAAAGATAAATTCAAGGCCGTGTGATGCGGTCTGGAATCTTTAGTCGTGGTTCTCTGCTGGGAGTATTGCGCTATAGTCACTCCCAGCCCATGCATGCTAGACACTTCAGGTGATTTCCCTGTCGTGAACATGATGAGCGTGAGATTCGCAGAGTCTTTTTACTTCTTCCTACGTATTCTCCAGACCTCACAGATCTGATTGCGCTCTGGGCGGGCGCTGCTGAAACGAGTTGTTTGACCGAGGTAAACGGCCTGTACTTTCTGTCCCATACGTTTGCGCCCGGCGTAATACTCTGCAGCTGCTGTAGCGCGTTCGGAGGAGAGTTTTTCGTTCTTCAAGGCGTCTCCTGTAGTCGATGCATAGCCGACGATAAGGGTGAGATCTCCGTCTGGAACGTCATCGGAGATGATGTGTTCGAGTTGAGCCATGTCCTCTGCGCTAAGTTCGCTGGAGCCAGTGGCGTATTCAAGGGTGTGGAGGACGTTTGCGCCGAGATCCACGCCGAGCTTGCTATATTCGATGTTGATATCGGAGTCCTTCATGCCTTCCAGCGTGCGGAGTCTCTTGAAAAGCTCGACGGCAGCGGGAAGGAGTTCGTTTTCGGATTTGGCAAAGAGGTTTGCCTCACCGAGTTGTGCTTCGAGTTCTTTGACACGGTTTTCGAAGAAGTCGCGGGATTTTACGACTTCATTGTAGCGGCGTTGGAAATCCTCGAATTCTTCGTCGCTGACGGTGCCGGCGTTGTTGGCGAGTTCTTCGCGAATGGCGGCGAGCTGCTGGGCGAGATTGTCGCGCTCCGCACGAGTTTGATCGAGCATGCTCTTTAGGCTGGTCACCTCTGTGCTAGCATCTAACGCGCGCTGGAGTTCATTGTAGAGGCGTGCGTTTTCCGAAGACACGTCCTGACGGAGTTTTTCCAAGCGGAGGATTTCGCCGCTGCGCTGTGAGATCTCAACGTCTTTTTCACCCAGCATCTGCTGGAAGCGTCCTGCGATAGCGATGAGCGTATCGGCATCGCCCTTCAGGCGCTCGGCGATTTCGTCGATGGGCTCGGAATCTTCAGGGAGAGGGCTCAGCCCCATGGCCATGCGCTCACGGTTGAGTTCAGTGCGGAGGGCGCGGAGCTCGGCCTCGTGGGCGGTTAGCTGTGGGCTGTCTGTTTCAACTGAACCCTTTCCAGAGTAGTTGGAGAGATTGATCACGGCCAGGACGACGACCATAGCGAAGATCATGAATAACAGGAAAACGACGGGGCTCATCAAGCCGGAGAGTTTGTTTTTCGCCGGTGTTTCTGCGGCGGTATTTTCGTTTTCCAGCTGTGCTGAATCTTCGTTCACGACCACAACGGTATCTACGGGCTCTGCCTTCACCGTTTCTTTTTCTTCTGACATGGGCAGACCCTGTCGAATCTCGGGGCATCATGTCAATCCCTGCACTACTCAGCCTTTCAATGCGGAGAATTCGTGCGGGTGGTCGAAAAGGTAGGTGGGTTTCGATTTTGCGAGGGATTCCCGCGAATTGAAGCCCCAGCTGACGGCTGCATGCGGGATTTTTGCCTTCTGGGCGGCCTTCACATCGCGCAGTTCGTCGCCGATGTAGCACATTTCGTGGCTTTTTACGGAAAAGGTCTTCCGGATCGCACGGAGATGGCGTGCTTTTCCGGTGAGTTTGGAGGTCGAGGAAACGAATTCGAAAAGATCGCGGATGTCGTGGTTACGGAGAAAAACATCGACGTTCGCCGTGGAGTTCGAGGTGAGGATGCCGAAGGCTTCGGTGTGATTGCGTAGCTCGGTGAGGGCTTCCTTCATGCCGTCGATGAGTTGGAGTCGCTCGATATTCGCCCGCATCATACCGGTGCCGCGGGCGATGATAGATGGGACGCGGCGCTTAGGAATGTCGAGTTTCTTGAGGATTTCTTTGAGAGAAAGATGACGGAGATCAGCAATCTCATGCTGCTCTACCTCGCGGATGCCATAGTCCGGGGCGATTTCATTGAAAATGATGCGGGTTTCTCCAAGGGTGTCCGCAATGGTGCCATCGAAGTCGAAGATCAGTGCCCTGTATTTCATGACTGAAAATCTGTGCGGAGGACAATCTCGTTGCGAGCCAAATATGGAGCGCGGCTTTTCAAGCCGTTGGGGCACCTTTCGCAGGTTCTTTGGGTGTGAAAGATGGAAAGCCGCGCTCCCTATAGAGCCTCAGAGACTTAGGTTCGGATTGATATCTCCTCCGAGACCATCGGTTTTCCCTGCGAAAAACCTCAGAAGCCCTGCGAAGGCGATCATGGCAGCATTGTCTGTGCAGAGCGTGCCTTCGGCAATGGTAAGGCCGATGCCTTCCTTTGTACAACGCGCCTCGAAGGCGCTGCGCACAGCTTTGTTCAGGCTTACTCCGCCGGAAAGGCCGATGAGATCCGTGCGGGCGAGTTTCGCTGCGCGCATGGTTTTCTCCACCAGTACCTCGATGACTGCGGTCTGAAAAGATGCTGCGATGTCTTGGATCTTCGCGTTGTTGTCCTTCTGGAGCGTGTAGAGCACTGCGGTTTTTAGACCGGAGAAGGAAAAATCCAGCTCGCCACCCTGCATCATAGATCTTGGGAAATCGTAGGCCTTCGGGTCGCCGTCCTTCGCTGCCTTCTCGATTTCGGGGCCGCCGGGGTAGGGTAGGCCGAGCATTTTCCCGACCTTGTCGAAAGCCTCACCCGCTGCATCGTCGCGGGTGGTGGCCATCTTTTCATAATCTCCCGCGCCTTTCACCTTCATCAGCAGCGTGTGGCCGCCGGAAACGATGAGCCCCACATGCGGAGGAACCTCCGTTCCGCCGATGAAAGGGGAGAGTAGGTGACCCTCCATGTGATTGACCCCCACGAAAGGTTTCCCGGAAACGCAGGACATCGCTTTCGCCGCCGTGCTGCCGACGAGTAGGGAGGAGGCGAGCCCCGGCCCCATCGTTGCGCCGAAAACATCCACATCTCCCATGCCGATCCCTGCTGTATTCAGCGCCTGCTCGACCAGCCCGCCCAGGCACAGCGAATGACTGCGCGAAGCGATTTCCGGCACCACGCCGCCATGTTCTCGGTGTTCTGCAATCTGCGATGCCACCTCGCTGGCAAGTACCTCCGCCGCTCCGCCCGGCTCCCCGCGCAGGATCGCCACCGCCGTCTCATCACAGGAACTCTCAATCGCCAGAAATACCGCCACGCGCGGATAATCTATACCTGCCGCCTCCTCGGCAATAGCGAAGCTCAGTCACGATCCTTCAGCCACTGCCGTGAAAAGTTCTCCAAATCCGGGAAAAACTCGTCGTAGAGCATTTCCAGCTCTTCCCGGTTTTTCACGAAATCCTCTTCCGCAGCAAGCACTCCGGCCGCCACTGGGCTGCGCGTCGCCACCCGGCGGAAGGTCAGCGCCAGCCCACCGATGCTTGAATAGCTGCCCAGCCAGTTTTCTGAAATCATCCTCGGCAGCACCGCCCTGAGCTGCGGGCTTAACCATTCGTCGTGGGCGAGAAGCGTCTGATGGCAGCGGTCGATGAACTCCTGCCGCGCCTCATCCCCACCCGGCCACCGGGTGGAGAGGAAATAGTCGTAGAAAACATCCACCACAATCCCCGCCAACCTCGTCCGATGCGGCGAAAGAAGCCGCCGCGCCTGCGAAAAAGTTGGATGGGCGTCGGTGAAAGCATCCACCGCTCGGTGCTGGAGAATGCCGCGCACCACTGCCTGCGGGAATCGTTTCTCCAAAGTCACCGGCAAGCCTTTCGCAAAGTCGCCCAGCAAATTGCCGACAAGTGATTCGTCGGTGGGCTCAGCGAGATAGAGATGGGCGAGGAAATTCAATGAAGTGAATCTTTGCACGGTTTGCCCGCGATGCCAGCCACATAAAGGGCGCAATGATAAATTACCGAAGCCTACGGCGCTCACAAACCGCAAATCCGATTTGACCTGCACATCCTCTTGTGCGAAGCTCCGCACATGGCGACCAACATTGAGCTGAACGAAGCCCTCCTCACCAAGGCGATGAAGCTCGGAGGTATGAGAACCAAGAAGGAAGCGGTGAACGAGGCTCTTGCCGAATATGTCCGGCACCGTGAGCAGCTCAAAATCACCGAAATGTTTGGCAAGATCGAGTTCGACGAAGCATTCGATTACAAGGAACAAAGGAAAGTCCGGTGAGGGTGATCGTCGATACAGATGTCTGGTCGGAGGCATTTCGCAAAAGCGGCTCGAAATCCGGGTATGTCGAAGAACTTGGCAATCTGATCCATGAAGGGCGAATCCAGATGATCGGATTTATCCGGATGGAGATCCTTTGCGGAATCAAGGGCGAGACGATGTTCAGCAACCTCGCCACGAAATTGGAAGCCTTTCCCGACAGAACGCTCGATGAGAAGGTATTTGTCACCGCAGCCAGCTTCTTCAATCTTTGCCGAAGTAAAGGGATTCAGGGTTCGAACAACGATTTCATCATCTGCGCATGTTCGGTGCTTTGGAAAATGCCAATTCTGTCGAAGGACAAGGATTTCACCGGATACCAAAAAATCCTCCCCATCGAAATCGCAAGACCCAGGAAGAGCTAGAAATCGCCGATAGTTGTTGGACGCGGGCCCTCTGTTGTTGCAGCTTCCGCCATGCCGTTTTCCGCATCCTATCCCGAGCTCATCGAGAACCCGACGCCTCTCATGCGCCGGTTCCTTGCTTTGCTTGATGAGGATGTCTCGCTGGAAGCGCTCGCGCAGAAGAGCCAGCTCGCTACTAGGCAGAATTTCGGGAAGACCATGCGGCTCTTCGCGCCTCTCTATGTCTCGAATGAGTGTGTGAACAACTGCTCCTACTGCGGCTTTTCTCGCGATGCCGCCATCCTACGCACCACCTTGACCGTGGATCAGGTCGTCACCGAAGCGAAGCACCTGCACGCGCAGGGTTTCCGGAATCTCCTACTCGTTGCCGGGGAGCATCCGAAATTTGTTTCCGAAGGCTACCTCCAGAAATGCCTCGATGCACTCATCCCGCTTTTCCCCACGCTCGCTCTAGAGGTCGGCCCCATGGAGGACGATCAATACACCGAGCTAGTCGATCACGGTGCGGAGGGGCTGATCGTTTATCAGGAAACCTATCATCGGGAAACCTACGAGACTCTTCACACTGCGGGGCCTAAGAAGAAATTCGATTGGCGACTCGATTGCCCGGAGCGCGCCTATGCGGGAGGCTTCCGGCGTATCGGGATTGGCGCACTTTTCGGATTGGCCGATTGGAAACACGAAGCCCTCTCTCTCGCGGCGCACCTCGAATACCTCTACAAGCATTGCTGGAAGGCACAGTTCTCCGTTGCGTTTCCGCGCATGCGTCCCTACGCGGGAAATTACCAATACGAGCCGGATCCGAATCGCTACCTTCCGGATGCTGCGCTGCTGCGTTTGGTCACTGCCTTCCGCATCATTTTTCCGCAGGTCGCCATCGTGCTTTCTACCCGTGAGCCAGCGCCCTTGCGTGATGCGATGGCCTCGCTCGGCATCACCCACATGTCCGCAGGTGCACGCACAGAACCGGGAGGATACACCGGAGCAGGATCGGACGATCTGCACCTCACCGTGAAAGGCCGCCGGGTCGAGCTTTCCGAAAAATCAGGAAAGGAAAAAGCCACCGAGCAGTTTCAGATCCATGACACGCGCAGCCCGGCGGAGATTGCGGAGATGCTGCGGGCGCAGAATATCGATCCGGTTTGGAAAGACTTTGATCAGGTTTTGGTGCAGGCCTGAAGCTGGTTGGTCTGTCGGGCTTTTTTTCTACAGGGAGGGAGGAGAAAAAGGAGGAAGAACCTAGCGGGTGGTTTGAATGATACACGCCGATTGAAGTCAGCGCTCCATCTCAGCAGTGTAAACCGGCTGCCCATCCACATCGTGATGGGTGAAAGTTGCTTTATTCCCATCGACATTGATTGAGGCGAAGCCGCCTTTCACACGAAGGAACTGGTGCTCCGGGCGTTTGTCCTTCTGGTTCCAGCCTCCGGCGTGGGCGTCTGAAGATGCACCGCAGCCGAATTCGTTGAGGCCGGTTTCGGGATCGATGGAATGGTATTGCCAATGGCGGTCGCCGTTGATGACGAAGCAGCCGGGGATGGATGACAGGAATTTGCGCAGACGCTCACCTTCGTAATGGTATCCTTTGTTGGCATGATTGTCGTTTTTGCTATCGCGATCGGGGCCGACGACAGGGGTGGCGGAGATGTAGAGTTTGAAAGTGGCATCCGAGGCCTTCATCGTTTCCTCAAGCCATGCCCATTGTTCCTTTCCGAGGATGGATTTTTCCGGGCCGTCTTCCATGGTGTTCGGAGAGCGGAATTCGCGGCCTTCGGGCAGCCAGATCTGGAGGTTTTTTCCCCAGCGGAAAGTGCGGTAGGGTTTGTCGGATTGCGGGATTTGTTCACGCCAAATTTGGAGGCCTTGCTCCCAAGTGAGATCGCCAAAGCCAACGCCCGGCCATGCATCGTCCTTGGTGATATCATGGTCATCATGCATCCAGTAGGACGGGATTTCACGATGGAGTGCTTTCTGAAACGGGAGGGCATACATGCGCCCCCAGCGGTAGCGCGCGAGATCCATGTTTTTCGATTTAGGTTCCTTGCGGTCGTAATAAACCGTGTCGCCCGTTTGGATGAAAAACGACGGATTCAGGTCGAGCATGGAGCGGTAGATCTTGTGGCCGTTCGCTTTGTCGTCGCGCGTCTCGAATTCCTGGCAGGTGGAGACGGTGAAGGTGATGGGCTTTTCTGTTTCAGGTGCCGGCGCGGTGGTGAAAGTTCCGCGTATTTCCGCTCCATCCCTTCCCCCTACCAATCCCTGAGCTTCAAAGCTGTATCTGGTGTCCGGCTCAAGTCCTTCGATTTTAAACTGGCGGCAGAAATCCGTATCAGAATCGACCCCAGTCCATGGAGTGCTCTTGATTTTCTCGCGATCACCTATTGGGTAGTAATTGAAACGAACTTTTCCTTCGATGCCTGGAACTGTCCAATTCGGTGCGCCAGCTTTCCATTCATCGGCTCTGTTTCCGGGTTCGGCATCGCGGGTTAGCCTTGTCCATAAGACGGCAGACGAGTCAGAGACTTCGCCGATCTTCACGCCGTTGGCGAGGCCAGCGGCATGGCAGGGGGCGAGGGTGAAAAGCAGAAGGGCTAGGTTTTTCATGGGGTATAATTTGGCGGTGGTTCTGTGGCGGTTGCAGTCGCGATTTCGGAATCGCGGTTCCTTTCTTCACTCCCTCAGCAGGAGGTCTGCGACGACCATGCGGTGATCGGTGTTTCTGGAGACGGCGACGCCGCAGGCTTGTGGCTGGAGCTGGCGGGTGGCGTAGATGTGGTCGATGCGGAGGATGGGGAAACGGCGGTGGAAGGTGTCTCCCCAGCCGCGGCCTACTGTGGAGAAGGCGTCGTCGAACTCGCGGGTGAGTTGGCGGTGGACGATATCGGTGGCGCCTGCGTTGAAATCTCCGCCGAGGATGGTGGGTGTGTTCGGGAAGGAGCTGGTTTGCTCGAGGACTTGGAGGACGGTGGATAGTTCCTTGCGGCGGATGTCTCGGTTAATACGGTGGGCGACGCGGGATTTTTCGCTCCAGAGACGCATGTCGGTGGCGGCGGTGGCGAGGTGGACGTTGACGACCTCGATCTGTGTGCCGCTGGGTAACTGGATCGTGACTTGCTGGTTACGCATGAAGGGGTTGCGGACTTCGCGCTTGATTTCATGACGGGTGACAATGCCGTTCGTTCGGTAGGCACGGTAGTCGCCATTTCCTCCGAAAAGTGCATCGGAGATTTGTTTTACACGATACGGTAATGCCTGCTGGAGCAGGACGACATCAGGATCCCATTTCCTGATGTCTTCGGTGGGATCTCCGTAGGAGAAATCGGCGCAATTGACGGTGAGCACCCTGATGACGCCGACCCGGTCTTCAGGCGGTTGCCTTTTTTCTGAGATCTGCGGATGGGTGAAATTCGAGAGCGCTTTTGCCTCATCCATCCCCACGGAAAGGGTGATAGCCCAGACGGCGGTGACGATGAGAGAGAGAGGGGCGCGGAGGAAGCAGAAGGCGAAGACTGAAAGCAGCAGGCCGATGCCTCCCCAGAACCAGAAGGGGAATACGGTGAACGCGGCGACGGAATCCGGCTGGTTCGAATAGGCCCAGACGGTGACGACGTGCGTCACCAGAGAGGCACCGACGAAGCACCAACCGATCGCGCGCCTTGTTTTTGACATGGTCGGTGGGGTGGCGGCTACATCCCTGGGATGCCAAGGCCGCCGGTGAGTTTTTTCATTTCAGCGGCGGCTTGTTCCTTGCCTTTGTTGACGGCTTCCTGGACGCCCTTGAGGACGAGGTCTTCGAGGAATTCAACATCGGATGGATCAACGACGGCGGGATCAATCTTGATGGAAAGGACGTCTCCGGCGCAGTTCGAGGTGACGGTGACTTTGCCGCCGCCGACTGAGGCCTCGACGATCTGTGCGGCGAGTTCTTCCTGTTTCGCTGCCATGCCCGCTTGCATTTGCTGGGCCTGCTTCATCAGTTTCTGTATGTTCATGAGTGGTGTGTATTTTCGTAATTAGTTGAACCGCTAAGACGCTAAGGCGCGAAGGCTTTGGTTCTGGAAAGGATTTGGATTTTTAATGGCGTGGGAACTTTGCGTCTTCGCGCCATTGCGGTTGGTTTGATTAGTTTGTGACGATCTTTGCTTCGAATTTCTCGAGCGCTGCTTGGATGAGGGGGTCTTTGTAGAAGGTGTCTTCGTCGATTTTTTCCGGCTCTGGTTCCGGTTCTGGTGTTGTTTTCGTGGCGACTGGTATCGGCTCTGGCTCATCCTCTTCATCGGGGGCGTTGGCGATGAGATCGTCGAAGGCTGAGAGGGTGTCGGGGGCTTTCTTCTTTGCCTGCGGAGCTGCAACTGGTGGTGGAGTCGGTGCGGCTGCTTCCGGTTGCGGCTGCGGCTCGGGTTTTGCTACTGGGGTTGTAGTGGCTGGGGCGGGTTCCGCTGGTGGTGAGGAAAGGTGATCCGCGCCTTTGGTGAGGACTTTGATGACATCGGTGATGCGGACTTCGGAGAGGGTCTGGATGGCCTTGATGACGCCGAGTTCGAAGTGGAGGCGCTTGTTGCTGGCCCATTTCATGCGGCCTTCGGTTTCCGCGAAGACATCAATGGCGGCGAGGATGCGCTCGGGTGCGTATTCGCCGGCGTCGTCCATGAGCTTGTCCCAGATTTCCGCAGGGATGCCTTCACCATCGGCAGATGGGTCGAGCTTTGCGACGAGCAGGCCGCGTAGGCAGCCAATGAGTTCGCCCAGGAGCTGGGAGAGTTCGCGCCCGCTTTCTGCCTCTTGCTGGATGAGCTTGAGGGCTTTTGGTGTTTCGCGGGAGAGCAGGGAGGAGGTGAGTTCGGCGACTTTTTCGCGTGAGGTGAAACCGAAGATATCGAGGACGTTGGCCTCGGTGATGGTTTCCCCGCAGAAGGCGACGAGCTGGTCGAGCATGGATTGGGCGTCGCGCATGCCGCCGTCGGCTCCTTTGGCGATGGCCCATGCGGCGGTTTGTTCGAGAGTGATGCCTTCCTCGGTGGCGATGTGGAGGAGGTGATCTGCGATGGTTTGGGTGGAGATGGGGCGGAGATCGAAGCGCTGGCAGCGGGAGAGGATGGTGGGCAGGATTTTCTGCACCTCCGTGGTGGCGAAGATGAATTTGACGTGCTCTGGCGGCTCTTCGAGGGTTTTCAGGAGGGCGTTGAAGGCGGCGTTCGAGAGCATGTGCACCTCATCGATGTAGTAGATTTTGAACTGGCCACGGGCTGGGGCGTATTTGACGGATTCGCGGAGGTCGCGCACCTGTTCGACGCCGTTGTTTGAGGCACCGTCGATCTCTAGGACATCGAGTGAGCGGCCTTCGGCGATTTCCACGCAGACGTCTTCATCGGGGTCGAAATCGATCTTGGGGCCGCCGGAGCAGTTGAGTGCTTTTGCGAGGATGCGGGCGGTGGAAGTTTTCCCGGTGCCGCGCGGGCCGACGAAAAGATAGGCGTGCGCAAGGCGATTTTGCCCAATGGCATTACGGAGGGTGCGGATGACATGATCCTGTCCGAGAACGTCTTCAAACGTCTTCGGACGGTATTTTCTGGCAAAAACCTGGTAACTCACGTGGGGATGATAGGCAGCCGGGCGGATTTGTCATCGTTGCTTTTTTGCGAAAGGGAAAATTACCCAAAACCCTAGACCCTGCGGGGGATCGCCGGTAGGCTCCGGGAATGATAGCAGCCATGGAACTGGGTGGGACGAAGACAGTCGTCGCCATTGGGGAGAGTGATGGGACATTGATCGAGGAGTATCGTTTCCCGACAACGAAGCCGGAAGAAACGTTTCAAACTGCCATTGAGTGGTTTGCAAAAAGGGGGGTGCCAACCAAGATCGGGATCGCGGCATTCGGCCCGGTGCAGATCAATCCGAAGGCAGCCAACTGGGGCGATATTCTGCCGACTCCGAAACCGCACTGGAGCGGATTTTCGATCACAAAATCCCTTCTTGAAGCATTTCCCGGAGTGGAAATCACGCTGGAGACCGATGTGAATGCCGCCTGTCTAGCCGAGGCACGGATCGGTGCGGCGGCGGGGTTGGACAATGTGGTTTATATTACCATTGGCACTGGTATTGGTGCTGGTGTGTTGTGCGATGGGCGTTTGCTCCACGGTGCGCTGCATCCGGAGTTCGGGCATTTGATCACGCCACGGAAGGACGGGGATGATTTTGCAGGTGCTTGTTCTTTTCACGGGATTTGCCTCGAAGGCATGGCATCCGGGCCGGCGATTGAGCAGCGTTGGGGAATACCCGGTGGTCAGCTCCCGCCAGAGCACGCCGCTTGGGACACTGAGGCTTGGTATCTAGCTCACGGCATTCTTTCTCTGCTCGCGATCGCGCCGCCGGAGCGGGTGGTGATCGGTGGTGGTGTCTCGCAGGCGGAGGGGCTGCATGAAAAAACTGAGGCTCTAGTCCGTAAGCTGGCGGCAGGTTATTTTCCCGCAGTGGAGAATAGTCCTTACGTCGTGCCTCCGAAGTTTGAACAAGAGGCCGGGATCAGGGGAGCGCTGATGCTTACGGGGATGTAAGTTAATCGATTGGCTCCACATCCACCTCAACGGTGAGGCTCTGCCCGCCGGCTCCGAGAGTGACCCCGCGCAGGGGGCTGACATCGGAAAAGTCCCGTCCCCATGCAACGGTGATGTGACGTTCGCTGGGGAGGATGTTGTTGGTGGGATCACAATCGACCCAACCCGTTTCTTCGCCGCAGAATACCGAAACCCATGCGTGGGAAGCATCCGCTCCGACGAGTCGTTTCTGACCGGGAGGTGGTAGTGTTTCCAAATATCCGCTGACGTAGCGCGCAGGAAGGCCGAGCGAGCGTAGGCAGGCAAGCATGAGGTGGGCGAAATCTTGGCAGACTCCGGCTTTTTTCAAGAGGACATCCGCGACTGGCGTGGCGACATCGGTGGCTTTAGGGTCGAAATCGCATTCGTCAAAAACGCGTTTCATGAATGCCATAGCCGCCTGGAGAATAGGTCTTCCCGGTGTAAAATCTGGGCGTGCGTAATCTGCGAATTCCTCGCCGAGCGGCACCATGGGAGAGCCGAAACGGAAGGCTCCGGCCTCTGTGCTGAGGGTGAGCTTGTCTGCACTGCTAGCGAGGACGATGCTTTCCCATGCAGGAGTCGATTCTGGAGGGGGTAGTTTGATGGGAAATACCTCCACGAGACTGCGTGCCGTGACTTCTAGCTCGGTGTGTGCTCCCTCGCACTCGAAGTAAGCGGTCTCGTTGCCATAAACATCGTTGTGTAGGCTGCGTCCGACCGGCTCTGGTTTCACCTCGATGATGTGCCACGGGCAGCGTTGTCCCGGAAGGAATCTCGGCGCCAAGCGTGCGAGATGGTGGGAAACGGAGACGGCACCCTCATATTTGTAGTGATTACGATGTGTCAGGGAGTAGCGCACGGGATCGATATATTCCCCGGCTTATCCTGTGTCGATCTTTACCGGAGTTGCAATTTTGTCCGGTAGGTTGTTGGTTCGCTCCGTCACCATGAAAGGCTCCACCATTTTTCTCGTCCTGCTAGGGCTTTGTGTTTCCGCAATCGGTGGGCTTTTCACCGTGCTGATGTGGAAAAGCTATGTCCGCGCGGTGGATCAGCGGGGCTGGCCGCAGGTGGAGGCGGTTATTCTTTCCTCCGAGGTGGAGGAGTGGAAACACGATGAATTTTCGCCACAAGAATACCGTTTCAATGTGCTTTATGGTTACGAATGGGATGGCGAAGCGAAAACGGCAGATCGTGTGACAGCACGGGGAAATCCCTCATACAACAAGCGTGCTAAGCCGAGTGATATGCTGGAGCAGTGGCCTGCGGGAACGAAGACTACGATTTTTGTGAATCCAGAAGACCCAGATTTCACGATCCTGAAGCCCGATTCGAAGGCGGCGGGGTATTCGATTTGGTTCCCGATGTTGTTTGTTATCGGGGGGCTGGGGATCACGGTGCGGGCTGCGGTGAAAAGACCTGCTGCTGTGGCGGATTGAAGGTTGGCGTATATGCGAGAAATGTGCATCTTTTGCGCCTCAGCTCAGTGGTATGAAGATTCTCAGTTACAAGGATGCGGGTTACGCGTCGTTCGTCAGGCGTTTGCAGCGCAGAGCCATCCCGGAAGATTCCGTAAAGGATATTGTTTCGGACATCATTTCTCAAGTCGCTAAAAAGGGTGACAACGCCCTGATCGAGCTGACCCATCGCTTCGATGGCGCAAAGCTTACGAAGAAAGGCCTGTTCATTAGTGAAAAGGAATTTGCGGAGGCCGCGAACTCTGTCTCTGAAGGCACACGTGAGGCGGTGCGCCGTAGCTTGAAAAACATCCACGCCTTCGCGAAGCGTAGCATGCGTAAGGACTGGTCAGCGAAGAATGCCGAGGGTGCCGTGGTTGGTGAACGGTTCACGCCGTTTGATCGGGTGGGCGTATATGTGCCGGGTGGCAAGGCTCCGCTCGTTTCGACGGCGCTCATGACGGCGGGATTCGCGCAGGCAGCCGGGGTTCCGGAAATTTTCGCTGCGACCCCATGCGGGCCGGACGGGAAGGTGAACCCTGCACTCCTCTACGCCCTTTCCCAAGCCGGCGTGACCGAGGCGATCAAGGTCGGCGGTGCGCAAGCAATTGCTGCAATGGCACTGGGGACGAAATTGGTGAAGCCGGTGGATCGTATTTTCGGCCCCGGAAATAGTTTCGTCGTCGAGGCGAAGCGACAGCTCGTCGGTGCGGTCTCGATTGATCTTCTACCGGGCCCTAGTGAGATTCTGATTCTTGCTGATGCATCTGCAAATGCGGCATACATCGCGGCAGATATTCTCGCGCAGGCGGAGCACGGCGGTGATAGTGCGGTCGGCTTCGTCACTCCTTCGAAGGCTCTGCTGAACAAGGTGAAGGTGGAGATCGAGAAGCAGGCGAAGAAACTCAGCCGAGAAAAGATCATCCGTGATGTCTTGCGCACCGGAACGTTTCTCCTGCTTGTAAAATCGATGGAGGAAGGCATCGAAATCGCCAACGGTTTCGCGCCAGAGCACATTTCCTTAGTGGTGGAAGACGAAGATACAGTTCTTCCGCAAATACGCACGGCAGGTGCGATCTATCTGGGGGCGGATTCTCCGGTGGCTGTTGGTGATTTCCTCGCGGGGCCAAGCCACACGCTGCCCACGGGTGGTGGCGGGAAGTCATTTTCTGGACTTCGCGCCGATCAGTTTCAGCGCCGCACAAGCATTGTCAAAATGGACAAGAAAGCGGTCGCCAAATCCCTTTCTGTGATCGAGGAATTCGCGCGCCTCGAAGGGCTCGATGCCCACGGAGCATCCACTTCCATACGTTTAAAAAGATGAGTGAGATCAGGGAATTTTCACCGAAACGCTTCGCCATCGCGAGCGTGACCTGCCCCTCCTGTCAGATACGCATCGAGCGGGATACGAAGTGGTGCGAGGCCTGTGGCTTCACGGGTTCGAAATCGATGGACATGTTCGGAGAAAACCCGCCGCCGCTCCTGCCTATCCTCGATGTAGTAGATCTTTGGACACCGAAGGAGCAGAAGAAAATCGCTTCCGCGGTGAAGGCTTT
Source organism: Akkermansiaceae bacterium (assembly GCA_030725745.1). Taxonomy (GTDB): domain Bacteria; phylum Verrucomicrobiota; class Verrucomicrobiia; order Verrucomicrobiales; family Akkermansiaceae; genus Luteolibacter. Next base: position 69,390 of record JANRFH010000052.1, read on the forward strand.
CGGTAAGCGTTTTCCACAGATCAAATGGCGCATCTGTGCGGTTATGCTCGGAGCTGAGGTGAGTCTTCCGGTTTTCGGCTTCTGGCTGATGAATGTATGTCCACTCAACACAGGAGAAACGGAAGAAGACCGTGAGTGGACGGTGCTTCTGCTAGTTGATGGAAAAACCGGTAATACCTCGGTCACCACCGGTTACCGTGCAGAGGTCTGGTTGTCCGATGAAAACTGGGTACCTGCACTTGCCGAGGCATCCAGCGCTATGCGCCAGGGCGACACCCTTCAGGCTGTCACCAATTTCCTGAAAACCGCAAAGGCATCGTTTGAAAAAGCGTGGAAGCGCTCGCAAGCCCAACTCAAACAGGAGGCCGCTTCATGAGTGCCCTGAGATACCTCATTATTTTCCTCTCGCTTACATTTGCAGTGAGCGCAGATCAGGCACAGAGCGGCTTCAAGTATGGAGAGAGACCCACGAACTCCGTATTCGATCCGACGGGTATACTCACCGTGAAAGAGGCGGATGAGATTGCCACACCCTTAGTTGAAATACTGAAAAACGAAGAGATCGATGTGATCGTGGTAGTGCTTCCAGAGATTGGCACTGCTCCGCCGCTTCATGTGGCTCGTGGTTTTGCGGAAAAATGGAGTCAGACTGAGATCAACGCAGTAGTTCTCCACATACCCGGACAGGAGGATTCCCCATGGATTTTCCCCGGAAAGGTCATGAGTAGCACTCTGCCACCGGACGTGATGAGGCAGTCGCTCGAAGAAGCAGAGAGTCGTGCGCGGGCTGAGCCTTCGGAATTCTCTAAAATCAAGGCGGCATCCATCGAAGCTGCGGATGTCATGCGCTTCTGGAAGGGTAGTGAAGTGATTCGGGACGAGGTGAAGATCAGCCGGCAACTTCAAGCAAGGCTCATTTTCGAACAACGAGATCGTCTTATCAAACTCTCGCTAGGCATAGGTGCTGCGGCATTGATTCCTCTGATCTTTGGGGCAGTTTTCTTCTTTGTGCGGATCAAAAGTTCCGGAGCAAAGCGATTCCCTGATCTTCGCGTCACCCATCGTCTAGGGGCACCCTATTCAGGCGGGAATAATGCTGTTTCTGGTTCCTAAAGAAATAATGAAAACCTCAATGAAAACCCCAGTCTGTGTGATTCTTGCAGCTTCCGTCGCTATGTTCTCCTCGTGCGACAAGAAGTCCTCCGAAAAGGAAATAAATGCTGAAACAACAAACGAGGCGACCGAGGATCTTGTAGAATCAGACACGCCACTCCTGCCTGTGAAGGTAGGAGACTACTGGAAATACCAAGTTAGCGTAGAGATTCCCGCCGGTATCACCTCTCCCGGAGCATCGGGTGTGGAGACGGAAATGGAAAAAGTCCGCACCTACATCGGAAAAGTTTCGCTAGGCAATGACCTGCCGGATGTGGACGCATTTGATGTCACAGTCCCCGGAGAATCATTAGAACGCGAATTAGTGGAAATCACTGACAGCGCCATCTTGTTAAGGGGAACAGCTCACCCTGAAATCTTGGATTCGCCGGCGAAATGGCTAGATCCTCCGGTTCCTTTTGTTTTCGCCGGTATGCGTGCGGGAAACAAGATGGCAGAACTCAGCGTCC
>JANRFH010000052.1:71111-92223 GCA_030725745.1 Akkermansiaceae bacterium
TCCCGGATCGCTGCCATCGGTTATTGTTTCGGCGGAACCGGTGTCCTTGAGCTTGCGCGCGCGAATGTGGATATTGCAGCAGTAGCCTCTTTCCACGGTGGGCTCGCCCCGGCGGAAGGTATGGAGGCAAAAGAAAATGAAGTTACTCCGAGAGTCATTTGTTTCCACGGTGCCATAGATCCGTATGTCAGCCCTGCAGAGGTCGATGCTTTTAAGAAAGAAATGGAAGATGCTGATGCTGACTGGCAGTTCGTCAGCTTTTCCGGAGCAGTTCATGCCTTCACGCAAAAAATGGCGGGAGATGATCCATCGAAAGGAGTCGCCTATGATGAAAAGGCAGACGCTCGTTCTTGGGAATACCTCAAGGTGTTTCTCGAAGATGCTTTCGGAGAATCCTGACCTTGCAGCGGAGCCACACGGCAGGTAGTTCCATCCATGCCCGAAATTTTCGATTGGCGGACGTTTCCCGAGGAATTTTCCGCAGCTGCGACAGCTTGCGGATTTCTTTCCGAGATTATCGCCGAGACCGAAGATGGGTCAGTGATGGCGTGGGAACGTGCTGGAGGAGAGCAGCGTGTTTACATTTCCGCAGGAATCCATGGTGATGAGCCGTCTGGCCCCCTCGCCCTGCTGGGGATGATGAAGTCGGGATTTTTTTCTGATGAAATCACCTGGATGATTTGCCCCGCGCTCAATCCCGGAGGACTGGCGCTTGGCACACGCGAGAACCGTTCCCGCATCGACCTGAACCGAGATTACCTTGTGCATGATAGCTTGGAGGTCGCCGCGCATAGCCGCTGGCTCTCTCGCCGTCCTGCGCCGGATCTCTTTATCTCACTTCATGAGGATTGGGAGACCGAGGGCTTCTACTTTTATGAAATCAATCTTGGTGAAGACAGACCCGAGCGAGCCGCCGCGATACTGGCTGCGGTGAAACCTTTTTTCCCGGCGGAACCCGGTCCCGAGATTGACGATCACGAAGTGCGTGAAGACGGATGGATCTGCCACTGCGCCGAAGCGGATCTCCCGAAGTCTTGGCCGGAGGCGATTTATTTAGCGAAAAACGGTTGCGAGCTGTCCTTCACGCTTGAGACTCCGAGTTCGATGGATTTGGCAAAACGTGTCTCAGCTCATCAGGCGGCAATCGCCGAAATCCTCAGACATTCTCTTCAGGAAACCACATAATATCGCTACCTATCACCTCCAAGCCCTTCGTTTCTTCGTGCCTTCGTGTGAGCCTCTTCACACAACCTCCGCACATAACCTCACACGAAGACACAAAGCCACGAAGAGACAGAGAAAAACTCCAAGCCCATGAACATCCTTATCACAGCTGGTCCCACCCGCGAGCCGCTCGATCCCGTCCGCTACCTGACGAATCGCTCATCGGGAAAAATGGGCTACGCCATTGCCGGTGCGGCAGCTCATGAGGGGCATCGCGTCCTGCTGATTTCGGGGCCGACTTCGCTCGATGTTCCAGACGGTATAGATTTCATCCCGGTCGAGACAGCGGCAGAAATGTATGAAGCTGTTGCCAACCATATCGGGCGCATGGACGCTGCCGTATTCGCTGCCGCCGTTGCTGATTACACACCTGTCCATGTCGCTGTGGATAAGATCAAGAAATCCGGTGAGACGCTGACGCTGGAGCTTGTAAAAACGAGTGATATCCTTGGCTCTGCGCGACGTGAGATGAGGTTCGGGGGTTTTCTTGTCGGCTTTGCAGCTGAAACCGAAAACCTAGAAGAAAATGCGCGAGCGAAACTTGAACGCAAGGGCTGTAACCTTGTTGTTGCAAACGACGTTTCTCGCTCTGATATCGGGTTCGATTCCGAGGATAACGAGGCGCTATTGGTTTTTCCTGACCATACGGAGGCCTTTGCGAAAGCGTCTAAGTATGAACTCGCCATGCGAGTCGTGCAATTGGTTGAGGGCGGGAACTCTTGACGCTATTTCGTGATACTAGACGACTTTGTTTCTTTGAAAGATACTAAATGCAGATCGTTTGAGTCTACAGTTATTTTAAATCCTTAATAATCAGATCAAAGCGATGGTTTGTAGTTAGGTTTTTCTGAGGTTTTCTGTTTTTAAGATGAAGTCATTAAATTTCTTGACGTGCTTTGAGCAGGAAAGTATATGTCGCATTACTCCTTAAATAAAAAGTATGTACAAGAAAATCCTATTCGTTTTTGTTATCAGCTCTATGGCGTCTCAAGCTGACGTCCTATCTTCGACGCAGCGCTTTTTTGGACTTGGTGGCCAGTTTCCAGACTACGCTGAAGAGTCGGACGAGTTAAATCCATCGGTTATTGACCAAGCGCCCTATTCTCCTGCCGATTCGGATTTAGGGGTTCAGGAAATCCTCGTCCCGAGAAGTGACAGACAACCGATTTTCTTCGATTTCAGTACAGCGGTTTATCGAACAGACGAAGCGGCAAGTGGCTCACTGAATGCAAACGGTACCCTGAATAATGGTTCCTCTTGGGTTTCGGCGACGAGTCTCGCATTATCATGGCGTCCACATGTGCACAAAGGCTGGTATGCCGATGTTGGAGTAGGTCTGGATGTTCTTAGATTTGACAGAACGAGTGCGGCGGATTTTGAAAATCTCAATTTGAGGGCTGGCGTATTCAAACTCTTACCGGATCTCGATAATACCATTCTGTTCGCTCGGCTTGAGCTGCAACGGATCACCAGCGGTTCATATGGATAAGCCGATTATAACGCCCAGCGTGTTAGGGCGGGTTTGCAAAAAATCCTTTGGTCAGCGCCGAGGCATCAGCTCTCTTCGTCCTTGAGTGGATCATATGAGTGGACGGCACGCCCAAATACGGTGGAGCGCAACGATGTTTCGTTGGAAGCCATCTATCAGTATTCTATAACAAATAACTTGTTCGCTCGAGCCTCCGCCAAGGCTTCACGTTTCAGTTACGCCCAGTTAGGACGTGAAGATTTGACGTATGCGTTTGGCGCAGAGCTCATTTGGCAGCTGACCTCTGACTTTAGTGCGAGTGCATCTGTCTTCTTTGATAAGAACGATTCGAATACTCCGACATTTATTAGTTTCGACGAATATGAGACATGGACTACCGGAATAGGCGTCTCCGCTCAACTCACTTTCTAAAAATTTATCCAATTAACTAACATTATGAAAAATTCAATCTGGATTCTTGTAGCGGCTGCAGTGTCGGCCAATTTGTCGGCAGCTCCGCTGAAGTCAGCCGTGGTCACCACAGTGGTTAACGACGTCAAGCTTAGTGAAAAGTCATCGGCAGCCCGAACAATTTCAGGCGGTGAAAAGATGGGTGGTTCTTCGACCTTGTTGACCGGCCGAAAATCGCGTGCGGCAATGACTTTTCCTGACAAAACGATCACGCGCGTCGGTGCGAATTCGATTTTCAGATTCTCTTCGGGTTCACGCGACATGGAGATCGAAAAAGGATCTTTCCTTTTGCAGGTTCCTAAGAATGCAGGTGGCGCGAAAATTCGCACCGCTACAATCACCGCCGGTATCACCGGGACCACGATGATGTTTGAAAACAATCCCGGGGTGTCGTTGAAGATCGTCTGTCTGGAAGGTACTGCCACACTTACCCATCAGAATGGTGAGGTTTTGAAGCTCACCCGCGGTCAAATGCTTGTGATGCCTGGCAATGCTCAGAGATTCACGCGCCCGGTGGACGTGAACGTGGACAAGATGGTGAAAACCTCGGCTTTGGCAGATTCGGATACCTTCGGGGATCTTCCAGCGGATGCCACCGCAGCCATTGACGATACGATTTCTCAACAGAAGCAAGACATGCGCGATGGCAATATTTCGCCTGCAGGCCTCGTTGAGCGTGGTGGGGCACCACAGGACAAACCAAGCGACGAGCAGGGCGGCAACAGATCGCTCTTCGGAGAGTCCTACTACTCGCCTTAATATGATAAGACTGAAGGCCATCGAACCGCGTAGAACTAGATTGCCAAGATCATCATATTGGCAGAATGTGGAGGAACTATGAAAACTCTCGTAATCCTCGTTCTATCCATCGCCGCGAATTGTTACTCATTTGCCGGGGATGCTCCCCGTGGCTTCATGGAACTCAGTGAGCTTGAGGAGGCGAAGGCTGAGGCTTTGGAAAAAGGCAAGCTGCTGGCAATCGTAGCTAAAGGAAATGACGATGCATGTCCACGATGTGCCGCCGCACTTGAGAACGGCACCAAGGCGATCAAGACCGACTGCGTGCTTGTTTTCGCAAGGGTTTCCGAGGTCAGGGAGAACAAAGAACTTCCGGCAGCGGTGCTCGCTGAAACGAAAGACGCGATCTCAGGTGCCTGGGTGACATTCTACGTATTCGACGCCGGGCTTGAAAAGCTGGTCGCGGAAGCGGACAGAAAACAACTCGAAAGCGACAAGGATGCGACCAAGGAATTCAAGAAGAAGGTCGATGCCGCGCGCAAGGAGCTGACAGGCAAATAGGTTCCATTTCAGTCAAACTTTTATAGTTCGACAACTCGCTGCAACCGCATGAGCGTTGCTCGACATGAAAAACATGAGAAACAATATCGTGGCGGCGGCTGCCGCAGCCGTCTGCATCTCCTCTGCACTTGCCGGCGGTGAGGGCTGGACATCGGATTTTGAAGCAGCGAAGAAAAAAGCGGCGGAGGAAAATAAGAACCTACTGATTGATTTCACTGGTTCCGATTGGTGCGGATGGTGCATCCGCCTGAAGGAAGAAGTCTTCGATAAAGACGAATTCAACAAGGGAGTGGAAGATAAGTTCGTTCTCGTGGAGATCGATTTCCCACAGGACGATTCGAAGCTTTCCGCAGAAACAAAGGCGCAGAATGAAAAGCTCGGCGAAGAATATGCAGTGCAGGGTTATCCTACGATCATGCTGACGGATGCTGCTGGGAAACCTTATGCGCAGACGGGTTATCAGGAAGGTGGACCGGATGCCTATGTTGAGCATCTTGCAGAACTAACAGGAGCTCAAAAATCCCTAAATGAAGCGCTTACTAAGGCCGAGGGGCTCGAAGGCGTTGCCAAAGCGGAAGCACTCATCGCCGCACTAGAAGCGGTGGAGTTGGAAGATGGCGTTATAACAAAATTCTACGGAGATCAGATCGCCATGATCAAGGCATCCGATCCAGAGGATAGCACTGGGTATGTGAAGAACATTGAAGCCGCCGAAAAATTTGCCGTATTTGAAAATAAACTCAATGAACTTGGTAATGAGGAGAAGTTCGAAGAAGCCCTTGTGCTCGTTGACGATACTCTCAACTCCGGCGATTTCGATGGGGATCGCAAGCAGAACATTATGTTTATCAAGGCGATCATTCTTGCTGAGTTGGAGAAATTTGATGATTCGCTCGCGGTCATTGATGACGCCAAGGCAATTTCTCCAGATTCAGAAATGGCAGCTAATCTCGATCAGGTGAAAGCACACATCATCGAGCTAAAAGAAAAGGCAGCTGCGGGCGAAGACGAGGCTACTGAAGAGGAGTGATTTTTTCAGCCGCCCTGTGAGCCCAATGCGGCGGACAGAGCGGCGATCGCTTCCGGCGGGTGGGCTGCAGAAACTGTGAGCCTGAGCCGTGCGGAATTGCGCGGCACCGTAGGGTAGCGGATGGCCGGTATGAGAAATCCCTTTTCTAGAAGACTGGCGGATGCATCAAGTGCTTTAGCCTCGCTGCCATAGATGAGTGGCACGATGGGGCTGGGATGCCCGGCTTTTAGTTGCTGGAGATTTGCGAAGAGTGTTTTGCGCAGCGATTTCCCTTCGTCGGATCTGACGAGGGCGATGGCCGCAGAGGCTGCTATGGCAAGTGCAGGCGGAGGAGCTGTGGTGTAGATGAAGGGGCGGGCTCGGTTTACGATGAGATCGATCCATGCGCGACTGGCGGCAAGGTATCCTCCGGAAAGGCCGAGCGCTTTGCTGAACGTTCCCATCTGGAAATCGACGCGTTCGCGTAAGCCGAGTTCTTCGGCTAGTCCCATTCCTGTGGCTCCGAGGACTCCGGTGGCGTGGGCTTCATCGAGTAATAAGAGCGCATTATTGTTCGCGCAGACTTCGGTGATTTTCCTTAGGGGGCAGAGATCTCCGTCCATGGAGAAGACGGATTCGGTGATGACGAGGATACGCGAGTCGGAATGCTTTTTGCGAAGCTTGGTGAGTAGCGTGTCGAGTTTTTCTACATTGTTGTGAGGAAAAATGCGGAGGGTGGCTACGGAGTTTTTCGCTGCATCGATGAGGCAGGCGTGGGCGAGCTTGTCGAGCACGACGAAATCGCCTTTTCCGACGATGACAGGGACAGCGGACAGAGCGGTGGCGTAGCCGGAGGTGAAGGTCAGTGCTGCTTCGGCGCTTTTCGCACAAGCGAGGGTTTCCTCAAGGGCGGTGTGTGGTGCGGAAGTGCCGGTGACTAGCCGTGAAGCCGTGGAGCCGGTGCCGAATTTGCGGATGCCCTCGATGAAAGCTTCAGATACTTCGGGATGCGATGAAAGCCCGAGGTAGTCGTTGGAAGCGAAGTTCCAGAGCTCGCGCCCGTCTCGGACGATGCGAATGCCGGGCGCTGAATCAAGGGGGGCGAGGCGACGGAGAAGATGTTTCGACTCCAGAGTTTCGAGCTGTTGTCTGGGGTCGTACGGATTCATCTCCAAGTTGTCCGCGCGGCAAGTATCAGTTTGCCTCCGGACGTTCGAGCGCCCAGCGCATGAGTTTTTCTGAGTCGCTCCAGATGTTTGCTGAATTTGATTTGAAGACGCAGCAGACGACGGAGCGGCCGTTGAGTGATCCGGTGGAAATAAGGCAGCGGCCGGAGGCGTTGGTAGTGCCTGTTTTCATGCCGTCTACATAGTCGAGACGCTTGAGGAGCTTGTTGGTGTTTTCGATGAGGCGGGTGCGGCCGTCGTTGTATTTGAAGACGGAGGACTTTGTAGCGAAATAGGAACGGAGGAGGGGACTGCGGTAGGCAACCCTAGCAGCGATAGCCATGTCCCGTGCGGTGGAATACTGACCCGGCTCGGTGAGGCCGTGCGGGTTCTTGAAGTGTGAGTTCTTCATTCCAAGTTGGGCGCATTTCTTGTTCATTAGCTCCGAGAAGCCTTCGACGCTGCCGCCGATATCGCGGGCAAGTGCGCGGGCGACATCGTTGGCACTTTTCACCATGAGTACTTTGAGAAGCTCGCGGCGGGTATAGGTTTCACCGGGCTTGAGGTAGAGCTTGGTCGGTTCGCATTGCGTATCGTAGGAGGTAATCGTGACTGTTTTGTCGATGTTACCAGCGTCTAGGACACAGAGGGCGGTGATGATTTTCTGGGTGGATGCCACTGCTCGGACGCTATCGGCGTTCTTTGCATACAGATTTCGTCCGCTTTTAAGATCTACGATGAGCACACTTTCCGCCACAACAGCAGGCGGTGGTGTGCGTGGCACAGTTCCAACCACGAGCGGCCCATCCTGAGACGAGCCTCCTCCCTGAGGGGGATTTCCTCCACAAGATGCAACGGTGAAAACGGCGGACAGGCCAATGGCGAGCGGACGCAGGAATGACATGTGGGGAAGATGCGGGCGGCGAGGGCGGTGGTCAAACACGAACACGGGGCGACATGGGCGGGAGGTGACACATTTCAGCATTGAAATTCATCCTTGCGCAGAAAGCTGTGCGGGGTTTTGCTTTTCATTACTAAGCGAGACGCCCCGGCAAATAGCCGGAGCAGAACCAGCCTATGATTTCCAAGGAACGCCTTCCCGCCACATTCACCGCCGGCCATTTGAGCCGGTGCGGGCTTTTCGTCATCATTTCATGACCCGCCGTTCCTGCCATTCTCAGAAAACCGCTTTGCTCCCAATATACGGGTCGGCCTTACCGTTATCGTATTCGGGAGCACAGCATCCATACATCCGGAGGACAAAGCCATAGCTAAGCCACAGAAAAACAACAATAGGGGACGTTACCGCGACATGACGCGTGTTAACGACCGCATCCGCGCACCCAAAGTACGTGTCGTCAATGCCAACGGCGAACAGCTAGGAGTGATGTCATCACGTGAAGCACTCGCGAAAGCTCAGTCCGTCGGGCTGGATCTCGTGGAAATCGCGGGCCAAGCGGATCCACCAGTCTGCAAGATCATCGACTACGGGAAATACAAATACACTCAGGCGAAGCTCAAGAAGGGCGTGAAGAAGGTCTCAGCCCGCATGAAGGAAGTGAAATTCCGCGTCGGCACCGGGGAGCACGATTACAATATCAAGCTCGGCCGTGCAGAGACTTTCCTCGATGCGAACCATAAGGTGCGTTTCGTGCTTCAGTTCCGTGGGCGCGAAAACGCGCACAAGGATCTCGGGTTTGTCGTTCTCAAAAGGATCATCGAGGATCTCAAGTCGATGGCTGCTGTAGATCAGGCTCCACGCTTGAACGGTCGTGCAGTCGCGATGATTTTATCCCCGCTCCCTGCTCACCAGCGTAAGCGTCACTTCCAACTCTTCCACGGGGAACTCATCGAGGACGATGAAGATGATGCGGAGGAAGAAGACGAGGATTTCGATGACGACGACAATGAAGCCGGCGAAGAAGCCGGTGATGTTGCAGAGGCCTCGGAAGACGACGAGGTCAAATCTTCTGAGTAATGCCTAGCTCTATTGCCGAACTGTCGGAAGCATTGCACCGGGGCGGTGAGCCCTGGCTGCTGCTGTTCGACATCGACGGCACTCTCGTCGATACCGGCGGGAAGGGTATGGCTGCATTGCGGAAGACTGCCATTGAAGTATTCGGAGGTGCTGGCCCGCCGCTTGATCTCGCCGGTTCCACTGATCTAGGAATATTGGAAAATCTTTATATCCACTTCGGCATCGAGGCTAGTGATGAACAGACGCACGCGTTTTTCGAAGCGTATCACCGGCATCTAGCAGACAGCCTGGAATCGAATCCGGGTGAGGGTATGGTGCTGGATGGTGCGGTGGAATTACTGGAAACACTCGTGACTAGGGAGCATGCCCAGCTTGCCTTGCTGACCGGTAACACCTCGCTGGGTGCGGAGATTAAGCTCAGGCATTACGGACTCGGGCATCATTTTTCATTCGGTGCTTTCGGATCAGATCGAGCGAACAGAAATGATCTTGGCGTCATCGCCTTGGAAAGGGCTCTCGCCGTCACTGGCAGGGAATACCATCCGGATCGCACACTTATCATCGGAGATACTCCCAAAGACATCGCATGTGCGCATGCCATTGGAGCCAGGTGTCTAGCGGTTGCGACTGGCCAGTTCAGCGCCGCGCAGTTGATGGAAGCTGGCGCGGATTGGGTGATAGGCTCACTGCGCGAAATTCAGTTGGACTAAGTTAGGGCAAGGGCCCAGTTTTCCCGGTAGACATGTGGGAGAGAAGCTTCTGGTTGAACTCGTCTGCCATATTGTAACCAAGGCGGCGTAGCTGTTGATCGAGTGCAGCGATGGCAACCATGCGTGCGGTATCTCGCCCGGGGCCTACAGGAACTTCGACGTGCACGACCTGTTGCCCAAGAAGTTCATAGGTTTTCGATTCTAGGCCAAGGCGATCCACCTCGTTGAGATCGGTCGCAGGCTTCAGAGTGACGACGAGATCAAGGCGCTTGTCAGGGCGGATGGAGGCGAGGCCGTAGAGGTTAGCAACGTTGATGATGCCTATGCCGCGGATTTCCATGTAGCCGCGTGAAAGATCTGGCGAGGTGGCGATGAGCTCTCCGCCTACGTGTTTGACGCGCACCATGTCATCAGCCACGAGGGAGCCGCCGCGTTCGAGTAGACCGATGGCGGTTTCTGACTTACCCGAGCCACTTTTGCCTACGATGAGCACGCCGATGCCGCGCATGTCGACCATACAGCCATGCATCGTAACCGTCGGGGCGAATTCATGCTCAAGGCTGATGGTCGCAGCGTTGAGGAATTTCATCGTGATCTGCGAGGTGCCAAAAACCGGGATGCTGTGCTCTTTGGCGACGGCCATCAATTCGGGGCCGAGCGTCGAGCCGCGGGAAACGACGATGCAAGGGATTTCCCGCTCGCACATGCGGCGGAAGCGGTCGATACGCATTTGTTCCGGTAGTTTCCGGAGGTAGGCCATCTCGAGGTTGCCGAGCACCTGCACACGTTTTTTTGCGAAATAGGAGAAGAATCCCGCTAGTGCGAGTCCTGGGCGGTTGACTGCGGGCTCGCTGATGAGGCGGTCAAATCCGACCCTTTCCCCGATTAAGTCGAGCTTCAATGATTCCGAGTAAGAGTCGAAAAATTTCTCCACCGTGATCGAAGCCACGGTTTTCACGCGTTGTGCCATAGAGAGTTCCTAGCAAGCCTCCGGTGATACGGCACGCGAATTCGGCGCCAGCTGTTGGTTATTGAAATTTTTGGTATTAGAAGCTAACGTGATCCTGACAATGAAGTTACCTGATTTTACGAAGATCGATTTCAAGACACATTTCCCGGAAGCCTTCACAGTGCCGGGATTCTGGCGAGTCGTGCGCAAGGTGGCGAGTCGTGGCGGGCGCAAACTGCTGGGAGGTGCGCTAACTCTGTTCTTTTGTTTGCGGGACAGTGAAACGCCAGCTTGGGCGAAAAGCGTCATCCTTGGTGCGTTGGGATATCTCATCTTCCCCATGGATTTTATACCGGATACGATATTAGGTGTCGGCTTCACGGATGACTGGAGTGTGATCATCGGCGCTATCACGACGGTGGCGGCACATATCAAGGATGACCACAGAGCACGCGCATCTGCGGTAGTAAAAAGGTTTTTTGGCGGGGGAGAGGAAACGAAGGCAGTGGTTAATCCCTTGCAACTTCCGCAAGTTTGAATGAATGACTTTCCGGGTAGCGTAGTCGAAGGCAGCAACCATTTCGTAAAATGAATCAGAAATCAGTAATTACAGCCATTTTCTTGGCACTGGCCATGAAGCTATCTGGCGGCGTATTCGTCGATGAGACGTCGTTTGGCGATAGCCTCGGTGGCTGGACAAAGTCTGATGGTAAATTCGCCGAATACGGCCTTTCCGGCGCGAGCTACAAGACCTACCGCCCAGAAATCACGCCCACACCGGATGGCGGGATTTTCATTTCTCTACGTATTGACCATGTGCGTGGATGGTTTTCATCAGACGATCATGCGATGCTTGAAATCACCGTGGACAGGGCAGGGAAGCTTCTTTCCGCACAATCGAGCATCGCTATCCAAGGGCGATCAGTGACGAGCGATATTATTCGTGGTGGGACGGATGCGGGGCAGAAGGTGGCGGGTGTGGATAGAGCTGTGCAGATAGGCACGGATCTGGTGGCAGATATTTCTGCGAAAATGCTCAGGGAGAAAATTGTTGAGGCCGGCCGGGTCTCATTTCCTTCTGCTCTGAGGCACAATTACAACCTTCTATACCAAGCGATCCGCGTGGCGGAAGTCGTCCCAACGCCTGATGAAGCACGTAAAGAAGCAGGAAAGGAAAAGGACGCCAAAACGGCGAAGGGCGATAAGCTAGAAATCAAGGTCTTCGGCGAGAACGACAAGCCAAAGCTTCCGGTTACCAAGGATTAAAATCACCCTCGCGGGTGGAATTTGCGGTGCATTTCCTTCAGTCCTTTGCTGCTGACATGTGTGTAGATCTGGGTGGTAGAAATGTCTGCGTGACCTAGAAGCTCCTGTATTACCCGCAAATCTGCCCCGCCTTCGAGGAGATGTGTCGCAAATGAGTGCCTAAGCAGGTGGGGATACACGGTTTTGTCGATCCCAGCCAATGCCGCCCGTTCTTTCACGATCTGCCGGATTCGCTCTGGGGTGAGTTGTGCTCCGCGTATTCCGATGAAAATGTGGGATGAGGTTTTAGCCGAGACGAGGGATGGGCGACCATTTTTTAGGTAATCCTTGATAGCACTGCAGGCGGTGTCACCCACACGCACCAACCGGGTTTTGTTGCCTTTCCCGGTCACACGGAGAAATCCTTCATCAAAATCCATCCATTCCAGCCTTGCTGCGCAGAGCTCAGCCAGCCGCAAGCCGGAAGAATAGAACAGTTCAAGAATGGCACGATCTCTCCTACCTAGAGGATCATCTGTGGGGATACCTTCTAGCCAGTTCCTCATTTCATCGGCGGATAGCGTGGAGGGAAGACTGCGATCAGGTTTTGGTGATACCAGCGGCTCTGCAGGATCCATACCGAGCCGATTCGTCGATGCCAGCCAGCGGAAGTAGATTTTTAGATGCACCGTGGTGATGCGTAGGGAGGTTCCGACCATTCCCGCTGATTTCCGGCAGGAGAGGAAATTGGCGAGTTCATCTGTCCCAATATCTTTCAGAAGCTGCTTTCCTGAATCCGCCCATTTGGAAAAAGCGCTTAAAGTCTGGGCCACGGAAAGCTGGTAAGCGTCGGAGAGACCCTTTTCTACCGCGAGGAACCTGAGGAATGCGTCGGTGGTGTCCCCGATTTCTCCCCGGTCATCCTTTGATTTACCGTCATTTTCCATCTACTGAAATAATCTTTTTAAATTTACGACACCTATCTCTTAAAAATGTTCAAAAAAAGATTGCCGAACGAACTAAGAAGTCTAATATAGCAGACAACAAAGAAAGCAAGATATTTAACCTTTCTTGACTAAATGTCCTAGATCCTTAGAAACGCAACGAATCATTAAAGGAATTTCCAGCTCATGAACGTCCAAATCCCATCCATCTTGCCGCGCACGATGACTCTGTTTTTCAGTCCATAATTGTTCTCGCCACTTTCGATAAGCTGGAGACGGTGATTCGCGGTCAGACAAATGCACTACTAGGCTCCGTACTAGGTGCCGCGGTGAGGGAGCCGACTGATGTTGTATTCGGGTGGAAAACTGGTTTGAAAATTTCCGAAATCAGGCCGATTGACTTGGCTCCCAAAATCAAAGCCAAAACATTGGTCATTCATGGTGAACGGGATGAGATGGCTCCGCCCTCCGCTGGTAAGTCATTGTTCGACTCTTTGCCGAAGGGGAAAGGAAATGAGTGGTTGCTCATCCCAGAAGCGGGTCATAGCAACATACTAATCACCGACTATCCGCTATATGCCACGATGGCAGAGTGGTTGCTCAAAAATATCACTACTCCTTCAGGCGACTGACGCGAAGCCTTTCAGCAATGAGCAGTGCCTTGAACTGTGAATAATCGTCCTCCTGCGTGCCAGAAAGCAGGCGGTAGGTGTATTTTCCCCAATGGCTCATTTCTTCGAGGGCGTTTTTCATGCGCAGGGCGATGACTTCTGGAGAATCGGTACCCCTGCCGGAAAGGCGCGCATGGAGTTCTTCCTCATTCAGAGGCATCACGAAAAGATCCACTGCGGATTTTTTGATGATTTCATCGCTGCAACGCCTTACTTGATCCGCACCCTGGACATCGAGATCCATGACGACATCGGAGCCGATCTCTAGCTGGCCGGTGACTTCCGAGCGGAGGGTTCCGTAGAGATTTCCGTGCACCTCTGCGCTTTCGAGAAATTCTCCATTGTCACGTTTTTTGAGAAATTTGTCCCGTGTCAGGAAATGGTAATCACGGCCATCTATCTCGCCCGGCCTGGGCTGGCGGGTGGTGCATGAAATCGAGTAGCGTGCCTCTCCCTCATCGGCCAGACGCCTGCAAAGCGTGGTTTTACCTGAGCCGGAAGGCCCCGAGACCACCAATAAAATTCCTGTCCGTTGCGACATGGCGGAGAGGCTGAACGGAAAAACCGGAATGAGAAATAGAAATTCTGTACGTTTCTAGATCCTGCGGTTTCTTATTTGCGTGATCCGGCGTTTTTTGATCAAATAATGATATGGAACAGCCATCTCAAATGCCATCTACCCCTCCCTTAGCCCCAGCTAAAAAAGGCCTCCCGGCAATTGCGTGGGTAGGCATCGGCTGCCTGGGGATCGTTGTAATTGGAGTCATCATTGCCGTTTTGCCGGTATGGCCATCTGGGGCAGCGTGAAAGGCATTCTTGATAACCCTGAAAAGACAGCTGCCGAGATGGTGGTGAAAATGAATCCGGAACTGGAAACGGTTTCCAATAACGACGACAAAGGGGAGATGACCATCCGCACCAAGGACGGCAAGGAGATGACCCTTTCTTATAAGGATATTTCTGAAGGCAGGCTGGAAATCACAGATTCTGAGGGGAATACGACACGAATCGGGAATACGGATCTCTCCCAAGTGCCTGCTTGGGTGCCGAGGGCATCAGATCTCACCAATGGCTTCAGCACGTATCACTCGGATTCGGGTCGTCAGATATCGGGACAATTTTCTGGCAAGAGCTCAATGTCTCCGGAAGATCTTCGATCATTCTTTGAGGCCGAGGCATCCTCACTTGGCATGACAAGCAACTACAAATCCTCAAGTGCTAATGGTGTTTCGGTATTATCCCTGACATTCTCGGGTGGCGGAAAATCCCTTACGGTTGTGATTACGGGAAAGCCGGGTGAAGCCACTCTGGTAAACACGGCTTATTCACAATCGAAATGATTTCGGAATAAATCGACGTTTTGGAGCACTAATATTTGCGAATTTCCGGATCACGCTTACAAATTAAAATCGGTTGCCAAAAAATGGCGCGGAAAATGCAAAGCCCGGCTCGGGAACCACAAAACAAACCTTATGAAAATCGTCCACAAAACCAAATCTGGAGAAACCCGTGAAGCCCTTCTGAAGGAATACTTCATCACTGCATCCCTTATCGCCCTTCTCAAGCGTATCGGCCAAGAGGCTGCAAAAGCAGCTCCAAGTCGTCCAGAAAAGCGCGTGCCTGCACGCATTCGCCACTGAGGCGGGTGTTTTTTACGCAGACTACACCGTAATTCGGAGCGAGTCCTCAGGACGCCCGGATTGGATCCCCTCCGATCTGCAAAACTTTAGGGGTCTTGAGGGCTCCCTCCGAATTACGATTCAGTCTGCATAGAAGATTTCCATGCGGGTATTTTGCCCGTTCTTTCATTTCACCATGATAAGCTTCATGGGAAGGAATGTGTTTCGCAAGATGGTGGGAAGATGCTAGGTGAGAAGATGCAAGCGCACAAACCCTGTCCCGATTGCCCGGAAGTCACCGATGAGCATGAAATCACCGAGGAGGAGATCCGTCAGCAAAAGATCTTTGAGTTGGAGGTGGAGGAGCGTTCATGGTTGGCGGGGCCGAGATCGCGCTTCCACGATCTCATGTCTCTGCTCCGTGTGGGGCTAGATTTGATACGCGCCTACCGCATCCTACATTTCGTGGGGCCTTGCGTGACAATCTTCGGATCAGCAAGAACTAAGCCCGGAACACGCTGGTATGAACTAGCTAGGGAAATGGGAGCTGCGTGTGCGGAGCTAGGCTTCACAACGCTGACGGGAGGTGGCCCAGGCATCATGCAGGCGGGTAATCAAGGTGCCTTTGAGGCAGGCGGGCGATCCATCGGCGTGAATATCATTCTTCCCTTCGAACAGAATGTGAACCCCTACGTGCATAAGTCCGTGGACATGCGCTACTTCTTCACGCGAAAAACAATGTTGGTGAAGTATTCCTATGCTTTCATCGTGATGCCGGGTGGGGCGGGGACGCTCGACGAAATGTTCGAGACGATGACGCTGATCCAAACTGGGAAGCTCAAGAATTTTCCGATCATCCTTATGGGCAAGGACTTCTGGCAGCCACTGATGGACTTCGTTTACAAAATGGCAGAGGAGGGGACGATCAGCCCCGAGGATCCGGAGCTAATTTTCTTCACCGACAGCGTGGAGGAGGCGAAAGCGCATCTGAATCGCCATGCGGTGCGGCAGTTCGGCCTCCGTAGAAAAGAAGTTCCGAAACCTATCCCTGTGCTCGGGGAGCATGGTGTTGAGGCCTAGGGCTTCGGCAGGAAATATCCGCGTTGTTTTTCGGAAATCGGCATGCCGAGTTTTTCCATGGTGGCGAGCATGTCTTCCCAGAGCGAGCGCTTCACTTGATTTGATCCGCCGCTCTGAAGAAGGTAGCTTGGATGATAGGTGACGCGGGCTGGGATACCTGCGAGATCGTGCCATTTTTCGCGCATAGAGCCGACGCTTCCCTCAAGTCCAAGCAAGCCTTCGGCAGCGGTTCCGCCGAGTGCAAGGATGAGCTTAGGTTTCACCACGGAAATCTCCGCCATAACTAGAGGGAGGCAGGCGGCCATTTCTTCGGGGCTGGGCTTGCGATTGTTGGTGGTTTGTTTCGGCAGGGAGGGGCGGTATTTCACCAGATTGGAGATATAAACCTGCTCGCGGTGCACGCCCATGGCCTTGAGGATGTCGTTGAGCTTTTGTCCAGCGGGGCCGACGAAGGGTTCCTGTTCCTTTTCCTCGTTGTAGCCCGGAGCCTCGCCGATGAGCATGATCGCGGCATCTGGATCGCCAGTCGCGAAGACCATGGTCTCACGTAGGGTGCCGAGCGAGATGGCGGGAGCCCATGTAGCTGCTTGAGCGCGGATGGAATCGAGTTTTTCGATCTTCGTGGCTCCGCTGATGGTGACTTCTGTTGAGACTGGGGGGAGTGAGGCTGGTGCGGGAATGCTTTCTATATGGGCCGGAGCTGGGTTGCGTGATCGTTTGAATAAATCCCTGAGCCCCTCGCGTGCGCCCTCGTCGAGGTAGACGTGGCTGTGTCCACGCGCCTCTTCCGTTTTTAGGAAATCGATTAATGCATCAACAGGGCGGCTCACGGAGTGTTTTTAGGCTGTTCTGACAGATGCTGCAACATTCGCGATTCAAATCGGATCATTTGCTTCCTTGTCGGTGAAGTGGCGGAGGATTAGATATACAACATGTCGTTTTTTCCAGAAATCCCAAAAATCCAATACGAAGGCTCTAAATCCAAGAACCCGTTTTCCTTCAAACAGTATAATGCAGACGAAATAGTCGCCGGAAAGACGATGAAGGAACATTGCCGTTTCGCTGCCGCCTACTGGCACGTCATGCGCAACGGGCTCTCAGATCCCTTCGGCGGCCCAACTGCTCTGATGCCTTGGGATGACCAAAGCGACTCGGTGGACAATGCGCTAAAGCGTGCAGACGTCTTCTTCGAGTTCATGGACAAGATGGGGATCGATTACTACTGCTGGCACGACCGCGACATCGCTCCGGAACTCGGCGACCTCGCGAAATCCAATGCTGCTCTCGAAAAAGTGACTGATCACTTGCTAGGACTGCAGCAATCCACCGGTAAAAAACTGCTCTGGGGCACCGCCTGCCTGTTTTCACATCCACGCTATTCGCAAGGCGCGGGAACCTCTCCAAATGCGGATGTTTTCGCCTACGGGGCAGCCCAGGTGAAAGCTGCCATGGACGGCACCTTGAAGCTCGGCGGTGAAGGCTATACCTTCTGGGGTGGGCGCGAGGGTTACTCCACGCTGCTCAACACCGACATGAAACGCGAACTCGATAACCTCGCGAATCTTCTCCATCTCGCTGTGGATTATGCGAAGGAAATCGGTTTCAAAGGCCAGTTCTACATCGAGCCGAAGCCGCGCGAGCCCTCCACGCACCAATACGATTCAGACTCCGCTGCCTGCTTGAATTTCCTCCGCCAATACGGCCTGATGGATCACTTCAAGCTGAACCTTGAGACCAATCACGCGACCCTCGCCGGGCACACGATGCTCCATGAAATGACCGTGGCGATCGACGCAAACGCGCTTGGCTCCGTGGATGCAAACCAGGGCGATGAACTCATCGGCTGGGATACCGACCAATTCCCGACCGACATCTACCTCACTACCGAGATCATGCTTAAAGTGCTGGAAATGGGTGGCTTCACCACCGGCGGACTCAACTTCGACGCGAAACGCCGCCGCGAATCCCACGAGCCGTCCGATCTTTTTCACGCCCACATCGGCGGCATGGATGCCTTTGCACGCGGCTTGAAAATCGCAGCTGCTATCCGCGAGGACGGTCGTCTCCAAGATTTCGTCGATAATCGCTACGCGAGTTGGAATACTGGAATCGGTGCGAAGATCGCCTCGAAATCCATCAGCCTTTCAGAAGTCAGCAAGTATGCACTTTCAAACGGCGAGCCGACCCTCGATTCCGGCAGGCAGGAGATGCTGGAGAATTTGGTGAACGAATTCATCTAAGAGGTGGCTGCTGGACAAGGGGCTGACTGACGTTAGAATAGTCAGACCGCAGAGTTGCGGTGAAACCCCATGTTCCTCCCCGCATTCCATGATCTCCTCAAGCCTCAGTGGCTTGCGGCGCTTTCCGAACTCAAGCTTTCTGGTGGCATGGCGGTCAGTGAACTCTCGCGTACGCTGGGGTCAAGCTACATGACCGTGAAGCAGCATTGCGAGGATCTGACGAAGCTCGGATACCTGAAACGCACGCGCGTGCCCCGGACGGAGATCGGTCGTCCTGAGATTTTCTACCGGCTTTCTGAGAAGGCAGATGCGCTTTTTCCGGGTATTCCTGCGGCATTCACCATTGAGGTGCTGGAGCAGATGCAGCGGATGTTCGGCGAGAATGCGCCGGATCGCATGTTGTTCCAGTATTTCCAGGAGCAGGGGGAAAGCTGGAAAGCTAGCATCAGCAAAGGCACAACACTGCTTTATAAGGCGCAACTTTTTGCGAAGATCCGCTCGAAAGATGGTCTTTTCATGAAATGCCTGCACGATGAAACTAGTGGAAGAATCACGCTGCGTGAGTTCCATCATCCGCTCAAAGGGGTTTTCGAGAAGTTTCCTCGTGCTGAGGCGATGGAGTTGCGAGCGATGGAGGAGGCGCTCGGCGTGAAAATCACCAGAAAACCTCAGCTTCTTCCCGGTGATCAGGTTGGACACGTGGACTTCGTGTTTTCCTGAATCGTCCCGCCAAAAATCTAAGGTGACTTTAGGGCTCAGCGGAGCGAACGTACTGGCTTGTGAAAGTTTGAATCAATTTCCCCTGCATTGGGTCTAATTTTCCGTAACCCCACTGAATTCTCTATGAAAACCATCATTTTTACCGCGCTCGCTACTGTCGCAACACTAGGACTCATTTCCTGCGACAAGCCCGACGACGGTCTTTCCGAAAAATTGGAACGTCTCGAAAGGAACGCGGCAAATGCTCAAGAGCGCCAGCGTGAGATTGAGGCGGAGCTTGCCGATCGAAAGCTCGCGGACGAAATGGATGCGATCGAAAGGGAGCGGACTTTGATCGAAGAAGAGCGGCTTCGTATGGAGGATGAGCGCTATGCCAAAGACTCCGCAGCGGCGGCAGAACTGGAAAATAGGCAGCGTGAGCTTGCTGAGAGGGAGGAGCGGATTGCCCGCGAGAAGCAGGAGTTGGAGAGCAAAGAGCAGGAACTCACGGGGCTTGAGGGGGTTTTGAATGAGCGTGAGCTGGAGCTTGCCGGTCGCGAGCCGATTGGCTCTTTCGAGCCGCGCAGGGATTATGTCAGCGGTGCGCCGACTGGGGATTTCGATAATTTCTACGAACCACTGGCGAATTACGGCTCGTGGTTCAATACCTCTGATTATGGATACGTTTACCAGCCGACGGTGGTGAACGATTCGTCATGGAGGCCTTACACTCGGGGGCGTTGGGCGTTCACCGATCAGGGATGGACATGGGTTTCCGACGAGCCCTTCGGCTGGGCTTGTTATCACTACGGTCGCTGGGTGCCGCTACAGAATTATGGTTGGGTTTGGGTTCCTGGCTCCGAGTGGGCGCCTGCGTGGGTGACTTGGAGGGAAAGCCCTGGTTACGTTGGTTGGGCACCGTTGCCTCCAGAGACGTTGGCTTGGCAAGGACGTTCATGGGACTCCACCGTTGAAGTTACATTCGGGATAGGATCGTCATGGTTCTCTTTCGTTTCCTACGAGAATTTCGGAGGTAATATTCGCCCCTATTCCCAGCCAGCGGCGCGGAACCCTGTCATCTATCGTGATACGAGGTGCGTGACTCGATATCAGGTAAACGATCGCAGAGTTTTTGTCGGCGGGCCACAGTATCAGGAGGTTTGCAGGAAGATTGGGCGGGAATTTCCAGTGCACCGCTTGAGGGTGGATGATAGCCCGGATTTTCGCCGCAGAAACAGTGAGCTGTCGCCACGTTTTAGTGGTGATGAATTGAGAGTGGTCGCACCTCGTATGGAAGCTGGATGGAATGGAGCGCTACGCCCGGATAGGGTGCGTCGAGATCTGGGTGATGTTTCCGCAGATCGTCCTCGTGAGCTTGATGAATCGGTCAGAGACCGCTTCCGCGATAGGAGAAACGCGGAACAACGCGATGCCGAGCGCATGGTTGAAGATTCGGGTGGCAGGGAACGTTTCGAGCGCGAGAGGCGCCAGCAACTTGAAGAAGCACGCCAAGAGGCGGAACGTGAGCAGGTGCTTCAGAGTGAACGCGAAGAGGCGGAAAGACAACGTCTTGACCTCGAACAGGAAGAAGCACGTAGGAATGGTGAAGAGCAAAAGACACGCCGGGAGCAGGAGCAACGCATCAACGAAGAATTGGCGCGAAAAAATAAGGAAAGAGAACGCGGTGAACGAGAAGAGCAGGTGAACCGCCAGCAGGAGAAAGGCCGTAAGGGAGAGGAAGATAAAGGCGGTAAGGATCGCGATATGAATCAAAATCGCGAAGAAGAGCAGCCTCGTGCCGAAGAAGAAAAGAGCGCAGTTGAAAAAGCGAAGCAGGAAGAAGAAGCGCTTCGTCAGCAGGAGGAAATGCAAAAGCTAGAGCAGGAGAAAATTCGTAAGGAAGAGGAAGAGAAAGCTGGGCAGGATCGTGAGATGAATCGGGAACGCGAAGAACTGCAGCGTCGTGACGAAGAAGAAAAGAGCGCAGCTGAAAAAGTGAAGCAGGAAGAAGAAGCGCTTCGTCAGCAGGAGGAAATGCAGAACCTAGAGCAGGAGAAAATCCGTAAGGAAGAGGAAGAAAAAGCTGGGCAGGATAGTGAGATGAATCGCGAAAGCGAAGAAGAAGCACGTAGGAATGGTGAAGAGCAAAAGATGCGCCGTGAGCAGGAGCAACGTATCAACGAAGAGTTGGCGCGTAAAAATGAAGAGGAAGCCCTTAAACAAGAGGAAGCGAAAGCCGAGAAGGAGCGTGAGATGAATCGTGAACGCGAGAAAGAGACACGTAAGAATGGTGAAGAGCAAAAGATGCGCCGTGAGCAGGAGCAACGTATCAACGAAGAG
>JANRFH010000052.1:92323-145759 GCA_030725745.1 Akkermansiaceae bacterium
GAGATGCAGCGCCAGCAGCAGGAAGAACAAGCCCGTCGTCAGCAAGAAGAGATGCAACGCCAGCAACAAGAGGAGGCGCGTAGACAGCAGGAGGAGCAGGCCCGCCGCCAGCAAGAAGAGATGCAGCGCCAGCAGCAGGAAGAGGCGCGCAGGCAACAGGAAGAACAAGCTCGTCGCCAGCAGGAGGAAATGCAGCGTCAACAACAAGAGCAAGCCCGCCGCCAGCAGGAGGAGATGCAACGTCAACAACAGGAACAAGCCCGCCGCCAACAGGAGGAAATGCAACGTCAGCAACAAGAAGAAGCCCGTCGCCAGCAGCAGGATCGGGATCAGCCGTAGGGGAAAAGCCGGAGACTTATCATTCAGTCCAGCTTTTTCCGTGGCCAAGCATGTTTTCCGGAATAGGCTGGCGGCTCATTCCTTTTCCTGAAATTTCTAAGCTTTTGCCAGAACCCTTGCCTTCCAGATAAAGCCGGAACGGATGCTTGCCACGGGCGAGGTTGATTTCGCCGGCAGACTCATTTTCCGACGGCTTGTAGGCGCAGTCGATGACAGTGGCTTCGTGGATGCGGAGCAGGGCTGTGGCACCTGCGGAGAGGTGGAAGGTGTATGTGCCGTCCGCCGGGATATCGATATAGCCGCTTACGCGCAACGTGTCATTACCATGCGAGGGGATGATTTTTGAAATAACTTCGGAGTCGGCGGACATTAGATTCGTGCGGGCGAGCCATGGCGACTTGATCGAGCTGCTTTCGACTTTCACTCCGGATTCGGTTTCGACTTCGATAGAAGGGATAAACTCGGCATCGTAGGGGCGTTTTGAGGTGGAATTTGGGCGCCGCATACGGAGCACGGCATCGTGCATTTGCTGCTGCATTTCCGGCATGGACGCAGCGAGGTTATTTTTTTGCTGAGGGTCGGTTGTGACGTTGTAGATCTCAAAAGGGTCGGCATGGGATTTGACGCCGTAGCGGACTCCCATGAAGTCGCTGAAGCGTATCGCCTGCATCTGGCCGCGGTTGCGGTTGCGGTGCTCCTTG
This sequence comes from Akkermansiaceae bacterium, assembly GCA_030725745.1. GTDB lineage: Bacteria > Verrucomicrobiota > Verrucomicrobiia > Verrucomicrobiales > Akkermansiaceae > Luteolibacter. The sequence goes on from JANRFH010000052.1 coordinate 93,364, forward strand.
GTGAATTCCTTGTAGTCCGGTGTCCGGGAGTTATTTTCGTATTCTATGTAAACCTGCGGCGTTTTTTGTTTGCCTTTGCCGGTGATCGTTGGGACGAGCGATGTGCCATCGGCGCGGGCAGGGGGCAAGAAACCGGCGAGCTCGCAGAAGGTCGGCATCCAGTCGTGGAATTGAGAAGGCAGATGAGAAACGGTTCCGGGAGCTGCAGTGCCCTGCCAACGGAGGATGGCTCCTACACGAATACCACCCTCAAGGACATCGCGCTTGATGCCATCGTAGGAGCCGAAGGAGTTGAAGAAATCCGGGTTGTATGGCTCCTTCATGTAGGATTCCTTACTTGGGCCGTTGTCTGAGGTGAAAATGACGAGTGTTTCATCGTCAATTCCCAGATCGGTGAGGGTTTTCAGGAGGTCACCGACGCATTCATCGATGCGGCGCACCATGGATGCGTAGCGTTGGTAAACGTCTGGCCATGCTTGTTCGGGGGTAGCTGGGTTCTTGTCATGATCCCAGGTGGCGGATGCGTAGTCAGGATGGACGAAGCTGTCGGGCGTGCCACCAGCGGTGTTGATCATGTTGCCTTTTTCACCAGTCCATTGGATGCCGCCGTTAGTGCCACCACCTTTTGGGTAGGGCTGGGAAGCAAGCTGGAGTGCTGCGTGTGGCGTGTCGTAGGCGAGGTAGAGGAAAAACGGCTTGGCCGAAGATTTTTCACGATGGTCGATGATCCATTTTTTCGCGCGGGCGGTGAAGAGGTCAGTGGTGTAGCAGCCCTTCAGGTCTGCGGAGATCTCGGTGTCATTTTCCCAGACAGGTTTTTTGTCTTCCTTTGGGTAATGGGCGTGGCCATCGGAGTGGCGGACGTAGCCGTGGTAGAAATCGAAACCGCGCTTGGTGGGGTAGGCTTCCCATTCTGCCGGGCTGCCTTTTGATTTGTTCTTCTTCGCCTCTTTCCCGAGGTATCCTTGGAGTCCCCACTTTCCGATGGCTGCGGTCTCGTAGCCTGCGGTGGAGAGAACGCTGGCGAGGGTGTGGTTGTCGTCGAGAGCCTTGTCGAACTGGTTGTTGCGGATATTGGCGTGACCTTGATGAACGCCGAGGAGAAGGGACGCGCGGGAAGGTGCGCAGACGGGTGCCGGGCAGTAGTGATCTGGGAAGCTGATTCCCTCTGCTGCCATTTGGTCGAGAGCAGGAGTGAGGTGCCATGGCTCCGAGGGATCTGCCTTTTCCTTTCGGAGATTTTGGAAAAAGACGCCGTAGTCGCCCCATCCCATGTCGTCGGTGAGGATGAAAATGATGTTAGGTTTCGGCGAGGCAGAAACGATGGGTGCGCAGATGGCAGCCATCAGAAGGAGTAGGCTTTTCATGATGGTTTGGCTTTGTATGGAGGCAGGAGAAAATTTTCAACCTGCAGCACTCATAACACCCTTAGTTGATGGATCTTTAGGGCGTTTTTTCGGGAGGCATAGCAGAGCCTCGCTGATGAGGAAAATTAGGACAGCGAGGAGGAAGGCGCGCCACATGTCTGTGGAGAGTGATGGATCAGCTGAGCGCCCGGCTTGATCCAGCAAGCGATAGCCGGTGCCATCGAGCATGGTATCGAGGTTTTCCCGTGTGGCGATAGTGAGGTCGTCTTCGGCTCCGGGTCGGTTGATCGCGACCAAGCGCTCGCCGAGGCGGAAGACCCCGGCCTCGTAGGGACTGTTGATTGCCGCGAAATCGTCGATGCGTGAGCGAGTTTCTCCGGGGAGGAGCGTGGCGGAGTCTGAGCCGACTTCAGCAAGGAAGGATGAATCAAAGCGGTCTGCTCCGAGGGCGAGGATACGCTGGGCGGCAGGGAGGAGAACATCGGCATCGCCGAGGTTCGACCAGGTGTAATCCGGGATGGAGCCGATGAACCAGATGGTGCCGCGTCCGACTATTTTCCTAGTAATGAACGGTTCGCCATCTTCCCACCGTGCGAGGACGGTGGCGTCGCCCTCGGGGATGGAGCGTTTGATGGCACGGAGGCGCTCGGCGGGGATGGGGTTGCCATCGAGTCCGTCGCGGAGCGGGCCATCGGTTTTATCCCAATCCTGGAGTATGTAGAATTTCCCGGCTTCTGCTGAGGTGACGGGCTGCCATTTCATCTCGGCGAATTCGTTTTCTGAAACATCGGGGGAAGGTAGGAAAGCGACCTGTCCACCGTTTGAGAGGAAATCTTGGAGTCGTCTTGCATTTTCCCCGGTAGGAAGTGGAGCCGCCCAGAGGATCATTGAGATCTCGCCGGTGTTTCCGGGGAAGGCGGCGGGATCGACGAGCTCGGCGGATTGTTTTTCGAAGCCGGGAGGAGCTGCAGCGAGAGCGAGATATCCAGCGGCTTCGCCAGCAGAGGAAACGACGAGAGTTTTCACGGGACGAGCCGGGCCGTAGGCGAAGAAGACTGCGTTGTCCTGTGGATTACCATCGGCGGGAATGGAGAGCCAGCCGGTGCCTGTTTCCGTTTCATCCTTGATGCGTATGGTTTTCTGGAAGCGCAGGGATTGGCCGGGGAGGGAAACGGAATCCGTGGTGCTTGCTCCGTTGGTGCTGACGGTGACTGGAAGAACCAGTGAGCCACGGCTGTCATCGGAGCGGATGAGTTCGAGATCGAGGATAAGACCATCGGCGATGCGGCGTGTGCCGAGGAGGCGGAAGGAGGTGTTCGGTGCGGACTCTCCGGTGAGCGAAAGAACGCGAACGGAAGGCGGCTGAGGAAGGGAGGCGAGGCTGGCGCGCACGGCAGCCCAGTTTTCGTCTTCGGGGCGCCAGTTAGAGGATTGCAGATCGGAGGCGAGCCAGAGCTCTGAGCGCCCTGTGACGCCGGATAGGTATTCGGTGGCGGTGGTGAGCAGGTCTGGGAAATCGGCGGAGGAGCCGGTCGGAGCGGTGGCGGAAATTTCCGCGAGGACTTCGGGGGAGGGGATTTCCTGTGCTTTTCCTGATGCGCTGTCGATGAGGACGAGACGTGGATTTCCAAGACTCGACATGGCGTCGCGGACTTTCTGGAGGACTAGGTCGCGGCGTGGTGCTTGGCCATCGCCGGAACGGATTTCCATAGATGCGCTGCGGTCGAGGACGAGGACGACGGTATCGATCGTGCCTGCTCCCCAGCCGAGGAGTCCGGAGACGACAGGACGAGCGGCGGCGAAGGCGAGGGCGGCGATGCCGAGTGCGCGGCAGGTGAGAATGAGGATGTGGCGGAGTTTCTTTTTCCCACGCGATTCACGAGTGGCCTTGAGCAGGAACTGCATCGCCGCCCATTGCACGGTCTTGTGACGGCGCTTGTTGAGTAGGTGGATGATGACCGGTACGCTCGCGGCAGCGAGGAACCAGAGAAGGAGTGGGGAGAGAAAAGTCATGATTCAGTCTTTCTGATGCGAGCAAGGAGGTTTTGAATCGATTGGGGATTGCGGCGTTGATCGATCACGGCATCCACGAAAATGATTTCCCCTGAGATGCGGTAGTAGATGGAGAATGGAAAAGTTTTGGCGAGGTTGGAGACTTCAATTTTCAAGCGATCCTTGCTCTCAGTTGCCGTTTCACATCGTCCCAGCTCTCATAGACGGACTCTCCGGATTCGATTTGGTTCATCCGCTGCTCAAGTATTTCACGATGCCATTCCGGTGGCGGATTGGATTCGAAATTTTCATGAAGGCTCGACCAGAGGGATTCCATAGCAGCTAGCTTCTCTGCGGTGGACATTCCGGGGATGGATTCGAGAACGGTGGCCATGGTGGTAGTATATCTTTTTTCGGGTCAGTGGAAGCGGGGTTTTCGGGGCTACTTCGCGTTCGGGAGGCGGGAGGTGAGGAACTCGCGGAGGAGCGGCTCAAGGGGAGTGTCGGTGGTGACGAGTTGATAGTCGGCGGCAGCATCGTGGGCTTTATCACGGACGTTTTTGAGAAACTCTTTGAGAGCGTCCTGATACTCGTCGGCGATGAGGTTTGGCTCGGCGACGATGGCGGTGCCGTCTTCCATATCGACGAAGCGCTGGGGGCGGTCGAAGTCGAAGCCGATTTCCTGAGGATCCATGAGGTGGAAAAGGGAAATGTCGTGCTTCCGGTAGCGGAGATGCTGGAGGGCTTCGGAGAGTTCTGCGGTGTCGGTGAAGAAATCGGAGAGGATCACGACGAAGGCGCGGTGGCCGATTTTTTCCGCGATGGTGTGGAGGGCGGGGATGAGGCCGGTTTCACCGGAGGGTTCGACGTTTTCGATGGTGGTGAAGAAGCGTTCGAGGTGTGCGGCGCGGCGGGAAGGAGGGACTTCGAGGTGGAGCTTGTCGGTGCAGATCGAGAGGCCGGCGGAGTCGCCCTGGTTGACGAGGAGGTAGGCGAGAGAGGCGGCGATACGGCGGGCGTATTCGATTTTCGTTTCCTGGCCGGGGCTGTGGAAATTCATGGAGCCGGAGGCGTCGATGACGAAGTAGGCGCGGAGGTTGGTATCGGCTTCGAATTCCTTGATGTAGAAACGGTCGGAGCGGGCGAAGGCTTTCCAATCGAGGCGGCGGGTGTCATCGCCGGGCACGTATTTCCGATACTCAGCAAACTCGACGGAGGAGCCGCGGTGGGGTGAGCGGTGTTTGCCGGCGACGTTTCCCATCATCGGGACTCGGGACTCGATGGGAAGAGAGCCGAGGCGCGAGAGGAGGTCGCTGTCGATGAAGGAGTGGGTGCTCATGAAACTTTAAATTTTAAACTATAAATCTCAAAGAAGAGTGTGTGCTAGGGGCTCTTCTGGGGATTTAGCTCTAGAGTCATGCCATCAAGCTTCCTGCATTTCAGAAATGAGCTTCTGGATGATCTTTTTGGAAGTCATGCCTTGGGACTCGGCGGCGAAGTTGGTGATGACGCGGTGGTTGAGGACGGCGGGGGCGACGGCTTCGAGGTCTTCGAGCGAGGCCATGTAGTTTCCGCGCAGGGCGGCGCGGGCTTTTGCGCCGAGGATGAGGTATTGCACGGCGCGCGGGCCGGCTCCCCAGCCGACGGTGTCTTTGATCCATTGCGGGGACTCTGGCTGGCCGGGGCGGGTTTTGCGGACGATCTCCACGGCGTAGTCGTAGAGGTGGTCGGGGACTGGGACGCGGCGGACGAGATTCTGGAAGGCGATGATTTTCTCTCCGTCGATGAGTTTGGAAAGCGCATGCTTGGCGGCTCCGGTGGTTTCGCGGGCGATGCGTTTTTCCTCCTCGGCGGAGGGGTATTCAACCTCGATGAGGAACATGAAACGGTCGAGTTGTGCCTCGGGAAGAGGATAGGTGCCTTCCTGCTCGATGGGGTTCTGGGTGGCGAGGACGAAGAAGGGCGGCTGGAGCGCGTAGGTTTTTCCTAGCACGGTGACTTTCTGCTCACCCATGGCCTCGAGCATGGCGGATTGGGTTTTTGCCGGAGCGCGGTTAATTTCGTCGGCGAGGACGAGGTTGGCGAACACCGGGCCTTTGACGAACTCGAACTCGCGTTTGCCGCCAACACCCGATTCTTGGATGATATCTGTGCCGGTGATGTCGGCAGGCATGAGATCCGGGGTGAACTGGATGCGATTGAAGGAAAGGTTGAAGGTCTGCGCGACGGAGGAGACGAGTAAGGTTTTGGCGAGGCCGGGGACGCCCATGAGGAGGGCGTGGCCACGGGCGAAGAGACAAATGGCGAGTTTTTCGATGACTTCTTCCTGTCCGACGATGGTCTTGGCAAGTTCTGCACGGAAGGCCTGGTAGGTTTTTCCTAGCTCGTCGATGGCTGCTACGTCATCGGGAGGAAGTTGTAATGGTGAGGTTTCAGGGGCTTCGTTTTCGATTTCTTCGGCGAAAGTTTCTGCGGGGATTTCTTCGGGGGCTTCTGAATGGGTGTCCATGTGTGCGCTGATGTTTTGCAGAAGCTAGTGGGAGTAGGCTTTTTGTCGAGGCGGGATGCGGATCTAGCCTCACTCAGAGGAAAAGCGTGAAAACAGGCAGTATTTTTCCATTTCCGGCTTGCCAGAGTCCGAACTTCTGGTAAATCACCCGCCCCGCAGCGCTTCCGGCCTATCTGGAGAGCTGCGGTTCACGCGAACTTTCTGCACACAATGGCACGTATTCTAGGTATCGAAATCCCCAACGAGAAGCGCATCGAAGCTTCCCTCACTTATATGTTCGGAGTCGGACGCTCTCTTTCGAGCCGCGTTCTCGAGCACGCCGGAGTTGATCCGGACATCCGCACCGGACAACTCAGCGAGGATCAACTCGTTAAGATCGGCCAGGTGATCCAGGCAGAACAGATCATGGTGGAGGGTGACCTTCGTCGTGAGCGTCAGTCACAACTCAAGCGCCTTGCATCCATCAACTGCTACCGCGGTATCCGCCATAAGCGTGGTCTCCCGGTTCGCGGTCAGCGCACACGCACTAACGCTCGCACCCGCAAGGGCAAGAAGAAGACCGTTGGCGTTAAGAAGTAACAACTTTCTGAGGATCGCATGATCCTCAAACCGTTCCCGACATATGTCCGAAGAAACAAACAACACAGAAGCTGAAGAAGTGGCGGTTCCCGCTGCCGAGGCTAAACCCGAAACCCCGGCTGCTGCACCTGCGGCAAAGTCGGAAGAGGCACCTGCCGCCAAGGCAGAGAAAGCTGAAAAAGAAGCCGCACCTGCTGGAGAAGCAGCCGCAGCTCCTGCCCTCAATCCCGACGGCACCCCGAAGAAAGAGCAGAAGAAGGATATCTTCGCTGAAATCGGTGGTGGCGAAGAGGAAATCAAAATTCACAAAGCCAAGGGCTCGAAGAACGTCTCACGCGGCATCGTCCACGTGACCGCTACCTTCAACAACACTCTCGTGAGCGTGACCGACCCGAATGGTAACGCCATCGGATGGTCCAGCGCTGGCAAGATGGGCTTCAAGGGTTCACGCAAAAGCACGGCATACGCCGCGCAGGTTGTTTCCCAAGACGCATGCCGCCAAGCAATGGGTCACGGCCTGAAAGAAGTCGACGTTCGCGTGAAAGGTCCCGGCTCTGGCCGCGAGTCCGCCGTCCGCGCCGTCCAAGGCCTCGGTCTTGAGATTCTCTCGATCCGCGACGTTACCCCAATCCCGCACAACGGTTGCCGCCCCAAGAAGGCACGCCGCGTCTAAGCCATCACTCAACCAATAAACTTTTAAGATCATGGCACGCTATACAGGTCCTCGCACCAAAATCTCCCGCCGCTTCGGCGTCTCGCTCTTCGGCCCATCGAAGTCCCTTGAGCGCCGCAACTTCCCACCAGGCCAGCACGGTGTGCGCGCCGGTCGCAAGAAGAAGTCGGAATACTCCGTCGCCCTCGGCGAAAAGCAAAAACTCCGTTTCCAATACGGTGTCCTCGAGAAGCAATTCCGCGGATACTACCAGGAAGCAGCTCGCCGCCGTGGCATCACGGGTGAGATCATGCTCCAACTCCTCGAGTGCCGTCTCGACAACGTCTGCTACCGCGCAGGCTTCGGCAATTCACGCCAAGCCGCTCGTCAGATGGTCAACCATGGTCACGTTCTCGTGAACGGCACCTGCGTTGATATCGCAAGCTTCCAAGTGAAGCCCGGCGACGTCATCAAGATCGGCGCAAAGCCATCTTCGCAGCAACTCGTGCTCCGCATGCTCGACCTCACCCAAGCCGCTCCAGCAGTGGATTGGCTCGAAGTAGAGAAAGAGAAGATGGAAGCTACGATGTCCCGCGTCCCGGAGCGTTCCGAGATCGACCCGCAGGTCAACGAGCAGCTTATCGTCGAGCTTTACTCCCGCTAATACGGCAGGAAATCATTTCGAAAACGTCCGGAGGAAGCTCCGGGCGTTTTTTGTGTTTAAGGAGTGTGAGTTTTCACCCGTTGTTTGATTTTACGATAAGGCGAGGGCTTTGAAGTGCTGGCGACGCCTCACAGCGGTTGGAAAAGCCGCACTCTATAGTCAGGGCTCGCGCTCGGCGAGGAACGAGCGCCGGCAAAGCTCGGCGTATTTTCCCTCCCGAGCGAGTAACTCGTTGTGAGTGCCTTCTTCAATGACTCCGCCCTTTTCCATGACGTAGATGCGATCCGCATTCTGGATGGTGGAAAGGCGGTGTGCGATTACGAAGGCAGTGCGGTTTTCCATGAGGCGATCAAGCGCGGCTTGAATTTGGCTTTCCGTTTCCGAATCTACGGATGCGGTAGCTTCATCTAGCAGCAGGATAGGTGCGTTTTTGAGCAAGGCACGAGCGATGGACAGGCGTTGTTTTTCGCCACCGGAAAGCTTCACGCCGCGTTCGCCAACGTTGGTATCGAGTTTATCAGGAAGATTTCGGACAAAGGATGCGCCGTTCGCAGCTTCGAGTGCCAACCACATTTCGTCATCTGTGGCATCGCGTTTTGCGAGGGTAAGGTTTTCTCTAACAGAGCCGTTGAAGAGGAATGCCTCTTGTGTGACGTAGGCGAGTTTCTCGCGGAGGGAGCTCTTCGAGAGCGCGGAAATATCTGTGCCGTCGATGCTGATAGTTCCAGAGTCGTGTTCGTAGAAACGGTTGAGGAGAGAAAGGACGGTAGATTTCCCCGCGCCGGTGGAGCCGACAAGGGCGATGGTGTGTCCTGGTGGAGCGTCTAGGTTGAGTTTGTTGAGAGTAGGTTGCGATCCGTATGCAAAAGACACGTTATCGAAGCGAACGTGAGCTGTGATTTCTGGGGGGAGTGATTCGCCATCAGAGGCGTTGGGTTCGTTTTCTGAATCCATGATTTCAAACACACGGTCGGCGGCCGCGCGTGAGGAGAAGATCATTTGGTTGAGCTGCCGGAGCTTTCCTACAGGTTCGTAGAATAGTCCGAGGAGTAGAAAGAAGAATACGAGGTCGCCGCCGCTCATTCGCCCCTCAATTAGGGCGGACGCACCGAATCCCAAGACAAGGACGTATCCTAGCATGCTTGCAAAGGACATGGATGGGTTGTAAATGGCCCACCATTTCATGAGGTGGAGAGTTGCCTTGCGAATCTCGTGGGAGAGGCGGTTGAAATTGGTGTGTTCCTCGTCTTCGGCGGCGTATGATTTGATCTGACGTATGCCGGCGATGTTGTCGTGCAGTAGGGAGTTCAGGGAGGAAGACGCATTTCGCTCAGCCTTGTGGCGGTGGCGTGCGTCTTTCGAGTAGATCCACGCGCCTATAAGGAGGATCGGGATGGGGAGTGTCGCCCAGAGAGCGACTTGCCAATCGGTGAGATACATCACGAGACCCACGGCGATGAGCTGGATGAACGCGACTAAACCAAGCTCGATACCATCGATGAGCACGCGCTCCATAGATGTTACATCCTCGACGACGCGCGTCATAATATCCCCCGTGCGACGTGAATCGAACCAGTTCAGCGGCAGACGTTGTATCTTCTGATAGAGGTCGGAGCGTATATCGAACACGACATTTTGCTCGAAGTGATTGTTAACGAAGATACGGGCACAGTTGAGGCCGTCTTTAAGGAAATAGGAGGCCGTAGCGAGGAATATCCAGAACAGGAGGTCATCGTGGCGAGCTGGGTTTGGGACGATATCATCAATGACAATCTGAGTGATTTTCGGGAAGAAGATCACCGAGACCGCCATGAGGGTTGCGCAGAAAAACTGTGCGGTTGCTAGGCCGGGGTAGCGCTTAAGGTAGGAAAAGACTCTTAGGTTCGATTTCATGTGAGGAGGGTCGCGCACGCTTGACGTGGGAATTGGCTTTGTAAAGACAAGGATCGTCGTTCATAAAGATTTGAATTTAAGGAACTTTTGGATTGCCGCCCCTCATAGAGAAGCCATAGGCTCCAACCACACCCGGAATCCGGATATCCAAAAACCCCATGGCCAACATCTTAGGTATTTTCACAGCTCTAATTCTATGCGTCGCAGCTTTTGTGGCGGTAAAAAACAAAGCAAGTTTCGAAGCTGAAATTGCAGAACGCGATTCACAGCAGAGAAGTCTCGAGCGCAGCCAGAAAAGGCTCGAAGGACTTCAAGCAGATCTTGTCCGTTTGCCAAAGGAGCGTGCTGAGATCGATGGCCAGACAGCCGTGAAGAACGAAGAGAAGGCTGGGTTGGAAGCCGCCAACGACAGCCTCAAGAGCGACATTGAATCCAAGACCTCAAAAATTGAGGACAACAATACGGAGCTCAACGATATCCGTGAAAAAGTTGCCAAGGTTGGTGATATCGAAGACCTCGCCGACAAGATGAAGGCAATGGGTGCAGAGCGTGAGGAACTCACACAGAATATCTCAAGCACAGAAGCAAACCTCGCAAACCTTACCGCAACCAATATCTCAATCCAAGCGGATGCGAAGAACCGCAAGGAGGAGCTTGATACCCTCGCCAAAGGGCAGTCGTTGCCATCGCTCAATACCCGTATTCTTAGAATCTACTCGACCTGGGGCTTCGTGCTACTCGCCGATGGTGATAACGCTGGTGTAACCGCAAACTCCACACTCGATGTAGTTCGTGGTGGTGAAGTGATTGCTAAACTGCTTGTAACTGCGGTTGAAAGTCGTGCTGCATCCGCCAGCATCGTTCCGGGTTCCATTGCTGAAGATGTGACTCTCATGACAGGAGATCGCGTCGTGGCTTCCAAAGACACCGACACGAAGAAGACTGCCTCCAACTAAGCTATTTCCAAAAAACTCTCAACCCATGAAATTCATTTTTCCCATTCTGGCTATTCTTGTCTGCGGCGGCGCCACTTACTTCAGCCTCGACCACTCCTCGAAGTTTGAGGCAGTTCAGGAGCAGCGTCTCGTTGCGATCTCTACGAACAAGTCTGTCACGGCAAGCGCCGATAAGGCTGACGTTGATAAAGCCAACGAAGAACAGCTTCTCGAGAACTCCAAAAAGGAACTCGCCCTAGCAAACAGCTCCGTAGACATCCTCCAAGCGGATAATAACCAGCTGAAGAACGATGTAGCTAAGCTCGATGTGCGTATCGCAGATCAGGACAAGGAATTTGCCCAGCTCAATGCCGCGATTGAGGAAGTCAAAGCGATCCTTGCCGGACTAGGGCAGGATGTGACTATCGAGACACTCCCCGATATTGTGAACGAGATCAGCGATGATATTATCGCGAAGAAATCGAAGCTCGAAGAACTCAACACACTCGTTGAGGGCGCTGAGAAAAGGCTGGCATCAAGCAGAGACGAAGTGTCACGACTCGTGGATCGTAAATCCTCCCGCAGTGAGCGCATTAGGCGCAACGCCATGTCTGCCAGGGTCACTGCAGTGAATCAGGACTGGGGCTTCATTGTCATCGGCGCCGGATCAAACTCAGGTTTCACACCTCAGACCTCACTCCTTGTGAAACGCGACGGAAAACTTATTGGTCGTGTTACACCATCTTCCATTGAGAAGACCCAAACGATTGCCAACATCGAACTCGATTCACTGGCATCAGGTGTCCGCATCCAGACAGGTGATACCGTGATCCTTGCTAAGCCAGCTGGGAACTGAGAGTCATCCCGACGTAAAACTTGTGTTAACTCCAAAGTTGGGGTCTATTCCAGACATGAAACGTTACGCACTTTTAGCCGCGCTCGCCTTCTTTCTTCCTTCATGCGCCGACGAGGAGCAGAGAAAGCCAGTGGGTCCTACTTCTGATAGCAGCCGGATTCCTTGGAATGATCCGGGCTTGTCTCCTCAGGGAGGTGGACAAATGGGCATGCTTCCTCAAAATCAATACCGCCGTTAGGTCGCTGCTATCAGTCGCGGTGGTAAGGGCTTCCGGATTTGATCCCGGCCAGCCGATAAAGCTGCTCAAGCAATACGACCAACGCCAACTCGTGCTGCATGGTCATGCTGGACAGTGATAAGGTCATCCCACACGCGGATCTGAGTTCTTTGGAATGGCCGTCTGCGGCGCCGATCAGAAAAGAGATCGTTCGAATTTCTCCTGCCATTTCCATTTCTCCAACTTTCTGGGAAAGTTCACGTGTTGTCGGTCTCTCGCCACGTTCATCCATCGCGATTCGATAGCATCCTTCCGAGGCTTCTAAGAGGCGTTTCGATACCGATTCGCTGTCTCCTGCTTTTACGATCACAAGCTCGTAGTTTCCGTGCCTCTGGAGGCGCTTGAGATACTCTTCCACAGCCGCTTTGGCGTATGGTAAGGCAGGTTTACCCGCCACAATAACACGAAATCTCATGCCATGACCCTTGCCCAATGGAGCAGTAGGCTCCAGCTTCTTCTCAACATGAAATGTATCACATTGCTTGCCCTTTGCGTTCTTGCTGGATGCGCAACTAGCCCGGGGCCAATCAAGCGGCAGATGATCGGGCTGATTGAGAAATTCGATCGGTGGGATATCAACGGCGATGGCTTCTTGACTGAGTCCGAACTGAAAGAGGCAGAGAAGCTAAGTAATTTTACAGCCGCAGAAATTGTGGAATTCTATGATACTGGTGGTGACGGTAAGGTATCACTAAAAGAGGCTCAGGAGGGTATTGCACGCTTGCCGGAAGCCCGTGAGATAGCTGCAAAAAAGGAAGCGTAAACAGATGAGTGCTATTTACGAAGATCCAAAAGTCCTCTCAGAATATCTACTTTTCCATTTCGGTACTCAGGATGAAATCCTGCCTCCAGCTATTTCCTGGCCGGATGGGATGCGCGATGCCTTGGATTTTGCGGTAAGGACACCATACCATTTCGGTACAACGATGGTGGAGAGCGGGTTGGATCTCGGCTGTGCGGTAGGAAGGTCAGCTTTCGAGATGTCAAAGACGTGCCGTCGCATTGTTGGTATCGATTTTTCCCATGCCTTCATCGCTGCCGCTGTTGAACTATGTTCCGGCAGGGGAGTGTCCTACGAGAGGCTAGATGAAGCACATTACAAGGTGGCGCTTGAGGCGACAATTGATCCTGATCTCGACACTTCTGGTGTTAGTTTCTTACAAGGGGACGCGATGGATCTACCGGATGATTTGGGAAGCTTTGATCGTGTTCATGCCGCAAACCTGCTTTGCCGCCTATCGGATCCTGAGCGCTTGCTTGAGAGGTTGCCTGATTTAGTGAATCTGGGAGGAGAACTGGTTCTTGCGACGCCATGCACATGGTTGGCTGAGTTCACCCCGCCAGCGAAATGGCCGGGGAAGGACACATTATCTTGGCTTAAAGATCACCTCCAAGATTCATTCGAACTCCGCAAAGAGACGGATGAGCCTTTTCTTATCCGCGAGACAGCAAGAAAGTTCCAGTGGACAAGATCTCTCGTGACTGTCTGGTCAAGGCGCTGACCTGCTCAGGATTTCTTTTTCCGGAGAAACGGCGGGAGATCCAGATCCTCGCCATCGACAACATTAGGGTTCTCCCCTTCGAATCTGCCTCTTGGAGCACTGTCAAAAGAGAGTTCGCTCTGTGAGCCGGGCGGTTTGGAACCGAGCTTCAGTTCAGGAGAAGATGACGATTTTTTGGGTTCCGCAGGTTCGTCGAGCGCAACACTGAATGGATCTTCTTCATCGTCCTCTGCGTCGCTATCCTTGGTTTTATCATCTTTGCCCCATAGCGGTTTTTGCGGTGGGCGTCTCTTGGGGCCGGGACCCGGGGGTGCTGAGTATTTGGATTTTACGTCTTCTGAATCTTCTGAATCTTCTGAGTCTGTTGTTTCCTCATCTTCCTGCTCTTCTGAAGGTTCATCTTCTTGAATCTCGGCTTCTTCCACAGGTGTTTCAGAAACAGTCTCTTTCTTTGATTCGGGAGCTGGCTTTGAGGTAAACTCAGCAAACGGGCGATCATCCTCGTCTTCCTCTACGCTCTTTTCCGGGGGAGCTTCTTTCTCTGGTTCGGCCTCATCGAAAAGGGAAGGCACCTCCATAGTTGCTTCGGGCTCCTCCTCTAGGGCTTCTTCAGAAACGGAATCGGGTTCTGGTATGTCCTCGGATTTTTTATCGATCACGCTGAACGGGCTCTCAAGCTCTTCGGATTTAATTTTCGCCACGGTCTTAGCGGTATCGGCGAGTTTGCTGAGAGAGTCCTTGGAGGCTCCTGTGAGGGCATCCTCGGGAAGGGCACTAATGAGAGTGATAGAGAGCTTATCGCCCATGGCTGGGTCGATTGCTGCGCCAAAGAGCACGTGAGCGTGATCTGGAACGTGTTTCTGCAAGCTGCGCATGAGCAGCTCGATCTCGTAGAGAGTGAGCGATTCGCCACCTGAAAGGTGAACCAGAACTGTCTGTGCTTCTTTGAGAAGGGAGCCTTGATCTAGAAGAGGGCTTGCGAGAGCGTTGCGCAGTGCTTTCGAGGCACGATCCTTTCCATCCGAGATACCAGAGCCAAATAGGCAACGCGAACGGGTGGTGCGGAGCGCGGACATGAGGTCATCGAGCCCGACGTTGATGAGGCCTGGACGAATAACGAGGCGTATGACGGCCTTAATCGATTCGGAAATCATCGTATCCGCTGCGGCAAAGGCTTCGTGAATGCCTTGCTTTGCTAGGACGAGCTCGCCCATGCGATTGTTGTCGAAAGTGACAAGTGCGTTGGAGAGAACCGCTAGCTGGTTGAGTGCAGTCTCTGCCTGTTCGCGGCGGCGGCGGCCTTCGAAGAAGAAAGGCATGGTGGCGAAGACGACGACGAAGGCACCTTCTTCACGGGCGATGCGCGAGACGATGGGTGCAGCACCCGATCCTGTTCCGCCACCGAGTCCGGTACAGAGAAATACAATGCGCTGGCCTTTGAGAGCTTTTCTAACTTCCGCTTCCGCTTCGAGGATTGCCTGCTGTCCGAGCTCTGGGTCGCCGCCGGTTCCGAGGCCTTTGGTCAAGTTGATGCCGAGCTGAACCTTTTCCTTGGCGAGGCATGCACTGAGCGTGCGGATGTCAGTATTGAGAGCCAGCAGTTCGGCACCTTCCAGGCTGTCGAGTGCGATTCGTTCCAGCATGTTTGCACCTGCTCCACCGAGTCCCACGATTTTGACGGCTGAGGATGGGATGGATTCGTGGCGGTCTCTTGAGTATTCAATCATTGGTTTGGAAGGTTGTGGGTATCAGCGGCCAAACGGCCAGAAGAGTCCCAGCAGCTTGCCGATGCAGCCGGGAGGTTTGGTGTTTTCGGTTTCCAGAATCTGAGCGTAACGGATAAGGCCGATGGCGGTGGCGAACTGGGGATCTTTGAATGATGGGTGACCGGTATCGGATGCTTCAGGTGGCTCGGGGCGGTAGATATCACGCCCGAAGACATCGAAAGCGAGTTCCGAGAAGCCGTTCATGAGGCTGGTGCCGCCAGTGAGGAAAACGCCGGAGCCGATGGCTTCTACGGCTCCTGCCGGGAGTCGGGCTTTGACTAGCTTGAGCGTTTCTTCGAGGCGCTGGCGGATCACTTCGTTAAGGATGGCGCGCTTCACTTCGACATCAGCAAAGCCGTTTTCATCCGCGAGCTTGGCGACTCCAACGGATAACGAAGGCTCGGATGAGGCGTTGCCTTCGAGGATCTTGAGTTTTTCAGCTTTGGAAAATGGCAGGCCGGTGACGAGGTGAATGTCATTGGTGACATGATCGCCGCCGACAGGGATGCAGCCGGATGCGGCAATGGAACCATCGAGGTAAAGCGCGTAATCTGTTGTGCCGCCGCCGATATCGATGAGCAGTGCTCCGCGCAGGCGTTGCTCGCGGTCGAGCGCCATCTGGGCGGTGGCGATGGGGGCGAAGACGATGTCATCGACTTCAAGCGGGCATTCGCGGACGAGCTTGATCGAGTTTTGGATGCGGTTGCCAATGCCGTGGACGATGTGGAAGTCAGCTTCGACGGTTTTCGCGAAAAGCCCGATGGGGGAAGCGGATTGCTCTAGACCATCGACAAGATATTTCCGGATGATCGTGTGGAGGCAGACGTGATCCTGGGGGTAGGGTACATCGCGGGCGATGCTGCACGCCTCCTCAAGGTGCTCCGGTAAGATGTTTTGCTGGCCGTCAGGGATGCGGAAGGTGCTGCGGTTGTTGACTCCTTGAAGGTGGGAGCCGGTGACGGCGAGGAAAACCGAGCCGATTTCGACATCGCTGACATTCTCGGCTTTGGCGAGTGCGTCCTTCAGGCAGGCGCGTGCCTGGGGGAAATCGGCTAACTCACCCTTGCGGACACCGGCGGACTTGGTCACGCCGATCCCGAGAATCTTCACCGCGCTGTCCGGCTTGATCTCCCCGACGACGATGCAGGTCTTACTGGTGCCGATTTCCAATCCGACATGGATTTTCGTGCGACGTGACATGGTTCAGTTTCGGTTCAAAAGGGTGCGAAGGTCTTGTTCTCGGCGTGATTCCGGTAGGTTTACGGTATCTGGTTCAGGAACGGGGATGGCGCGCGGGGGTTCCGCGTCACCGGAGACTGTGATGGGGATATTTCTCTTGGGGATCAAGTTGATCGTTTCGATATGGTAACCTTTTTTTTGCGCGTGGTTGAGTGCTTGATCGAGATAGTCGAGCTGCCGCTCGTGATTGCCTAGGCCAAATGTGGCGGATGTTTGTGAGCGGGTCACGACTTTCAGAGACCATTCGGTTTCTTGGGAAATGGTTTCGATCATCGCTAGATCGGCGGGATTCCTCTTTGAGATGGCTTTTAGCAGAT
The DNA here is from genome assembly GCA_030725745.1 of Akkermansiaceae bacterium. GTDB lineage: Bacteria > Verrucomicrobiota > Verrucomicrobiia > Verrucomicrobiales > Akkermansiaceae > Luteolibacter. The sequence continues at coordinate 109,912 of JANRFH010000052.1, forward strand.
GCAGGCAGTGTTTGTATTGCGGGTGATCGAGAGTTTTCCCAGGTGTGATATTTTTCCCAGTGATGGAAGTAAGGAGCAGGATGGGTAAGTCCTTGCAGACATCGACTTGGCTGGGAGGGCAGGGGTATGGGAAGCCCTCTTGATCCACTAGGAGTGCTTCGCGCCTCCTTTTTGCCGGGAATCCCTCGTCTGGGCAGGCGATCCATGCGGCGGGTTGGCGTGTCTTGATCCTGATTTCAAGAGTGCCGGGAAGGTCGCGCTTCACCTCTGCCACGGAGATCGCGGGTATGAGGAGGAGTTGCTCTTCGAGGTGCTCCACATCAAAATCGAAGATGTTCGCTGATAGGTCTATGTTGAGATATTCGACAACACCTGCCTCATCGAGGACGTCGTTTTCATTGAGATCAATGGCTTGGAGGCGGAAATCTGGATTCCTGTGGAAGCTGTATTCGATGGCTTGGCGGATACCGTAGGCGACACCCAGTAACAGAGCGAGCACGATGGCTACCTTTGAGAGTGTCTTCAGGACTGAGAGGAAGCTGAACCAAGCAATGCGTGGAGTCATCACCTCCGACTTAAGCACCTTTATGTGATGCCTGTAGCGCCGGGGTTTTGAAGTTCGTTTTCGCATGTGCGGGGATGCTTGTCAGTTTGCTCTGTGGCGCAGACGGAAGCGGTCGCCTCCGTGCCCACAAAACGACATCCGCGACTTTAGTAAACATGGCCTAAATGTCAACTAGGTTCAAGAAATTCTCCCCTCTGCCTCAAGGGGCGGGTTCAGAAGAGGTTTTTGAGGAATTGAAGTGGGGTCGGGCGGAATCCCATTCCCGAATCCGTTTCCACGATATTCCCGGCAGGCCGACCTTTTACGGTCACTAAAATGCCTTGCTTGGGAATAAACGACGGCCTTTTACCTTTCTCTGAGCGCTGAACAGAGATTGTGCTCTGGGGCAAAGAGAGCAAACTTTCCGCTTCTTTCCTGAGTTTGAAAAGAGAGCCGAAAGAATCTGCATCGAGCACGATCCTGTCGTCGATGAAAGAGAGGGCGAAGGAACTGCTCTCGCAGGAAATGGAAAGTTTTCCGGTTATTTGCAAGCCACCGGGCAGTCTGGCTGGCTCACTTGACATCGTTGCTGGTGCGGATTTTCAACGCTCCGTTGAATATCCACTTGGCGGAGTTGCCTTCGCCGCCGGTCTTTGAGGGGACGTGGATTTCCATATTAGCTAGTTCGTAGGTGATCTCGGCGTTTCGTTCTGAGAGGCGGTCGAAGATTGCAATGGCAAGGTCAGGCCATGTGGCGGTCGGTGCGTTATTTTCCATAGTGATTGACCCTAGTATGGATTTTGAAGCATGCAAATGAACTGATCGGGCATCTTGCCGTATGGAAGATTCCTTCTGGAAGAGCAATGTCTGGGGCGTTAGGTGTTGTGAAAGTGAATTTCGTCAGAGAAATCGAAAGCGGTAAAAGGACGCTGTTGGCAGTGGTGAAGGTTCTCCCTGCGTCAGAAGACCTGGAGCAGGAAGTTGCGGATGCGATGGCGGCGCAGCAGAGGGGGTATTACCTGCCAGATGAGGATGAACGGTTGCGCGAGGTCTTTGCCAGTTACCTTGATATCAGATCGGCATTGAGGGAGTTGCTCGCAGAGATGGAACCCTTGGTGGATGAGGGGCGTGGACTTGATGTGGATGAGAGATTGCGGGTGTTTATTGTGGGATATTGTGCGGCGTGCCTGCTGGTAAGGAGTGGCTCTTACATTATCAGGATCGCGGATGGGAAAAATGTGGTGGCGGAAAAGCTGGATGAGGCTGAGCCGAGATACGGGATACCGCGTAAGTCATTTACTGAGATCTACCGGCTGCAAAGCTCCGTGCAAAGAATGTGGAAATTTTACTCGGCATGGTGCTTTTATGATGAATACCGGGCGCGGATTCGGGCGATGGCGGATGACGAACAAGTCGGGGAATTGGTAGCGATTTTGAAACGAGAAGAGCCGTTTATGGAAAAACGGCGGAGAGAATTTGTCGGGCAGCGGTTTCGCTATCGCTTGCATTCGTTTTTACGCAGGAACAAGTCCGGCTATGAGAATACGATGTTTCACCTCCTCGCGATAGGAGGGAGGACGGTCTCTGAGCTGCGGGATCCGACGAAAGGTCTGGTGAGATCGCCGAAAAGGGTGCCCGGTAAACCGCTGCAGGCAATCCGTGAATTTCTCAAGCCCGGAGATATTCTGGTGACGCGTCACCGTGATGCTTTGACGAATGTTTTCCTTCCGGGCTACTGGCCTCACGCTGCCTTGTATGTGGGTGAGCGGGAGGGTGGAAATGTGGTTGAGGCGAAGAAGGACGGGGTTCTATTGCGCGAGCTGGCAGAGACTTTGTCAGTGGATGAATTTGTCGTGATGCGGGCAGAGGTGGGTGAGGATGTGCTCGAGACGGTGGTGTCGAGGGCGCTTAGCCATGTGGGTAAATTGTTTGATTTCTCCTTCGATTTCCGCCAGGCGGCGCGGATGGCCTGCACGGCGGTGATTTACCGGAGCTGGCACGGGCAAGGTGGCATCGAGTTTTCTCTGACGGAAACTTCAGGAAAGCTGTGTCTGCCTGCGGAAAAACTCATCGACCAAGCGCTGGGTAGCGGACTTTTCAAAGTGGTGGGATTTTTTGGAGAAGGCTGTGGGGAAGTGAGCTTGGGTGAAGAGGCTGCTCGCAAATTTAAACGTTGAGAGATAGCTCGGCGATTCTCTTGCAGAGTTCGGGGAAGGGGAGTCCACCGGCTGCGGCGGATTTCGGGAGGAGGGAAGTTTCCGTCATGCCGGGGATGGTGTTCGCTTCGAGGACGTAGGGATTGTTATCGGCGTCTAGCATGACATCGACGCGGGAGTAAACTTCGAGGTTGAGGGACTTGTGGGCGGCGACGGCGGCGGCTTGCACGGACATGGTCGTTTCCAGATCGAGATCGGCGGGGCAGATGTATTGGGAGCCGGTTGCTTTGCCAGAGAGCCACGGGTATTTTGTGGCCATGTCGTAAACTCCCTCGGGAGGGATGATGTGGACGATGGGGTAGGCTTCGCCATCAATGACAGGCACGGTGAGTTCCGCTCCGGAGATGAATTCCTCGATGAGGAGGTCATTGGAAAGTTTCGCGGCCTTGGTGATGGCTGCTTCGGCTTCCTCCTGGGTTTTCACGATCTCGATGCCTACGGATGAGCCTTCGCGAGGTGGTTTCACGACGAAGGGAGGCGGGAAGGAGGGCATGACCGGGCCGTTGGTGCAATCGATGATCTCGGATTTCGGAGTGGGGACGTTTGCGGCGATGAAGGCTTCTTTGGCGAGGCCTTTGTCGAAGGCGATACGGGAGGATTCGGCGCGTGCTCCGGTGTAGGGAATGCCCATGCCATCGAGGATGGACTGGAGTTGGCCGTCTTCGCCGAAGGTGCCGTGGATGAGGTTGAAACAAAGGCCGGTGCCCTCGGGGAGATCTATGGTGGTGGAGGTGACATCGACTGCTATCGCATCAAGTCCGAGGGAGAGAAGGGCGTTCAGGACAGCGTTTCCGGAGGCGAGGGAGACCTGACGCTCGGAGCCGGGGCCACCCATGAGGACAGCGATTTTGATTTGGGAAAGCATGGCTCGAACTTTCAACTTTCAATTTTCAACTTTCAATGAAGAAAAAGGGCTTGGGTTGTGGTTTTTCACCGCAGAGGTCGCAGAGGTGGCGCAGAGCTGGGTTGAGGGTTCTTTTTGGATTTATGGGAAGATTTAAAGACGGTGTAAGTAGAAGCCGGTATGTCCTTTTTGTGGAATTGGCTGCAAGGATTTGGGTGATTCTGGGAGGGAAATGTTCTCTGTGCTTGAAATTATAGCGATACCAAGCGGCAATACTTCATGCTTAAAAAAATCCTACCCTTATTGCTAATCGTTCCGCTGCATGGCGGTTTTGCGTCTGAGGAGCCGAATGTCGTATTCATCATCACTGACGATCAAGGATATGGCGATCTGGCCTGTCATGGTAACCCGGTGATCAAGACACCGAACATCGATAAGCTATACTCTGAGTCGATTCGTTTGACTGATTACCACGTTTCACCCACGTGCACACCCACTCGTGCTGCCTTGATGACCGGGCGCTACACGAATCGCACCGGCGCCTGGCATACGATTATGGGGCGTTCCATTCTCCGCACGAATGAGACGACGATTGCAGATCACCTCAGCAAGGCTGGCTTGGTAACAGGGATCTTCGGCAAATGGCATCTTGGCGATGGGTATCCTTATGATCCGCAGTATCGGGGTTTCCAGAAAACCTACATCCACGGCGGCGGAGGTATCGGACAGACTCCTGACGTTTGGGATAACTCTTACTTCGACGATACTTATCTGGAAGATGGAGAACTCACTCAAGCAAAGGGGTTTTGCACGGATGTCTTTTTTGAAGAGGCCACGGAGTTCATTGAAAAGCAGGTCGAAGCTAAGAAGCCTTTTTTCGCCTACATATCCACCAATGCGCCACACGGGCCTTATAATGCTCCGCAAAAATACCTCGATATGTATCCCGAGCTAGAAGGGAAAACCCAGTCTTTCTTCGCAATGATCACCAACATCGATGACAACGTTGGGCAACTCCGCGCACGTCTTGCTGAAATTGGTGCTGCCGACAATACCATCTTCATTTTCACCACTGACAACGGAACTGCAGGTGGTTCTAAAGTTTTCAATGCGGGCATGCGCGGGAACAAAGGAAGCAATCTCGAAGGTGGTCACCGTGTGCCGTTCTTCATGCACTGGCCTGCTAAGGGTTGGAATGAGGGACGTGATGTCGGGACTTTGAGCGCCCACATTGATGTCCTCCCGACCTTTGCAGAAATATTCGATTTCTCGCTCGAAGACTCTCTTCCAGTAGATGGAAAATCGATTCTGCCTGTGCTCACAAGTTCAGACGCAGATTGGTCAGACCGGATCATTTACACGGACTCACAACGCAATATTACTCCAGTCGAATACAAGAATTGCTCTATCATGTCGCAAGACTGGCGTCTCATTAACGGGAAGCAGCTCTACCAGATCTCGAAAGATCCTAGCCAAGAAAATAACGTGGCCGATAAGCACCCGGAGCGAGTGGCGTCTATGCGCAAGAGCTACGAGGAGACTTGGGACGATATGGAAGAATCTTTCGCAGAGGGCGCTCCTTTTCATCTTGGTGAAAATCCCAAGCCTCTTTCACTGACCGCACATGACTTAGTTGGTACGGGTGGCACCGCATCCGTCGCGTGGAATCAGCAATACATTCGCGAGGGAAAACTGACAGGTATCAATGAAGACGGCCCTGCCTATTGGCAAATCAAAGTCACTAAAGCTGGCAAATACACCTTCGAACTCTCTCGCTATCCACTATACACGGGTATCGCTCTAAACGCCTCAGCTCCTACGGGCAGCCAGGTGCCAGGTGACAGCAAGTCCTTCCGCACTTTCGAGGCGCGTGCTTTCGATATCAAAAGTGGTTACATCAGTCTGAACGGGAAAGTGCTAGCAAGTGCAGAGGCTGAGCCAGATGCGGCATCTATTACTCTTACAGCGGAGCTTCCAGTAGGGACGCATCAGCTGAGTGCGATCTTCGAAACTCCAGACGGAGAGAATGTAGCTTACTATACGGTCATCAAAGCTGCAGAATAGGGCACAGCAATACGGGGAAACCTTAAGTTTTAAACTTTGAACCTCAATGAAGAGAAGATGCCGTTTTCTCCAACTCTTTCTTGGAGTTTGAAGTTTCAGAAGCAGAAGTCTTCTTCTCCGATGATCTTGACCTCGGTTTCCAGGTCTACTCCGCGCTCTTGCTTGGCCTTTTTCTGGATGGACTCGATGAGGGCGAGGATGTCGGAGGCGGTGGCGCTGCCGTTGTTGACGATGAAGTTTCCGTGAACGTCTGATACGGCGGCTTTACCAATGGAGGAGCCTTTGAGGCCGAGAGTGTCGATCAGGCGGCCAGCGGGGATTTCCTCCGGGTTCTTGAAAGTGCAGCCTGCGGAGGCGGCGATGGGTTGCGAGGTTTTGCGTTTCTCGCGAGATTCGTTCCAGCGTTTCTTGATGTTGTCGTGGCTGTCGTTCTTGCCTTTGAAAACGGCTTCTAGGGCGAAGTTCCGGCGAAGCTCTTGGACGTTGCGGTAGCCGGCGGTGATTTCTTCACGTTCACGAGTGCGGATGACTCCGTCCTCGTCAAGGAAAGTGACGCGGACGACTTGATCGAAGGTCTCGATACCCATGGCTCCGGCATTCATGCGCAGGGAGCCGCCTACGTTTCCGGGGATGCCTTCCATCCACTCGAAGCCACCGATACCGTGTGCTCCGGCGAAGGAGGCGAGTTTTTTGAGCCGAACGCCTACGCCTGCGACGACGTGGCCTTTCGCATCGAGGGAGATGCCGGAAAAAGCTCCGCCGCTCGGGTGGATGACGGCGCCACGAATACCACCATCGCGGACAAGAATGTTCGAGCCGCGGCCTACGACTCGGATGGGGATGCCGCGCTCACGGCAGCCATCGACAAGGAAGGCGAAGGCGAAGAATGATTGCGGCTCGAACCAGAACTGGGCGGGGCCACCTACTAGGAGCGTGGTATGTTTCTTCATCGGCTCGTAGAGCTTGCCGTTGATCTCTCCTTCGGGGGCGACGGCTTTGAGTTCTTCGAGTGTCTTGAGATCGCCGATGATGCGTGTGCCGACTTCGTGGACGTTGCCCGCGCCGAGGGTGATGAGGAGGTCGCCGGGTTCGAGGGAATTACCGACGATGTGGTGGGCGGTGGCCATGTCGGGTAGGAATTTACCGGGAATATCGCCGTTTTCCTTCATCGCATCGACGAGGGTCTGGCCGGTGATGCCGGGGATGGGTGGTTCGGAGGCTGGATAGACGTCTGTGATGAAGACTTTGTCAGCGGCTTGGAGGACTTTTCCGAAATCATCGGCGAGTGCTTGCGTGCGCGTGTAGCGGTGCGGCTGGAAAAGGACGATGAGGCGCGAGGGCTTGAGAGAGCGCGCGGTCTGGAGGGTGGCGGCGAGTTCGGTGGGGTGGTGGCCGTAATCGTCGATGACGCGGAAATCCTTGGAGAGGTATTTCGTCTCGAAGCGGCGCTTGGCACCGGCGAAGGAGGTGAGGGCGCGGGCGATCAGGGAGAACTCCGCACCACAGATGTCCGCGATGGCGATGGCGGCGAGGGCGTTGAGGATGTTGTGCTCGCCGGGGATGGCGAGTTCGATATCGCCGAGGGGTTTGCCGTCTCTTTTCACGGTGAAAGCGGAGGAGCCTTTGAGATCGCGGATGTCTGAGGCGGTGTAGTTCGTTTTCTCGTCGGTGGTTTCCCAGCCGTAGGAGACGGCGTTTTCACGCTCCGCGCAAAGCTCGTTCGCGACGGGGCTTTCGGCGCAATAGACGATCTTGCCAGAGGTGTTTTCGGCGAGGGTGGTGAAGACCTCCTTGATGTGGTCGAGGTCGCGGTAGAAATCGAGGTGCTCGGCTTCGATGTTGAGGATGACCGAGTGGCGCGGCTGATAGAGGGCGAGGGTGCCGTCTGATTCGTCACCTTCCGCGACCATGAGTTCGCCTTCCGGTTCCCACTTCGCGTTCGCTCCGAGGATGGGGATTTCCGCACCGACGTAGTGGGAGGGCTTGTGGCCGCATTCGCGCAGGAGGTGGGCGGTCATGGCGGAGGTGGTGGTCTTGCCGTGGGTGCCGGAGATGATGATGCCCGCCTTCGTTTTGAGGATCGCAGCGAGGCATTCCGCGCGGCGGATGAGGGGAATCTTGCGTTTTACTGCTCCGGCGTAGGCGGGGTTTTTCGGGGTGATCGCGGAGGAGTAGACGACGAGATCTGCGCCTTCCACGGCGGCATCCGTCTGGGGTGAGGAAAACTGCAGACCAAGCGTCTGCATGCGGTCAGTCTCCGAGGTGGTGACGCGGTCGCAGCCGGAGACCTTGTGCCCCATGCCGATGAGTAGCAGCGCGAGGCCGCTCATTCCCGATCCGGCAACGCCGATGAGGTGGATGTGCAGGGGTTTCGAGAGATCGGTGAGATCCTGTGTCTTTTTCTTCGCGGCCATGTGAGGGGCGGGAGGGTGGAGGGTTTCCGGTAGGGAGAAAAGCCGAAAAGCTCAGAGGCCACAGTGTCTCGCCGCCAGTGATAATGTCTTAGCGGAAAATGATAAGACCTACCTTTTCCTCCGGGCAAGGAGGGTCAGGGAGCCTATGGCGAGCAGGGCGCTGCTGGAGGTCTCGGGAACGCCGTTGATCGCATTGAACCCTTGGGAAATAGTCATCGGGGAGTTGTCACTGTTCGTGGCGATGGAGAGGAGGCTACCGGCATTGACACCATCTAGGTAGAACCGCGCGACCGACTCATACACCTCGTCGCCATCTAGGGAAACGCCGATGTAGTTATTGGAGCCATCCACCGCGGGAGTCGTGATAAAGGCTGGCCTGTATAAAACTGCACCCATCAGGTCTACTGCTCGGCTGAAAAGAGGTTCATCCGGATCCGTGTTGCTCGCATACTGTAGGAAGGGGACTCCGCCGGTGGGGGTAAGATCCTCCCCTCGAGTGAAGGCGACCGAGTTCGAAGAGCCTGCAATGGCGAAAAGTCCCCCGGCGATTGACACTGAATACTTCCCCGGATCCCCTAGGGTGATTCCTGGTGGAAGGACAAATGTTAAACCGCCGATGGTAACGGAGCTCCCTGAAAAAATATGTCGGGCGTCGGTGCGGTGAAGGTCAGGGAAATGGTGGGATGGACGATGCCGGAGTAGTCGGTGACCACCGTCGCTGCCCTAGATACGGAGGCGATGCCGCAGCTGGCCAAGAAGATGATGAGGCCGAAGAGGGCGCTAGGTGTCGGCGGATTTGGGGTGCTCATACGGAGTCTAAGTCGCTAATCTTAACACCCAAACCGTTAGGAACCTACAAAAATAGCAATTTGCCTTGCGCCCTCAGTGGATCAAAAGATGGCCGAGCAGGCCGATGGCGAAGCCGATCACTGCGCCGAGACTGGGCAGCCAGTGTTTCTTGAGTTTCGCCTGCGGGGCGATGTCTTGGAAAACGACATAGAGGATGCCGCCTGCGGCGAAAAGCAGCAGGCCATCCACCACCATGGGCGAGTCTCCGAGCAGGAAGTAACCCGCGACGCCTGCGATGGTGCCGACCGGCACGAGGGCGGCGAATGTGAACAAAAGCCTGCGCGGCGAGATCCCGCCCGCGTCGATCATTTCCCGGTAGGCATTGAAGCCCTCCGGCAGGTTCTGGAGAAACATAAAGAGCGCAAGGGTCATGCCCGCACCGTTCCCGGCGGCGAAGGCGGCTCCCATCGCAATGGCCTCCGGGATGAAGTCCGCCAGCATCGCCACAAGGTTGCTTGCCGGGGTGTCGCGCTTGGCGAGGAATACACCGAGCCTTCCGAAGGCCGCCCCGCCGAGGAGGAAACACAGAAGCACGCCCCAGATAGGAAGTTTCCCGAGCGATGCCGGGACGAGCACCAAGGCAACGGCGGCGATGAGGATGCCGCCGCCCAGCGCGATGACCCCGTGGCGGAATTCCGTCTCCAGCCAGCGCCGATGGATCGATTCACGTGAGGCAAGCAAGCCACCGAGTGGCATCGCCGCACCTGCTAGGGTGGTGGCGAGTATGATCTTGGTGAGTTCGTTCATCATTGCGTTTGCGGAAAAATATCACCCGCCGATGAGCTGTCCTTCCCGCTGCTCCGGCTTGCGCATCGGGTGGAGCCTCACCTCCGTGAGCGAGAGGCTGCATGAGTCTGCGTAGACGCCGATGTGCCCCGAATGGTAGTCGAGATCCGCCAGCGAGAGGATGATGCGGCCGCCTACGGAGAGCTCAATGTAGCTGCCGAAGGCCATTAGGGAAATGTCTTCCCCGCAATCACCGCGCGCGATCCAGTTACCGGACTGGAGCGTCTTGAAGCGCATCATGTACTCGCCGTCCAGTTCAGTGGCCGTGCCCCAGGAGCGCAGCTGCGCCATGCCTTTAAGCAGATCGAGCGAGAGGTAGTAGCCATCGTGGCTTTCCTCATCGAGGCGGAAGACGAAGCCGCACTTGCCCTTGCCATTGACCGCCAGATGGCAGTCCAGCCGGAAGTCCGAGAGCTCCCCGTAGAGGATGAAGGCCTGGTAGTTGAAATTGCTTTCCAGATGCCAGCCGCCTTCGATCTCCTTGACCTCGTGGCAGTGGTTTTCCTTGAGTAGCAGCGATGGCTCTCCGAAGTCCACCTCCGGCTCAATCCATTCCGCAAAGCCCTCGAAGGTTTTCAGATAAAGGATGCCATCGTCCGCTTGGCAGAGGCGCTTGGGTGGCGGCATGAGGTTGTTCGCAGTGCGATCCGCTTGGTTCATCGCGTAGAAGCACCACAGCATCCAGCCGTTTTCATCCTCGCAGACACGGCCCGCGTAGTTGCCCTGCGGCATGAGCACATTGTCGTGATAGCTGCGCCATTCCGCGCACTCCGAGTCCGCGTGCCAGTAGCGGATTTTCGCGTCCTCGCGCATGCTGCCGATCAGGTAACGACTTTCACCGATCACGACGATATTCGGCACCTCCACATCATCATACAGCCCCGGGTGGAGGATGGCCGGCTCTGCCTCGAAATGGTTCGGGCGCGTCTCCACGTATTGCGCCACACAGCCGCGCCGCACGATGGGGCCGTCCTTCACCCTCGCCGCCACCAGCAGGATGCCTCGCCCGTCTTCCTCGTAGAAAAACGGATCGCGGAAGCTCACGAAGTGCCGCCCCTCCTCTAGGCTCGATTCGTAATGCTCCGGTGCGGGCGAGATCGGGTAGCAGCTTTCCTCGTCGATCGTGGAGGTGATCTCGCTGGATTCATTGCGTGCGGATTTTTTCCGCGCCTCCAGCACCAGCTCGGGATCTTTGGGGCCGCGCCCGTCCTGCCAGTGCACGGAATGTTTTTTCCAAACGTAGAGATCATCGCTCACGGCAAGACCCACTCGCTGGTAGAGTCCGCGCTCGCGGCGGGAGAGCCCGGTGTAAAACATGCGCCACGAGCCGGGTTTATGCGGATCCGGAGTCACGTGCATCGTCCACAGCATCAGGTCATCCCAGTCACCGGGATCGCCGAGGAAGATGGCATTGCTCACGCGCCGCCAGTGGATTGCATCCGTGCTCACTGCATGGGCGATGAAGTCGTGGTTGGGCAGGACGAGGTGGAAGAGGTGGTAGAGGCCTTCGTGGAAGAATACATGGATATCGCCGATCGCTTTGCGGCTTCCTTCGGTTTCTGAGAACATAGCCGCGACTCTCCCATGCCTGCTGGCAAACATCCAGCCTCCATGATTCACACCCCCGCGCTTTGGTTTGACGCTGGGCAGGGCCGTGGGCAAGGTGCCTGCGGATATGACTGCTACGAAACGCGTTCTCTTTGTCTGCACTGGCAATACCTGCCGCAGCCCCATGGCAGAGGCTCTCTTCCGCAAGGCGGTGGCGGGGCGTAAGGAATATTCCGTCGGCTCGGCGGGCGTGGCGGCTGCACGTGGGTCATCTGCGAGCCGGGAGACAGCGGAGATCTGTGATCTATCTGGTGCGCCTTTGGAAAATTTTAAGAGCAGTGCCGTCACCGAGAAGCTCCTCTCTGAGGCCACGCATGTCTTCACCATGACAAGCGGTCACCTCCGTCTGCTGGAGGAGCATTTCCCCGAGTTTTCTGATAAATACTACCTCGTCTGTGAGTTTGCGAACATCGATGGCAGGGGTCTCAGTGCCGATGTCCCGGATCCCATCGGGATGGGGAAAAAGGCTTACGAAGATGTGGCGAGGGTTTTGGGCGAGGCCATCCCCACCATCATCTCCTACATCGACCAGACGACGCCGAGGCAGGCTTGATCAATACTTTGCCGTCATCTCGGCGAAGAGTTTCCGCCACACCGGCCAATCGTGCCCGCCGGGCAGCCATGTGGTGTCGCCTTCGGAAAGGAACTCCTGCGCAAGCAAACGGCTGGAGGGGGCTAGGCGATCTTCCGTTCCACAGCCGAGGTAAAGGGTGGGACGGTCTCCCTTTTCGAGCCATTTTTCCCTGAGCCCCACCCACAGGCGGCGGCTGAAATCTTTTTCTTCAATCGTTCCCGGCTTCCATTTCCGCAGGCTGCCGGCGGCCTCGATTTCCGCGATGGCTTCCTCCTCTCCCAGAAAAGGAGCGAGCAGATAGATCTCATCGATCTCACCCGGATGCTCGAGATCGTAGATGAGTGCCCCGAGGCCGCCCATGGACACGCCGACGAGCCGGATGGTCTCCACGCCGGAGGCTTTTGCGGGGAGAATGATGTCCTCGTGCAGACGTTGGCTGGCGGCTTGGCTCTGGTAGTAGCCCAGGTGCAGATCGGGAGCAACGAGGCGGGCTTCCGGCCATTTTTCCTCAGCGATCTGGAACAGGCCTTCTTTCTTAAACTCGCCCACCAAGCTCCACCGGCCAGGTAAGAAGACGACGAGCTCCTTGCCTGCGGGATTCCCTGCGGAAAGGGTTTTCACCGGCACATGAGCGGGGCGCGGCAGATAGGCGCAGGAGGGCAGGATGCCGAGGAGGAGAAATAGCAGACGTTTCATCACCGCCAAGATGCAGCGGATATGTTGGCTGTCATGGGGTTTTCCTTGGAAACGAACTGAGCCAAAGGCCACAAGGAGCGGCGGCTATAGAGACGAAGCTCCTTGCTGATTTCCCGCGAAGGGAGGATCAGCGGCCACCGGTGCGGGGCGGTCCCTTTTTCTTGGGCTTGTCTGGGGTGACATCGCGCATGTTGCCAGTTTGCTTGAGCTTTTGCATCTCTGCTTGTTTCTCAGCCATGCGCTGAACCCATGATTTCTTGCCGCCGTCTTTGCGGGCGACTAGCTCTGGCTCGGGGATCTTGTTCATCAGGTAAGTTTGGCCGATGGAGAAGATGTTCTGCGTCGTCCAGTAGAGGGCGAGTGCGGAGGCGTAGTTGTAGCAGAAGAAGAAGAACATCAGCGGCATGAACATCATGATGCGCTGCTGCATTTTGTCTCCGGTCTTGGGCATCATGGCCATCTGGATGGCGCTGGTGGCGGCCATGACGATGGGGAGGAGGTTGATGGGGATGCCGGCGATGGCGGCGACGGTGTCCGGCTGGGAAAGGTCATCGACCCAGAGGAAGGGCTGGTTACGCAGCTCCACGGCGTAATCGAGCATTTTAAAGAAACCGAAGAAGATCGGGATCTGGATGAGCATGGGGAGGCAGCCGCCGAGGGGGTTGATGCCGTATTTGCGATAAAGCCCCATCATCTCGGTGTTGAGCTTGTTAGGATCGTCGGCGTATTTTTCCTTCAGCTCCTTCATCTTCGGCTGGAGCTTGGACATGCGCTTCATCGAGTGGGTCGACTTCGCATGGAGCGGCCAGATGCAGATGCGGACGATGAGTGTGAGGCAGATGATGGAGAGTCCCCATGACTCGTGGGAGGAGATCTTAGCAAGCCCGTCGTGGAGGTGGTTGAGGACGAAGTTGAGAAAACGGGAGACTGGGCTGAAGAAGCCGTATTGCATCATGTCGCCCCAGCCATCGCCGGTGCCATCGGCGTTATCGAGCTTGCGCAGCATGGTGTTTGCCTTGGGGCCGGTGAAGATGCTGTATTTGAAGGTGACGGGTGCACCTGGGGCGAGGGAAACGGATGGAAAGGAGATGGCGGCGCGGACGGCGGGGAGGGTTTTTCCTTCTTCGCTAAGGCGGACTTTCTGCGGCTTGCCCCAGACTGGGGTGTCGGCGGCTTTTTGTGGGCGGATGACGGTGGTGAAGAACTGGTCGGTGACGCCTGCGTACTCGATGATATCGCCGGGCTCGCTGGTGATGATGGATTTTTCTGAAGAGAACCATCCACCTGTGAATGTGGTGCAGGTTTCGAAATGCATTGTACCATCCTTGTGCCAGAAGAAGCCGGTGTAGGTGGGGCGTTCTTTCTCGTGGAGTGGTGCGGCTGTGCCGAGGTAGAGGCCGTATTGTGAGAGGTCGAACTCTGCGTCGCCGGTGTTCTGGAGGGAGATGGAGAGATTGAGGAAATAGGATTTTCCGGGGATGTCGCGCACCTCTAGGGAGTAGGTTTTCTTTACGATGATGCCTGTGGGCAGCTTTGCGATAAAGACGGCGGTTTTACCGGGCTCGGATTGATCTGCCTTGTAGGCATAGGAGGAGTTCTCTTGGTTCTTCTGGGAATCAACAAGGCCGCCGATGGGGCCTGAGCCGTAACGGTTGATTCGGACGAGGTCTGATTTTCCGACGTTTTTCTGTTTCTTGAGCTCAGCGTATTTGATGCCGCCACCGATGGTGGAGAGGGTGAAGGCGACTTCGTCGTTTTCTAGGAGGATGAGTTCCTCATTGGTCGGCGGGGGTGGTGTCTCAACGGTGAGGCCAGCGGTATCGGCGGATTCATTTTCTCCGGAGACCTCTTCGATGGATTCCTTGTTCTCCTTTGTGGGAGGTGGGTTCTTCGAGGCGAAGTGGATGTTGAGCGAGATAAGCACTCCGCAGAGTGCTAGGACGATCCAGGTCTTACGGTCGTACATAGGTAGGGAAAATGATTTGGTTGCGAAGCGCAGGAATGCGAATCGGGGAGGGCTGCTTAGGTGCTGGCGGCGCGACGGTCAATGGCCAAGAATGCTGCTATTGCGAAGAGTGGTTCGAACAAGCCAGAGAACCCTCATCAGGTATTTGAAAATATTCTTCCAGCCCGTCTTCTCCTTCTCCTCCCATCTTCCTCCTACCCTCCTTGTAAAATGTAGCCCTACACCGCCAGATGTCTGACCTTTCGGTTCTGGCTCTAAATCTGTGGTTGGGCTTTTTTTCTATGTGGAGGGAAGGAGGAAGATGGGAGGACGGGGAGCTTGCGTAGTGATGTTTGTAATTTCACGCAAAGAGGCCGAGGCGGCGGCATTGTTTCACCCAATCGGCCTCTAGTTCGGCATTCGAGGCGTTTTTTGCTTCGGGGCGGGCGATGGTGACGATGAAGCGGCTGGAATCTGCAAATTTCGGGGCGTGTGCCTGCAAATAGGTGCGGAGGCGGCGGCGGATGTGATTGCGATCGTGGGCTTTCTTCGCGGCGCGCTTGCTGGTGATGAAGGCTGCGCGGATGGTGCCGAGAGCGGGATCTGCCAAGGTGCTGACAATAACAAACCGGCCTGCTTTCGCGTGGCCGGTTTTTCTGATGCGGAGGAAGTCCTCTGCTTGGTTGATACTGCTGGAGCGGGGGAGTTTCATGCGGGGAAGCCCTCTGAAGCCCTATGCTGCGGACTGAAGTCCGCGTTCCATCAGCGCCCGTGCTGGGTGATGTGGCGCTTGAAGTGAAGCTCTGCGCCCTTAGGAATGAGGCGCTTACGACCCTTTTGGCGGCGGCGTTTGATGCAATCGCGACCTGCTTTCGTGGCCATGCGTGCGCGGAAACCGTGCTGTTGTTTACGGGTGCGTTTCGTGGGCTGGTAGGTGCGGAAGCTCATGGCGGATCTTGGTTAAAATGGTTCTGCGCGTAGATGCGCGGGGGCGGGACTTTAGTGACAGCGGGAGGCTTGTCAATGCGGCAGTGCGGTCTTTTTGGAAAAAAATGCATCCGGCGCGGGGGCTTTGTGATAGTTTGCCGCCGAAACGACATCAAAAATGGCTGCCACCCAGAATACAATCGCCCTGGTTTATGATTACGACCAGACCCTGAGCTCGAAATACATGCAGGATGACGTCCTGTTTCCCAAGTTCGGGATCGATCCGGAACAGTTCTGGAAAAAGTGCAACGGACTGGTGGAAGAGCAGCGGTGGGACGGCGAGCTGGCGTATATGAAGTGTCTGCTGGATTACCTCGGCATGGATCGCGTGACGAACCAGATGCTTTCGGATCTCGGCGCGGGCTTGTCATTTTTCCCCGGGCTGCCGGAGCTATTCGAATCGCTCCCAAAAGCGGCGCTGCGCCCGGAGCATGAGCTGGCGGGCATCAAGGTGGAGCACTATATTATTTCCTCGGGGCTTAAAGCGCTGCTGGAAGGCTCGCGGCTCAAGCCTTACGTGAAGGAAATGTTCGGCTGCGAATTCGGCGAGGATGCGGAAGGCCTGATCAGTTTCCCGAAGCGGGTGATCTCACACACGACGAAGACGCAATACCTTTTCCGCATCAACAAAGGCATGCTGCGCTACGATCAGGATGTGAACGACCACATGCCGGCGGAGCAACGCCCCATTCCGTTTGAGAACATGGTCTATGTCGGCGACGGGCCAACGGATGTGCCCTGCTTCACCGTGGTGATGAGAAACGGCGGGCACGGCATCGCGGTATATAATCCGGAAGACAAGAGCGGGAAGTCCTTCCGCAAGTGCTTCCAGCTCTCCACCCATGCGGGGCGGGTGAAACACATCGCCCCTGCGGATTACCGTGAGGGCTCGCACCTCTGGCTGCTGCTCAAGGAGATGGTCACGGAAACGGCCGACCGCATCCTGCGCCGGCGCACCGACGAGCTGGATGCGACTACGGTGGCCGCGCCGACCTTCTGATTCCGGCAATTGCTGTAAATCGAGGGAAGGAATTTGAACCGCCAAGTCGCCAAGATCGCCAAGGAAGAGTCTGAAGAGAGGGGATGCTCAGGAAATCGGAAGATGATTGGGCTTTGTCCGATGGATTCTCTGAAATTTGCGCTTATTGGCGTGGATTAGCGGTTCCTTCTTCAAAATGAGGTAGCCCTCAATGGGATTTATTCCCTGTTGGCAAAGTTCGGATCGCCGCCTAGCCTCGTCCCTTCATGTCAGAAAAGACTCACTTTCACTTCACGGGGATCTGCGGGACGGCCATGGGCGCGGTGGCTGCAGCGATGAAAAGGCGCGGTTTCACGGTCACCGGGAGCGATGCGAACGTTTACCCGCCGATGTCGGATTTCCTGCGCGGCGAGGGCATCGAAATCGGCGAGGGCTACCGCGAGGAGAATATCCCCGAAGGCACCGATGTAGTGGTGATCGGCAATGCGATTTCGCGCGGTAATCCGGAGGCGGAGGCGGCGCTCGATAGGAAGCTGCTCTATCATTCGCTCCCAGAGGTGATGAAGGATCATTTCTTACGTGGGAAACGGAATTTCGTGGTCAGTGGAACGCACGGCAAGACAACGACCTCCTCGATCCTCGCGTGGCTCTTCACCCATGCGGGTCGCGATCCCGGCTTCATGATCGGCGGGCTGCCAAAAAACCTCGGCTGCGGCGCAAAATTTCCGGACTCGGAATTCAATGTTCTCGAGGGCGACGAATACGACACCGCCTTCTTCGACAAGCGTTCGAAATTCCTCCACTACCTGCCGGAGTGCGTGGTGGTGAACAACATCGAATTCGACCACGCGGACATCTATTCCTCCGTGGAGGAGATCAAGCTGAGCTTCAAGCGCCTGATCAACGTCGTGCCGCGCAACGGCATGGCCTATGTGAACGGTGATGAAAAAAACTGCCTCGATGTCGTAGAGAAAGCTCCCTGCCCGGTGACAACTGTCGGCATGGGTGAGGGAAATACACTGCGCATCACGGATGTGAAATACGATCAGTCTAGTAGTTCATTCACCCTAGCCGGTGAGGCATACACTATCCCGATGACCGGTGAATTTAATATACGCAATGCTGCGATGGCAGTGGCAGCGGCGGTCTTTGCGAAAATCGATCCTAAGGTCATCCGCGAAGGCCTGCTCGCCTTCGAGGGAATCGCCCGCAGGCAGGAGCTGAAAGGCGAGAAAAACGGCATCAAGGTCATCGACGATTTCGCCCACCACCCAACAGCCATCGGCCTCGCGATCAAGAGCATCCGGCAGAAATATCCAGATTCGCGCCTGTGGGTGCTTTTCGAGCCGCGCTCGAACACCACGCGTCGCGCCGTTTTTCAACAAGAGTTGGCAGATGCGCTGGCCGGAGCGGACTTTGCTGTGGTGGCGGCCATCCCCGATCTCCACAAGATCCCGGAAAACGACAGGCTCGATCCGGTGAGGCTCTCGGCGGACATCGAAAAGGGAGGCGGCAAGGCTTATTACCTCGCGGACAATGCGGCGATCATCGCCCAGGTGAAAAGTGAGGCGAAGCCCGGCGATGTCGTGGCCGTGCTCTCCAACGGCGGCTTCGGAGGCATCCACAAACAGCTGCTGGAGCAATTGTAGGCGATTGTTCGCTTTACAAGCCCGCCCGCATCGGACAATTTTCGCGCTCCCGCAATAGGACAGATGGCTGAGCCCGGTCTAAGGCACTCGATTCGAAATCGAGCGTAGGGTTAAACCTACCGTGGGTTCGAATCCCACTCTGTCCGCCATCACCCCAGCCCGGTATTTCCGGGTTGGGGTGATGGCGTTTAGTTGGGGGAAGACCCATTGCAGAGCAACGGGTTTGACTGCCCATCGAGCCTCAGCGAGAAAAACATTCCATCCGCGCAGCGCACCCCGCAGAGACGTAGGGAAACGGAGTCAATCCCACTCTGTCCGGATATGGACGGTTGATGTTTGAGGCTGGGTATGAAAGCTTGTGAACATTCTTATGTTTACCGGACTTGTAGAGGCTTTGGGAGAGATTGTTTCTTTGGAAGCGATGGGGGAGCAGGGACGGCTGGAGATTTCCATCCCGTTCGTCGGTGAACTTGCGCTCGGGGATTCCGTGGCGGTGAACGGTTGCTGCCTGACGGTGGCCGGGCTTTCGGAGAGTGCGGTGAAGTTCGATGTTCTCGCGCAGACCTTGCGGGTGACTTCGCTGGGTGAACTATCAGCGGAGAGCGTGGTGAATCTGGAAAGGGCGCTGCGAGTGGGCGACAGGCTCGGCGGACATTTCGTGCAGGGGCACGTGGATGCGGTGGGAGCGATCGTTTCTCTAGAGGAAAACGGTCAGGATCATGTGGTGGAGGTTTCCCTGCCACCAGAGATCCACAAGCTGTGCGTGGGCAAAGGGTCGATAGCGATTGATGGGATTTCGCTGACCATTGCGGAGCTGAAAGAGGGTTCGGCGGTGTTCTGGATCACTCCGCATACTTTTTCTCATACGAACCTGCGGGATGCGAAGGTGGGGGATGCGGTGAATCTGGAGGCCGATATGCTGGCGAAGCATGTGGCGGCGCTGATGGGGAAGTGAGAGTGCGCTGTCGCGGGGGTTTTTGTGCTTCTCGCTGGGGCTCGAAGGCGGGCTGAAGCCCGCGTTCCGTTTGGCTACAGGTCTTTTACGCAGCGGAAGCCGGTGTGGACGGTGGGTGAGTCATTCTCGAGGGAGTGGCGTGCGCCGGGGCGGTATCGCATGCAGTAGGAGATGTGGCAGAGAAAGGATCCTCCTTTGGTCATGTAGTTTGGTGCTCCAGTTCCTTTGCGGCCATCGTTGCGGTTTACCCAAGTTTCGGGGCCTTTCGGGTCGCAGTTTTCGCAGGTGCTGCGGTATTCTGGATCGTAGTATTCGGAGCAGATTTCCCAGACGTTCCCGGCCATGTCGTAGAGGCCGTAGCCGTTTGGCGGGAAGGATTTTACTGGGGATGGGCCAGCGAAGCCGTCTTCTGCAGTGTCATCAGTGGGGAAGGTGCCGTGGTAAGTGTTGGCCATCCATTTATCGCCGGGTTTCAGCTCGTCGCCCCAAGTATACATTTTGTTCTCGAGACCGCCGCGCGCTGCATACTCCCATTCAGCTTCGGTGGGGAGACGCTTGCCCGCCCATTTCGCGTAGGCGGCGGCATCGTCGTGATTGACGCATGAGACGGGGTAATTGTCTTTGCCGGTGAGGTCGGAGTTTGCTCCTTCGGGATGTTTCCAACTCGCTTCGGTATCCCATTTCCACCACTGGATGTAGGCACCGGGATCTTCGATGTTGCCTTCGAAGTGCTCGGGTTTGTTGAAAATGATCGCGCCATTTTTGAAAGGCGGCTCTGGGAGACATTCTAAGGCTTCTGGAGGCATGGTGGAAATATCTGCCTCCTGCTCCGCGAAGGTGACATAACCGGTTTCTTCCACGAACTTGCGGAACTGGGCATTGGTGACTTCCGTTTCATCTATCCAGAAGCCCTTGACCTCGATCTTCATCTGCGGTGTCTCTTCGGGAAATCTCTTGGTGCCGTAAGGGGTCTCGAAAACACCCTCTGTGCCAACGGTGGTCGAGCCGCCAGAGATTTTCACCATGCCGTCCTTTTTCTCCAATCCAGCGGATGTATCGACAGATGGTGTTTCCTTGCAGGAGCAGAAAAGAAGGGCGGTAGCGGAGAGGGCGATGATGGGTTGCTTCAGAGTCACAAAAGAAATCTACGGGGAGATGCTGGGGATTCCATCAAATTTCTTAGCTACAGCTTTGGGTTTCTTTCTGTGACGAAAGCAGAGTAGATTCTAGCCGCACATGAGAGCCAGACTGACCAAAGACTTCCGCTTCGAGGCGGCGCATACGCTGCCGAGCCTGCCTGATGGGCACAAATGCCGCCAGATGCATGGGCACAGCTTCAAGGTGGAGATCCATATCGAGGGCGAGGTGGACGAGAAAATCGGCTGGATCTACGATCACAAGCTGATTTCCAATGCGATGAATCCGCTTCTGGAAATGCTCGATCACGCATATCTCAACGACATCGAAGGTCTGGAGAGCCCGACCATCGAGATCATGGCTGGGTGGTTCTGGAAAAAACTCGCCCCGCAACTCCCCGGACTGGCTGAAATCGTGATCTTTGAGACGCCTACGGCGAGGTGTTCTTTCAAGGGAGAGTTCTGAGGATTTTCAACGCAGAGCCGCAGAGGTCGCGAGAGGGGACGCGGAGCTTCGATTGTGTGGATTTTTTGAGAGTTGAATCTTGAGAGTTGAAAGTTCCAAAATTGACTTGCGCTGTCGGGCGGGTTGGATCAATTTCCCGCCCCCAACCACTCGGGACGTAGCTCAGCCTGGTAGAGCGCCTGCTTTGGGAGCAGGATGTCGTCAGTTCGAATCTGGCCGTCCCGACCACCTTACCTTTGTGTCCGCAATTCCGAATGGATTGCGGATTTTTTTGTCCGGATTTCCTCTGTGGCTGGAAAATCGTTTCTGATGCGGGGAAGGTATGGATAGGGTGGAGGCGTTATGAGACTGCTGTTGCTTCTATTCGCTTGCTTGGGTGTTTTTACGTTGATGATTTCCGCCCAGGAGGAGGAGATCAAGGCGACGGATGCGGTGGTGGAAGTCGTGGATGTTACTTCGGATGATGCAATCAAAGAGCGACTCAACGGTATTTTTAGCGAGGTGAAGGAACTGGAGGATGTCACATGCGAGGTGACTTCTGGCGTTGTGCGGCTGAGTGGGAATGTGCCGGATGAAGAATCAAAAGAAAGCGCACTTGCTCTGGCGCGGCGCACGGACGGTGTGATTTTTACTGTCGACCGCATTGCGGTGGTGACTGCAGTGGATGCACAGCTCACACCTGCACTGAAAAAACTCAGGACACTGCGCACCTCTTTTGTCACGAAGTTGCCTTTGATCGGCATCGCTTTTGTGGTGGTGGTGATTTCGATCCTGTTGGCGAACTTCCTGCATCGGCGTGTGGGCTGGTTTGAGAGGTTCAATGTATCTTCTCTGACGCGGCTATTGCTGCGCAGGATCGTAAGAATTGTAGTGATTGGTTTGGGCTTTGTGTCGCTCTGGAAATTCTTGATGCCACCGCAGTGGTAGGAGCGCTTCTAGGAGCGGCTGGTTTGGCGGGTCTCGCGATTGGTTTCGCGTTTCGGAATATCGCCGAAAACTACCTCGGTGGTATTTTGCTAAGTGCGCAGAATCCGTTCGAGATTGGTGATGCAGTGGAGCTGAACGGTCGGATCGGGACTGTGGCAATGCTGACAGCTAGGGACACCGTGCTGATCACGCCGGAAGGGAATCATCTGCGCATCCCGAACGGGATGGTGATGAATTCCGAGTTGCTCAACTACACGCGTAATCCGAGGAGGCGTTTTGAATTCTCGGTGGGGGTTTCGGTAGATCTCGAGCTGAATGAAGCTCGGAGAGTGGGGTTGGAGGCGATGAAGCTGAGCCCCGGTGTTCTGAAAGATCCCAAGCCTTCGGTGACGGTGGACACTCTTGGCGATAGTGCCGTGATCCTCCGTTTTTTCGGCTGGGTGGATCAGCGTGAGAGCGATTTCCTGAAAACACGCAGCGAAACGATAAGGATCGTGAAAGTGACCTACGATGAGGCGGGCATTGAGATGCCGGAGCCGATCTACCGTGTGCATCTTCGCGGAAATACTGCGATCACTGCAGGAGATAAACAGGAGGAACCGCCGTCTGAAAATCCTCCACGTAAGATCAAGCAGGTAAGCGTTGAAGACAGCGAACTGGATGATATTTCACCGGATCGGACGATTGAAGATCAGATCGAAACGGAGAAGAGCAGTACAGATGAAGAGAACTTGCTTGATGTGAAGAGCTAGTTCGCAGCACTGAGTTTCAAGACGCCGACGTAGGGGAGGTTGCGGTATTTTCCTTTGTAATCGAGGCCATAGCCGACGACAAATTCGTCGTTGATCTCGAAGCCTACGTAATCGGCGCTGACTTCTTCGGCGCGTTTCTTGTCCTTTGCGAGGAGGACGCCAGTGTGGACTGCGGCGGCTCCTTCCTCGGTGAGCCGCTCGGCTACTGCGACGAGGGTGCGACCGGTGTCGAGGATATCATCGAGAAGGAGAATGTGTTTTCCTTTT
Organism: Akkermansiaceae bacterium; assembly: GCA_030725745.1. GTDB lineage: Bacteria > Verrucomicrobiota > Verrucomicrobiia > Verrucomicrobiales > Akkermansiaceae > Luteolibacter. The sequence goes on from JANRFH010000052.1 coordinate 132,570, forward strand.
ACCTCGGGGAAATGGCGGTCAAGGAAATCGACTTTACCGGAGCTTTCGAGACCACCGTGATAGCTGGCGACATTGAGGCATTCGATGGAGAGTTCGCGAGGTATGCGGCGTAGGAGATCCGCTGCGAAGACGAGGGCGCCTTTCAAGAGGATGATGACGACGATGGGGCCGGCGGGGAATTCCTCCTCGATCTGTTTCGCCATGGAGTCGAGGCGCTTTTGGATGACGGCTTCGTCTACGAGGACGCGTTCGATGTCTTTTTTCATGGGGGGAGCGTGGAGGAAGAAATGGTGGCTGCCAAGTGATCTGTGGAAGACTTGTGTTGGGCAATGATGAATCTCTGGACTTGGATTTGGGGAGGTCTTGCCGGAGTTGGGAGGATGGGGTATTTATGCGGGGATGATTGGTAGGGTTTTGTTTTCCGGGATTGTGATGGGTGGGTGTTGTGTGTGGGGTGAAACGGATGTGGTTGTGGCGAGTGAGAGAGGGTCGATGGAGGATATTTTTGAGAAATGGGTGGCAGCGGAGGAGCTAGGCGGGGCTCTGGTGGGATTCTGTGTGTTGGATGAAAAGGGCGAGTTGGTGTATGGATCGCCGCTTGCAGAGACGGCGCTTTGTCCGGCTTCGGTAATGAAGACGCTGACGGCTGGAGCGGCTTTAGGATTCCTTGGGGAGGATTTTCGGTTTGAGACGCGGTTGATGGCGGGCAGTGAAATTTCCGTGTAAGGTGTTGTCGCGGGGGATCTGGTTTTGAAGGGCGGTGGGGATCCTACTTTGAGGGAGGAAGATCTTGTCGCGATGGCGGAAGAAGCGGTGAAGAAGGGGTTGAAGCAGGTGATGGGAACGCTGCGGGTGGATGAGGTTTTTTTTCCAAATGATTCGGTGAGTGATCACTGGGTGTGGGGTGACATAGGGAATGCGTATGGAGCAGGAGCCTTTGGCCTGAACGTGGGGCACAATGTGCTGACGCTGGTGTTCGATGGTGGGGAGAAAGTGGGTGATACTGCGAACTGGCTGCGGACTGAGCCGGATATGTATGAAGGTATCAAGTGGGAGATGGAGGTGACGACGGGGCCTGCGGGGAGCGGGGATAGAGTGATGGTTTATTCTGTGCCGAAACTTCCTTGGATTCGTGCTCGTGGGACGGTGCCCATGGGTGCGAAAGGTTTTAGGGTGCGGGCGGCGCTGCCTGATCCTCCGAGGTATGCGCGGGAGTTTTTGAAGAAGGAGCTGGAGAAGAGAGGGGTGGTTTTTTCTAATGATATCGTCAGTAATCTAGCAGAATCTCTATTAGTTCGGCATGAGTCGGCGGAGTTGCCGGTGATTGTGGATCACATGCAGAAGGTGAGCGATAATCTGGAGGCTCAGTGCCTTTTCCTCATGATGGGGGTAAAGGCAGAAATAGAGCCGGAGTTGGTGCTGAAAGAGTATTGGGAAGAAATGGGAGTTTCCTTCAAGGGGCTGCGGGTGATCGATGGCAGTGGGTTGGCGCGGGCGACGATGATACGTCCGGTGGATCTGGCGCGGGTGAATTTTCTGGCGCGGAATTCGGCTTACGGGGAAAGGTATTTGAAAAGCCTGCCTGGGAATGACTCGTTGAGGGCGAAGCGGGGCGCAATGTCCAGGGTGAGGACGGAGGTGGGTTTTGTGAAACGGGGCGAGAAGGAATTCACCTTCGCGCTGATGGGCAACGGATTGGGAGCGGTAGATTTTTGGAAAATGAGGGAAGTGCTGCTCAACGAGATTGGGCGGGTTGAGGTTGACCGGGCGGGCTCGGGAGAATAGCGAAATTGTATGGATGCATGGTCGGGAGCTATCGGACTACCCCTTTTTGGGGCGGTTCTACATCCATTGCTCGGGCTGCTAGTGCAGCGCGCGACGAAGCTCGGAGTGAGGCCGACGGTGATACTTGGATTTGCAAATCTGATGACATTGGCGATTTTTTCCGTCTATCTACGGCCTGATTTTTCGGCTGAGTTCAGTTTTATGGATGTGCTGGCGGTTATCAGCGGCTTGTGTTTTTTTGGAGGTCAGTGGTTCGCCGTGCAGGCGGTGAGGAACGGGGATCTGGTTGTTAATTCCTCTGCGATGGGCTCAAAGGTGCTGATGGTGGCGGTTCTTTCGGCATCGGTGGGTTTGGAAAAGGCGGGAATAGGTCTGATCGCTGGTGCGCTGCTGGCAGCTGCGGCGGTGTATCTCGTGACCGGCGCGACTGCGGAAAGGTGGAAGGCGAACCGCGTGACGCTTTGGCTGACTCTCGGAGCCTGCGTATTTTTTGCGTTTGCGGATTTTATGGTGGGGTGGAAGAGCAGAGAGACCGGAGCGGCACGCTGGCTCATCATCATGATGGGGACTGCCGGGGTGGTCTCGGTGTTCATGCTGATCCCGCGATGGGAACAGGTGAAACGGGTCATATCCGAAAGGAGCACCGCTCTGCCCGTTCTTGGCGCTGGTTTATTGATGGGAATGCAGGCGCTGGTGGTGAACATGGCCTTCAGCATTTTCGGTGAGCCGACGCTGAGTAATATCGCCTACTCAACGCGCGGAGTGATGGCGGTGTTCATCGTATGGGCGATCATGAATCGCGGGCGCTCCGGTATTGGAGGAAGGCAACTGGCTGGTGCTGCACTGATGGTTCTGGCACTAGCTGTTGCGCTTATGTGAAATCTACCGAGGCCGAGGGTGCAGTCGCATCTGTGGCGCGCGGTGGATGGCGGTGTATCGCGCGCCGACGGGTGTCAGCGCACGAGCGGAAATGCTTATTGTATTTCTTTGGATTCTCCTTTTTTCAGGGAAATCTGCTCGCTGAGCTGGCCATCGTTATACACACGGAATTTGGTATCCTTCTGAGCGCGTATCGTAGCTTTGACGAGTTTGCCGCCTTTCCACTCGATATCTACTTCGCAGCCTCCGCGTGCACGCAGGCCTTTGATCGAGCCATCTTTCCATTCGGAAGGCAGCGCGGGGAGGATGTGAAGGATATATGGCGCACCTATGAGTTCCTCGGGAGGTGCAACCGGGAGGAAGACATTCGGGCGCTCGGGGTCTTCTTGGTAGGCGACGTAAGCCGCTTCTTGGATCGTCTTTGCATCCTGATTTACGCTGCGGAGATGGCTTTGCAGAAGCATCTCGCAGATGCCAGAGACACCACCGAAGTTACCATCGATCTGGAAGGGCGGGTGGAAGTCGAAGAGGTTAATGTAAGCGCGTTTCGCAGTGAGAAATTTTACGAACTGATGGGCTTTGTCGCCATTGTGAAGGCGCGCCCAGAAGTTTGTTTTCCAGCCTGTGCTCCATCCGGTGGAGACATCACCGCGGTGCTTCATGGTTACGAGGGCGGCAGCCGAGAGCTTTGGCGTGGTAAGCGGTGAGAAATCGCGTCCAGGATGAAGAGCCATGAGGTGGGAGATGTGGCGGTGTGTGTTGTTGGGTTCATCCCAGTCCTCCGCCCACTCCTGCACTTGGCCGTGCTGGCCGATGCGCTGCGGGCAGAGTCTCGGAATTATTTCCATGAGTGTTTTTCTGAATTCAGGATCACGATCCAAGATGACTGAGGACTCGATGCAATCTGTGAAGAGGTTGAGCACCATTTGCTGATCCCAAGAAGCTGCCCAAGTTTGTTTATTCAGTTTTCCGTGTTGCTTGGTTAGGAAAAAATTCTCCGGTGACCAAGTGGGAAAAACGACGAGTGAGCCGTCCTTGTAGGGGGCGAGGAATTCTACGAAAAACTCGGCCGCGCCTTTCATGATTGGATAGACTTCTTCGAGATATTTCTCATCAGCGCCGAAGGCATAGTGCTCGAAGAGGTGTTGCGTTAGCCAATGACCTGCTTGCTGGGTACGGCGACCGTGCTCGTTCTGGGCGGTGAAACCAAAGACGTTTCCGTTCAGTCCCATGCTCCATCCCTTTTCTATTCCGAAGGTCCCACGTGCGGTGTGCTTGCCCGAATCTGCGATGACTTTCATGAATTCTACATAAGGAGTGAAGGACTCGGGAAGGTTCGCGGTTTCCACCATCCAGTAGTTCATGGCGAGATTGATGTCCGTGTGGTAGTCGCAGTTCCATGCCGGTTTCAGCTTAGTATTCCATAGGCCTTGCAAGTTGGAAGGAACCGGTGCGTCGCGTGAGCAACTGAACTGGAGGTAGCGGGAGTAATTGAAGTAAAGGTTCTCCAGTTCGATGCTGCTTCCTTTTTTAAGGAGTTCATCGGTGGGTAGGCCAGAGGACTCGTGATTGAGTTTTAGCTCGAAGCGTTCTGTTAGGTCGTGGATGTCGGCTACATGAGCTTCCTTCAGCGCATTGTATCCCATGGCTACGGCAGCCTCTATGATCTTCTTGGTGTCGCCTTCGAAATCTCGCCCTTTAAAGGTCGGATAGGTGGGCATATAGTCATTATAGCTGGCGACGTAGACCGTCACGTCTGTCGCGCCGGTTATCTCAAGTGAGCCATCATCCTTCGCCACGACTTTGCCGTCTTTCGCATCCACGCGCACGGTTTGAAGGAATTCCACTGGATCATTGACCATGGCTGCGGAGCCTTTGAGGCGGATTTCATTTCCTTCGGATGTGATCTTGCGGTCGGGATGGGCGGTCTTCGCTGCGAGAGTGAGGTTCATTTCTCCGCCCTCCGAGGTGTATCTAGCTGCAAAGACATCCTGTGGATGGCTACAGAAATACTCGCGTTTGTATTTCGTGGAGCCGATTTCATAAGTGACCGATCCGATTCCGCTAGAAACGTCCAAAGCCCGGACGTATTCTTTTGCCTTTGAGAAATCATGGCCTGTTAGGATTTCAAGATCGGCGAGAGGCGCGTAGTTCCCGAGTTTGAGCTTGGATGAGAGATGCTCGGTGGCGACGCTTTCGGCGCTGTCCGGCTTGGTTCCGAATTTTTCCTCACGGTATGCCTCGCGCACCTTTTCGAGAGCCTCGCTACCACCTGTTCGTGTTCCGGATTGTAGTGATTCATCGAGCCCGCGGCTGGTGTTCATCCATAGAGTGATGTCATTGAAAACGAGGTATTCGCGATCGACTCCACCCGAGAACATCGCCCCAAGGCGGCCGTTGCCCAGTGGCAGCGCTTCGGTGATGAATTTGTCTCCGGTCGGAGCTCTTTTCGTGGCATCTCGATTGATGTCGGTGGTGGCAGGTTGATGGTAGAAAAGAGTGTTCTGCGCATTCGCAGGATTCGATATCGCGGCAAAGGCAGCGACACAGGAGAGGATGATTGCTGAGGTTATTCTCTGTTTCATGTTGATCGGTTAATTTTTTTTTCGGAGGCTAAGTGCTATGGTTCTTCACTTAGTTCAAAGCGCTCGATGAAGGGAAGAAATCCTTTTTTTCCGCCAATGTGGACACCCCACTCGATTCTCTCTCCCTTGCTACTGTCTGTAAATGCCTCCGGCCGATAGGCACCGCCTGCGTGTGGCACATGCTTCAAATTATCGGTCTTTTTGAAATTCACACCGTCTTCGGCATAAACGAGCGAATGCACCCATTCCTTGGGGCCTACCTTGCCGATGAGTGCCGACACGCCCTCGCCCTGTGGCCAGACCAGCACCTCATGGTTGCCGGGTATTACCGGGTTATCAGGATGTTTCACATAGGGGCCTTCGGGTTTGTCTGAGATCGCCAAGCCCATTTGTGTTTGTGAGGCTTTCTTGCCGAGTTGGCGACCTTTGTAATAGAGCCAATATTTTCCATCGCGTTTGATCAGGCAGGCATCGTCGATCAAGTGGCTGTCAAAGTCCTCGGGATTGTCGCTTCCTTTCAAAATAGGCTCGTCGCCAACGCGTTCCCATGGGCCATCGGGAGATTCCGATGCTGCGATTCCAATCTTTGTATCGGGTCGCACTTTCATGTTTTTGGAGATGCCCGAGAAAAGGAGCCAATATTTGCCTTCGGCGACCAGAATGTTCGGTGTGAAGACACTAGCCTCATCCCACTTCCCGGCAGACCCCTTGGGCAGAGCTATTCCTTTTTCCGTCCACGTGTGGCCATCCGCTGATGTAGCATACCAAACGGTGGCATCATACCCAGACGAGACGGCTCCCTTGGAATACCAGACATAGAAAAGATCACCGACTTTGATGATGTCGCTGGGATCGCGGCGCATGACGTTTTTTTCTGCTCCAATACCTGCGGCGTCTGAAAAAGTGATTTCCATTTCACCTAACGTTACTTCCTGCGCGTTGAGGGGCATGCCGATGAGGCATAGGAAGGAGAATGCGATGGTTGGAAGTTTTACGTCGAATTTCACGCAGGAGTAACGCAACTGAGTCATTAAGTATTTCAATAATTAACCATAGTTTGACCTTCCTTTGTCTGGATAGGAAAATTCTAGATGTCGAATCGGTTCGACATTATTAAGAAATCAGGTCAAAAAATTCCCAGCTATGAAGCGTATCGCCATTCTCGTTGAGACCTCCCTCGCCTCGGGGCGTGAAATCCTCTCAGGTATTTCCAGGTATCTCGACGAGCGCCCGGACTGGTCGATCTTCCTGCATGTTGGGCCATTGGGTGCCATGGCTCCAGAAGCGATACGAAACTGGCAGGGCGATGGCATCATCGCGAGGATCGCGAACGAGGAGCTTCACGAACTGATCCAAGCAAAAGGCCTACCCACCGTTGATGTCCTCGGAAATGTGACACCACTGTCCTACCCTTTGTTCAAGTGTGACGACCGAGCACTGGGCACCTCTGTCGCACGACATTTCTTGGAAAGCGGGCACAGGAATTTCGCTTTTATCGGTCTGGCAGAGGAGAGGTGGTCTATCGAGCGCGAAGAGGCATTCTCCGCTACGCTTTCTTCGAAAAATTACCCAGTGAGCGTTTTTCACATCGACCAACGACCGACGGATCACGTGGTCACGGGGGAGACCTTCGAATCACTGAAAAAGTGGCTATTAACTCTCAAGATCCCGACATCACTCATGATCGCCAGCGATCAGTTTGGCCCCATCGTTTTCGAGGCCTGTCATCAGCTCGGTCTTTCCATTCCCGAAAATGTCAGCGTTATCGGCGTGGATAATGACGAGCCTTTCTGCAATCTGTGTCGCCCCCGCCTCAGCAGCGTCATGCCAGATCACAAGCGCGTCGGCTATCAAGCGGCGAAAGCCCTCGGTCGGCTCATGCAGGGAAAGAAGCTCCCCGAGCAGGTCGTGGAGATAGGCTCAAACACCCTGCACCGTCGCCAATCGAGCGACTTCATGGCGATTGACGATCCGGCGGTAATCATTGCGGTGAAATATATCCGGGAAAATGCCTCGAAAAGCCCGAGTCTGGATCTTGTTGCAGAGGCCGCCGGTCTTTCCCGCACCGTCCTTCAGCGCCGCTTCCGCGAGTATCTGAATCGCACCGTCGGCGATGTGATCCTGCGCGAAAAGCTCCGCCTCGCCCGTGAGATGCTCAGCGGGACGGACATGCCCATCCCCACCATCGCGGAGCGCAGCGGCTTCACTTCACAGGAATACATGAACCACGTTTTCAAATTTCACCTGAAAACGACCCCGAAAAAATACCGGGCTTTCTGAGCTAGGGGGAAATTCTCAGAGATAGCCGAGTGACTGCAGGAAGGTGACGCTATCCTCCATCGCTTTATCGTAAACCTTCGTATCCTTGGTTTTAGGGCGGAAAAGAGGGGAGTTAAAAAAGCCGTGCCCCTCTCCGGGAAACGGGATGAGATCGCAACGATTGCCTGCTTCTTTCATCAACTTGGCGAAGCGCTCAGCGTTCTCGAAAGGCACGGTGGTATCCTTTGTGCCGTGCAACAGCAGAGTCGGAGTAATCCCCTCATGCACGTGGTGGGTAGGCGAAATCTCAGTCATGCGATCCTGCCCCACGCTCTTGAGTCCGTAGCCCTTATCAGTGGTGTCCAAAACTGGGTTGTAAAGCATCATGGCATTCGGGACGGAGCTGATCGATAGATCTTCGCTTTCGTTATCCAACCCCTTGATCACGCCCGTGCATCCGGCGATATGGCCACCTGCCGAGCCACCAGAGGCGACGATTCGATCCGGATCCACCCCGAACTCTTCGGCATGCGCCCGCACCCAGCGGATCGCCGATTTTGCATCCTCCACGGCCTCGAAGGGAGTGGTCTTGTTACGGCTCTTCACACGGTATTCCGCCGAAAAGCAGACGATGCCTTTCTTTGCGAAAAAGTCCGCCTGCTGGTAAAACTGCTTTGGATCGCCGCTTGCCCAGCCACCTCCGAAAAAGAAAACGATGGCCGGCCTTTTCTCCGCAGCCTTGTCATCTTTGGGCTTGAAGACATGCAGTTTTAGCTCGGTTTCCCCGATGGTTTTGTAAACGGGAGACTCGTCGGGCGTGAATTCAGCCGCCCTCGAAGTCAATGGCAGCAGCGCAAGACCGAGAAGGACGGGGGCAATCAGTTTTCTTTTCATAAATTGGTTCTACAACCATACGGCTACAGCCCGTAGTCAGCTTTCAAAGTCTTTGCCATCTCGGCAAGTTCTTCATCACTCAAAGGCCTATCAAAGATCAAGAACCGCGCGATCTCGCCGCAGAACGATTCATGCCCGGGATGATTCGTCGCATCCCTTTCCTGGCCAACCGCCATTTTCGACGGATTTGCCTCGGGGTTCACTGGCACCTGCTTGCTGTCAACGGGCTCCGTGGAATTAACATAAAGATCAAGCGCGACCGTTTCTGTTCCTGCACCCATTCGCCCCATGATTAGATGGTATTTTCCTGCTTCCAGAGGCTCTTTGGAAACGACCTGAGGATTCATCTTATCATCCCATAGCGGCGGCTTCTTTTTCCAAAACTTGATCCCGTTTCTAGTTCCCATCCACACGCGGTTGTCATCCATCAGGTTCCCCCAGAAGCCTTCGTAGTCGGGGCCGTTGCGCAGGTTTCCGAAAAACGAATTCACATCCTTTTTGCCGGGCTTCTGCTTGTCGGCGGAGATCACCGCGAACCAGGTGTATCCGCTTCCGGTGATCAGGTGGTCGAAGGCGTCCTCGTTCATGTTCACCAGCTCCTGCTGTTGGAAATCGAGCGAGCTGTGTCCATTAAGCTCCGCCACATTCTTCTGCAGCGTCGGCCTTCCGGAGCCTTCCTCCTTTCGTCCTTCATCGCGTTTCACGAAAATATCCGCCTCCGCGTCCGCCACCTGATTGTGCCAAGCCTTCACCTTATCGGCATCTTCCGTCTCAACGCCCTTGTCGGCATCGAGATCCAGCATAAGCCCTGTAGTGACCGGTAGCTCCGAGGCCTGTATGCCTCCGGACAGGACCAGGAGGAAAAATAGGATTTTAAGGTTATTCATAGCCTGAAGATTAGATAGCCACCCCAAGCTGGAAAGCATGGAATTTCAACCGCCGGTATGGCCGTTAATCGATTATTTCCCTTTGCCCCAGGAGTCGCGGAGCGGGGTGGTGCGGTTGAAGACGGCGGCTTGGCCGGGGATGTGTTCTTTTGTATCCGCGATGAAGTAGCCCATGCGCTCGAACTGGCAGGCGAAGCCGGCCGCTTCGGTGGCGAGCGAGGCTTCGACTTTCGCGGAGACGGTTTTGACGGAGTCGGGATTGAGGACGCTCAGGAAACCACCTTCGGCGGCATCGGGATCCTCGACGGTGAAGAGTCTGTCGTAGAGGCGGACTTCGGCATCGGCGGCGGTGGCGGCATCGACCCAATGGATGGCGGCTTTGCAGACGACGCCTTCGGGGGAGTCTTTGCCGGTGGTGTTTGGAAGGAGTTTGGTGCGGATGAGGGTAATTTCTCCCGCGTCGTTTTTCTCGAAGCCAACGCACTGGATGATGGGGCCGCCACGGAGGCGGACGTATTTGTCCGGGGCGAGGCGGAAGTATTTCTTCTCGGGAATTTCCTGGAAATCGTCGCGCTCGATGAAAATTTCGGAAGAGAAGGAGACTTCGCGCTCGCCGAAGGATTCGTCCTGCGGGTGGTTGGGAATTACGGCGGTCGCCGTAGGTTCATCGGAAAAGTTTTCGATGACGACTTTCAACGGATCGAGCACGGCCATGCGGCGGGGTGCGGTGGAGTTGAGCTGGTTGCGGATGTCGTGCTCCAAGAGGGCGACGTCGGTGGTGCCGTTGTATTTTGTGATGCCGATGTGCTTACAGAAATGGCGGATGGCCTCGGCGGGGTAGCCACGGCGGCGGATGCCGGAGATGGTGGGGAGGCGTGGGTCGTCCCAGCCGGAGACGTGGCCTTCTTGCACGAGCTGGAGGAGCTTGCGCTTGGACATGATCGTGTAGGTGAGGCTGAGGCGCGCGAATTCGATCTGGCGCGGGGTGGAGGGGACTGGGCAGTTTTTGATGAACCAGTCGTAGAGCGGGCGGTGGTTCTCAAACTCAAGGGTGCAGAGGGAGTGTGTGATGTGCTCCTTCGCGTCTTCAAGGGGGTGGGCGAAGTCATACATGGGGTAGATGCACCATGCGCTGCCAGTGTTGTGGTGCTCGCGGTGCATGATGCGATACATGACGGGATCGCGCATGTTCATGTTCGAGGAGGTCAGGCCGATTTTGGCACGGAGGACGGCTTCGCCTTCTTTGAATTTCCCGTCGCGCATTTCCGCGAACTTTTCGAGGTTTTCCTCGACGGAGCGGTCGCGGAATTTCGAAGGGGTGCCGGGTGTCTGGACGTTGCCGCGGTGGAGCTTGATTTCCTCGGGGCTTTCCTCATCGACGTAGGCGAGACCGTTTTTGATGAGGTGCACGGCGCAATCGTGGAAGTATTCGAAGTAGTCGCTTGCGAAGTAGAGGTCGTCGCCCCAGTCGAAGCCGAGCCATTTCACGTCTTCTTTGATGGAGTTGACGTATTCGGTTTCCTCCTTTTCGGGATTGGTGTCATCGAAGCGGAGATGGCATTTAGCGCCCGGGTGCTCGCCGGCGATGCCGAAGTTTAGGCAGATGGATTTAGCGTGACCGAGGTGGAGGTAGCCGTTCGGCTCGGGCGGGAAACGGGTGATGGTGGTCTCGTGTTTTCCGGAGGAGAGATCGGTGGCGATGATTTCTCGGATGAAGTCTAGTTTCGGTGTGTCTGACATGAGTGGAAGAGGTTTGAACCGCCAAGACGCTAAGTTCGCCAAGGCTGAGATTGTGTGATTTAACCGCGAAAGAACGCGAATGGGCGCAAAAGGAAGATTTTTTAAGGGATGACGAAGGCACCGGGGATGCCGGTGTCGAGGGTGGCTAGTTTCAGTCGGTGTTTTTGAGCGAGGGTGAGTAGATGGGAGTCGGTGGTGTGTTTCGCATTCTTACACCAAGCGGGAAATTTTCGGCGCGAGGATAGATCGTCGGGGAGGAAGGCGTGTCGGCTCCCGAGTTGCTCAAGCATAGTGGAAAGAATGTCTACAGCGAGTTCTATAGATACCGCTCCACCGGATCTCTGAATCGAGATGCGAACAAACCCGGTTTCGGGGATCGCAGAGGTATAGATTTTGCATTCGTTTTCCGTTAAACAGTCACGGATCCATGATGCAGCACGAACATGCAGCGGATGGTCTTTCCAGCCCCACGCGACCAAGGTGTTGACGTCCAGAAGAAATTTCATGGGAAATCCGCGAGCATCTCTTTCACTGACTCATTTGTGAGAGGGATAAAGCTTGGGTCGCCTTTGAAAATTCTCGCTCCTGTGTATTCACAGATCACCGTTTCCGGAGGCTTGCGTGTTTCCGGGATGATCGCTCTACGTCTGAGAAGTTCGGAAACAGTAATGCCTTCGGCTTTTGCTTGGCGGCGGATGGACTCCGCTTCCTCGTCTCGGACTTTGAAGGTGAGTGTTGTCATAGGTATTACGGTAATACCTGATCTTAGCTGAGTCAATATGGGACTCGCCGGCTGAAGCCAGCGCTCCGTTCTATTTCGCGAGTTCTTCGAGAAGGGCTTGGTTGAGTTTGATGCCGGCGTCGAAGTTGGCGATGGGGAAGTTTTCGTTGGGGGAGTGGATCTGGGCGTCGGCGAGGGCGAGGCCGAGGAGGAGGGTGTCGACTCCGAGGATGTCTTGGAAGGCTTGGACGATGGGGATGGAGCCGCCTTCGCGGATGAGCATGGGCTCGCCGGGGAAGGTGGCTTTGAGGGCGCGCTGGGCGGCTTTTCCGAAATCGGAATGAGGATCGCAGGCGTAGGGTTTGCCGTCGTGGCCGAGCTCGACTTCGAGTTTCACGCCGGGTGGGCAGTGCTTTTCGAGGTGGGTCTGTAGTTGTTTAAGGACGGTCTGCGGATCTTGGTCGGGGACGAGGCGAAGAGAGAATTTCACGAAGGCCTCGGCGGGGAGGACGGTTTTTGAGCCTTCGCCTTGGTAGCCGCCGCCGATGCCGTTGACCTCTGCGGTGGGGCGTGCCCAGGTGCGCTCGGCGGAGCTGTAGCCGGGCTCTCCGAAGAGGGCGGGGGAGCCGGTGACTTTGAGGAAATCCTCGTCTTTCACGCCGGGGACTTTCGCCCACATTTCGCGCTCCCATGCTTCGAGGGGGCGGACGTCGTCGTAGAAGCCTTCGATGGCGACGGTGCCGTCCGGGAGATGGAGGGAGGCGACGAGTTGGGCGGCGGCGGTGGCGGGGTTGGCGACGGCTCCGCCGAAGAGGCCGGAGTGGAGGTCGCGGGCGGGGCCGGTGATTTTTACCTCGGCACAGGCGATGCCGCGGAGGCCGTAGCCGAGGGTGCCGGTGTTTGGGGCGACCATGCCGGTATCGGAAATGGCGATGATGTCGCACTTGAGGTAGTCGAGGTGCTGCTTGAGGAAGGGGGCGAGGTTGGGCGAGCCGATTTCTTCCTCGCCTTCGAAGAGGAGGATGATGTTGACGGGGAGTTCGCCTTTTTCCGCGAGGGTTTTCTCGATGCCTAGGATGTGAGCGAGCATCTGGCCTTTGTTATCAGTGGCACCGCGTGCCCAGATTTTTCCGTCGCGGATCTCGGGGGCGAAAGGGGGAGAGTGCCAGAGGTTCAGTGGATCGGCGGGCTGGACATCGTAGTGGCCGTAGATGAGGACGGTTTTCTTCGAGGGGTCGTGTTCGTTTTTCGCGACGACGATAGGATGGCGTTCGGTCTCGTGGCAGAGGGTGTGGAGTCCCATGCCGGAGAGTTTCTGCATGAGCCAGCGGGCGCAGTCCTCTAGGTCGCCTTTGTGCTTGGGATCGGTGGAAACGCTGGGGAAGGAGAGGAAGGCGAAAAGGTCTTCAAGTTCGGGAGTCATTCTGGGGCGAAGCTAGC
>JANRFH010000053.1 GCA_030725745.1 Akkermansiaceae bacterium
CACTAGTGTCCAGTTAAGGGCGCGTTTAGATCTCGTTTTTTGTTCTCATCCAAGGGGTTTCGCTAAAATTTGGGTGTTACGCATTTGAGCAGGAATCGCCAGACCCGCCGGTCTTATTGAGATTGGCGACATGAATGAAGGACGTCTGATTTTCGCCCAAGTCTCTGAAATGATCTACCGCAAACAGTTTGATCGGTGCGTCGATCTGCATCCGATGCCGCGCTCAAGTCGCGGGATGAGTGCGAGAGATCATTTCCTTTCGATGCTCTTCGCACAACTGACTTTTCGGGAGAGTCTGCGCGACATCGAAGCCTGCCTCCGCAACAGCGAACACCTCCACGCGATGGGCATCCGTGGGAATATCACGAGAACCAATCTCGCCTACGCAAACGAGCACCGTAACTGGCGGGTCTATGAGGCGCTTGGGCACGTGCTCATCCGAAAAGCGAGGAGGCTCTACGTTGGCGATGCCAACGGACTCGGCCTTGACGAAATCGTTTATGCCGTCGATTCCTCCACCATCGACCTATGCCTGTCGATGTTTCCGTGGGCTAAATTCAAGATGACGAAGTCCGCGATCAAATTGCACACGCAGATCGATTTGGTCGGCTCGATTCCCGTGTTCATAAGCCTCACGGAAGGTGCGCTGCACGATGTCCATTTCATTGACGAGATGTTTTTCGAGGTTGGGAGCATCTACGTCTTTGATCGCGGCTACCTCGATTTTTCGCGACTCCACCGGATTGCGGAGGCGGGTGCCTTCTTCGTTATCCGCAGCAAGAAGAATACGAAATTCTCGGTTCGGGAATCGCGCCGGGTGGACAAATCAACCGGACTCAGATGCGACCTGAGCATCCGCCTCAGTAGCCCGAAAGGAATGAAAAGCTATCCTGCAAAACTCCGCCGTATCGGTTACTTCGACGAGGAGACGGGCAAGCGGCTCACATTCCTGACCAACAACTTCACCCTGCCTGCACTCAAGGTTGCAGCCATCTACAAGAACCGTTGGAAGATCGAACTCTTCTTCAAGTGGATCAAACAGAACCTCCGGATCAAGACGTTCTACGGCACCAGCGAGAACGCGGTCTATAGCCAAATTTGGATCGCCATCTGCGCATACCTCATGGTCGCGTGTCTCAATAAGACTTACAAAATCGAAGAGAGTCTCAGTAGAATCTTGCAAATTTTAAGTGTAAACGTATTCCAGAAAATCCCTGTAACGGTCTTACTTACGCAGAAGCAGTTTGAAAAAGCAGAAATAATGTCTGAAAATCAATTGATTCTAAAGGGATTTTAACTGGACGCTAGTGGTATCCGGTAATATGACCCATGAAACCATCCCATCTTTTTGCGCTGCTAATTTCACTACTCTCAATTCATTCGAATGCCTCAGAGGAAGCGGCAGCGGTGAAAATGGAGAGCCTGCCGGGGGAGGGCGTTTGGGTTTCTCCGTTACCTTCGGGCTATAAAAATGGCAGGCCTCTTCGCGCGACGGTGTGGTTCGAAAAACAGTTTCTCGGCGATGGCGTGGGATACCAACGTAGGGCAAAGGAGTTTTCTGGTGCAGGCCGGAGGGAGTTGAGGATGGCGGTGATTAAAGCGCTAAAGGAAGAAAGCAATAACTCATGGGCGGAGGTGGAGCTCCTTTTTAAAGATCTGATAAATGGGGAAGTCGTGAAAGATGTGGAACGTCACTGGATTGTGAACGGCTTCAGTTGCACGGTTGCCAAGGAGAATTTACCGAAGTTGGAGGAGCTTTCTGGAGTCAGAAAGATTTTTTTGCGCCCGGTTGAGAATCAACCGGTGCCAGCAGTACCGGGCGCGCGACCAGTGAAGGATCTGCCACCTATTGAGGAGCCTTCGTTCGAGAACTTGCCGTGGTACATCAAGAAGTTAAAGGCGGATCAGGTATGGAAAGACTTCGGAGTGGCGGGTGAAGGGACGCTAAATGTGATTCATGACAAAAATTTCATCGTGTCCGATTTTCTTGCTCACAGCGTTTACAGGAATCCCGGTGAAATCCCTGCGAATGGGATCGATGACGATGGGAACGGATATATCGACGATGCTCACGGCTATAATTTTGATCGCGGTTCTGCGGAGCTTTTCACACAAGCGTTTTCAGGAGATCCGAAAGACAGGAAGGTGCTGCACGGAACGAGCTGTGCGACCATTGTGAGCGGTGCGGGTGACGCGGAAGGCGGTGCGCCGCAGTTCGGAGTTGCGCCGATGAGCAGGTGGGCGGGAGTGATCAATCAGGGTGGGATCGAGAGATCGGTGGAGTGGGCGATTGAGCAGGGAGCGGATACTTACAGCATGAGTTTCACCCGCTCGAACTATGGCGAGTATCAATCGCACTGGCGGAAAGTGATGGAGCACGGATCTTTCTGCGGAATGTATTTCGTTTCCGGTGCCGGGAATGTCAGGCAGCAAAATGAGTTCCCCTTCCGCATGGAGATACCGCAGAACATTCCTGCGGCCGTGTTCGCAGCGGCCGGCGTGCAGAAGGATCTAAGCAAGACTCCGTTCTCGTGCGTGGGGCCGGTGGAGTGGGATACCGAACATTATGAGGATGGTGTCGTCCAGAAACCAGAGGTCTGCGCCTTTAACATGAAAGTGCCATGCCTCCTTCCGAATGGGAAAGTGGTGCCAGATCTACTGAACGGAAACTCTTACGCGGGGCCAATGTTCTGCGGAGCCATTGCGCTCATGCTCTCCGCCGATCCGGATCTCCTGCCATGGGACTTGCAGGAAATCATCACTTCCACAGCCACAGACGTGGGGCCGGAAGGAGTGGATGATGAGACCGGCCACGGCCTGATTGATTGCCACGCAGCGGTGCAAGAAGTGTTGAGGAGAAAGGCATTGAGGAAGAAGTGACAAACTTACTCTTTAAAGATTCTTATCTGTCACCGCACCTTCGCTAGCACTCGTCACGAGCTTCGCGTATTTCGCGAGGACACCAAATTTGTAGCGGGGTTCTGGTTGTTGCCAGTTTGATTTACGGGCGGCGATGTCTTCGTCTGAGAGCAAAACGCTGATCTTGTTCTCGACGGCGTTTATTTCGATTTCGTCGCCGTCTTCGAGGATGCCGATGGTGCCGCCTTCGAAGGCTTCCGGGGTAATGTGGCCTACTACGAAGCCGTGGCTGCCGCCGGAGAAGCGGCCGTCTGTGATGAGGGCGACGTCTTTGCCGAGGCCCATGCCCATGACGGCGGAGGTGGGGCCGAGCATTTCGCGCATTCCGGGGCCGCCTTTCGGGCCTTCGTAGCGGATGACGATGATGTTTCCTTTCTCGATTTTCTTGGCGAGGATGGCCTCCATGGCTTCTGGCTCGGAGTTGAATACGCGGGCGATGCCTTTGAAGACTTCACCTTCTTTTCCGGAGATCTTGGCGACTGCTCCACCTTCGGCAAGGTTTCCGTAGAGTATGCGGAGGTGGCTGTCTTTCTTGAGCGGGTTGTTGACCGGGCGGATGATCTGTTGGTCTGCCGGGTAGTGGATGGGGGATTTCTCAAGGTTCTCCCGCATGGTGCGGCCGGTGACGGTCATGCAATCGCCGTGGAGGAGGCCTGCTTCGAGGAGCATTCTCATGAGCGGGACGGTGCCGCCGATACGGACGAGGTCTGCCATGGCGTATTTGCCGGAGGGCTTGAGATCGGCGAGGACGGGGGTCTTTTTCCCGATGCGCTCGAAGTCGTCGAGAGTGATTTCCACGCCGGCGGAATGTGCCATGGCGGGGATGTGGAGCGTGGCGTTGGTGGATCCGCCGAGGGCGATGAGGACGGTGATGGCGTTTTCGAAAGCCTTTTTCGTCATGATGTCGCGCGGTTTGATGCCGAGTTTGATGAGGTTGAGGACGGCGGCTCCTGCATCGAAGCAGTCGCGCATTTTATCATCGGAAATGGCGGCTTGGGCGGAGCTGTTTGGGAGGGACATGCCGAGGGCCTCGATGGCGCTGGCCATGGTGTTGGCAGTATACATGCCGCCGCAGGAGCCGGGGCCGGGGATGGCGCAGGACTCAACGTGCTCGAGCTCCTCATCGGTGAACTCGCCGTTGGCATGTTTTCCAACGGCCTCGAAGACCGAGACGATATCGAGGTCTTTTTCCTCACCTTTGATTTTCCCGCAGCCGGGGAGGATGGTGCCGCCGTAAACGAAGACAGCGGGGCGGTTCATGCGACCCATGGTCATGACGCAGGCGGGCATATTTTTGTCACAACCGCCGATGGCAACAAAGCCGTCCATACCTTCGCAGCCGACGACGGTCTCGATGGAGTCGGCGATGACTTCGCGGGAAACGAGGGAGTATTTCATCCCTTCGGTGCCCATGGA
Organism: Akkermansiaceae bacterium; assembly: GCA_030725745.1. Taxonomy (GTDB): domain Bacteria; phylum Verrucomicrobiota; class Verrucomicrobiia; order Verrucomicrobiales; family Akkermansiaceae; genus Luteolibacter. The sequence goes on from JANRFH010000053.1 coordinate 4,336, forward strand.
GATGCCGTCTGAGATGGTGATGGTGTTAAAGATGAGGCCTTTGCCACCGGCGGCGTCGATGCCTTTTTTTGACTCGATGGCGAGCTTGTCGATGTGGATGTTGCACGGGGTGACCTCGCTCCATGTGGAGGCGATGCCGATCTGCGGTTTGGCGAAATCGTCTTTTTCAAATCCGACTGCATAAAGCATGGCGCGGCTAGGAGCGCGGTCGGGGCCATCAAGCATCAAACTGGAAAAGGGGCGTTCTTGGTCGTTCATCGGGCGGGGATGATTCTACATGAAGGGGAGGTTGGCAATGCGGTTTGCGAACTCATGCAGGGCATCTGCATTTGAAGAAATTGAACCGCAGATGGACAGGATTGACGCAGATTGAAGAAAAGAGGGATGGAGAACTGTAGGTAAAAGGTAGTCCCAAGATGATTTAACCACGGATGGCACGGAGAGGCACGGATGAAGAGGATAGGAGGTTTTAGTTGGAGACGCGTTTGATTTGAAGCCTGGCATGCTTGAAATTGAGGAAAAGGGCAGTTTTCAGGTCGGTAATGTTCAGGTAGCCAAGCATTTGGGCGATGTGGTTATCATTGAAGGAATTGACCACCTTGGGGTCGACGATGACGGTGTCGTTGACAATGAGATCGGGGATGAGAGCGCCAATGAGATGCCCGTCGTAATGGACGGGGTGTTGCTTTTGCTGCTCGCAGACAAGTCCTTGCTTTGCGAGTTCGATGACGAGGGCTCGCTCGTAGAGCTTTTCATCTAGGCCGGGCTTGAGCTTGTTGAGCACATTCATGGCCGCACCAATAATGACTTCTGTGAGTTGTTCGTCGTTAGAGAGCATGGGATACCGATACAGCAACCGTCATTCATGCTCAAGCATCCGTGCTCTTCCGTGCAATTTGAGGAAGGATTGATTTTAGCCAGTTCCTCCATGTCCGCTTCGCTCCCATTGTGGTTTAAAACTGTCTGCCTCTCCCTAGTGTAGGAACCCTAGCGTTCATCCCGTCCATCTGCGGTTAAGAAAATCCTAATGCAGGGTGCCATCATCAATTTGGGGGATAGCGCTTGTGGGTTAGCTAGGTCATCTTGAAAGGTGCTTGCCATTTCGGCGTAGCCTCAATGCTCACGAATCCCATGAAAGTCCTCAAAATAACCCGCCGAAGCTTCTGCTCGATCCTGCTCATCGCGATGCACTCCCTGTCGTCCGCGCAGGAGACTCTGCCTCCTCTCGAAGGAAAAGCAGCACCGCAGACCTACGATGAGTTGTGGGAAGGCTACGATCCGCGCGCCGAGCCGCTGGAGGTAGAGGTGCTGAAAGAGTGGGAGCAGGACGGCGTGGTTCTGAAAGTCCTGCGTTACCGGATCGGCATCTTCAAAGGGGAGAAATCCATGATGGCGGCGGTTTACGGCTATCCGAAAGGCGCGAAAAACCTCCCGGGTCTCGTCCAGATCCACGGTGGAGGCCAATACGCCGACGCCAATGCCGTGCTCACCAATGCAAAGCGCGGCTACGCGACGATATCTGTCTCTTGGGCGGGTCGCATCAATGCCCCGGACTACAAGGTAAACCCCGATGTCGTGCAGCTCTTCTGGGATGGGAAAACCGAAGACGCGAACTACAAGGTCATCACCGATTGGGGTGCGCTCGATGGCTATCATGCACCTTCCCGGAATCCCAAAAACCAGTTTCCGAGCCTTCCAGCACCCTCCGATTGGACGCTCGATCCCGTCGTTTCTCCACGAAACAACAGCTGGTTCCTCTGCACGCTGGGGATGCGCAGGGCGTTGACTTTCTTGGAGCAGCAGCCCGAAGTGGATGGCGAAAAGCTCGGTGTTTACGGGCACTCAATGGGCGGGAAGCTCACGGTGCTCACTGCGGGTTCCGATTCGCGCGTAAAAGCGGCAGCGCCTTCCTGTGGAGGTATCAGCGACCGGTTTAATGAGGATCCGCTCTTCAATGCGACCCTCAGCGATCCCGTGTATCTGGAGCGAATCACAGCCCCCACCATGTTCCTCAGCCCCTCGAACGACTTCCACGGACGCATCAATGATCTCCAGCTTGCCGTAAAGGAAATCAAGACCGACCAATGGCGTGTCACCTGTGCGCCCCACCACAACCACCAGGATACAGCGGAATACGAGGTCGCCACCCAGCTATGGTTCGACCAGATCCTGAAAGGCACTTTTCTCACCCCGTCTACCCCGGAGACGAAGCTGGAGCTTGCCCAGGAGAACGGTGTCCCCGTGTTTTCCGTGAAGCCCGATGCCTCGCGGAAGATCCTCGCCGTAGAGATTTACTACACCCAGCAAGGCCAAGTGGATGGTGAAAAGGATAACAGTGACAACACCAAAGCACGCTACTGGCACTTCGTAAAACCCGTGAAAAACGGCGATGCTTGGACGGGCGAGCTACCTCTCCATTCCGTGGAAAAGCCCCTCTGGGTCTATGCGAATGTCATCTACGCCCTCGATGAGCCCGTTTCCGGAGCAGGATATTATTACGGAGACTACACCACGGATCGCTTCAATGTTTCCTCGCTCATGTCCATGGTCAGCGTGGCAGAGCTGGCTATCGCCGAGGTGAAACCGACCGTGCAGGAATCCCTCCTGATCGAATCCTTCGGCGAGGATTGGGAAAAAGGCTGGTTCAGCTACTCACCGAATGACTGGCCGATCATGACGCACAAGGTTTACGACCCGGTCTGGAAAGCCACTTTAGGTGCTACGCTTTCACTGGAAATCCTCGCCCCTCAGCCGAACAAAATGGCGATAGGTATCGACGGGTATTTCACCGAAGTCGAATTAGACGGAGGAGACGCATGGCAGAAAATTTCTCTCACCCCCACCGATTTTGAAAATGAGACGGGTGAGAAACTTGAATCTTGGGAAGGCATCCGCGAGCTTCAACTTGAGGACGAGAAAACGCTCAGGGATAAGAATAGCGATGGGAAAAAGACCTTCGGCGGGAAATGGAAGGGAGCCTCACCGCAGTTCCGGGATCTGAAGTGGATTGTGAAAGGGGAGTAGGGAGGCAAGAGGCCGCATCACGTAAATACGTAATGGGCAGGTTTTGTGGATCAGTCATCTTCTGGATCGTCTGAGGAAAACTCTGGGCAAAAATCCCCATTCTCTAAACCGACAGAAGACCTCTCGTATTATGAAATACAAAAAATCCTTCCTGTTTGCAAGTTCCTTGCTGCTTTTGACAAACGCATCCCAAGCACAAACTGTCTGGACGGGTGCCACCAATGGCACATGGGCCACGGGAACAACAGGCAACTGGACTGGTGGCACGGGAACTGACTTCACGACTGGAGACGCCGTGCAGTTTAACGAGACCACCGGAGCCATTTTAGCAATCACCGTCGATGCGGCAGGTGTCTCGCCGGTATCGGTCAACTTCACCGACGGCGGTGGGGGCACCAAAGCATATACTTTCACCAATGCCTCCGGCGCCGTGGGCATCGCTGGCGCGGGCTCGGTAACGCTCGATTCCGGCTTTGGTGGTTCCGCGCGGTTCAATTCAGCCAATACATATTCGGGCGGCACGACGCTCAATGCCGGCACATTGATCGTTGCAAACAACACCTCTTTAGGAACCGGAACACTCACACTGGACGGCGGCATATTCTTCACAGCCACTGTGAGCATGAACTTGGGGAATGCCGTGAACGTCACGGGGAACACTAGGATATTCTCAAAAAATGGGAACGCAACCTTATCTGGTGCAATCACCGGTAACGGAACGCTTACTGGCGGTGGTGAAGGTGCCGCTGCGGCCACTTTCATCATCACCAACAACATGAGTGGGTTTACCGGCACAGTCATTCACAACAACGTGAACGGCCTTAACAACCTGACTTTCAATGGTACTGTAAACACAACGGCCAAGTTTCAAACAACCGGTGCCACAGTCTCAAACCGCAACCTACGCTTCAATGCCAACGCAACGATTGGGGAGCTCTCCGGTACCGGTGGAGTTGTGTTTGGAGACAATACGATTCTAACGATTAACCAAAGCACTAACACAACCTTCGCTGGCGTTTTTCAAGATGTAAACGACACCACCAGAAGGCTGGCAATTGTCAAATCTGGGAGCGGCACCTTGACTCTTACAGCTGCTAATCTCCACCGTCAAAGTACCACGGTGACTGGCGGCAAGCTGAGCGTCGGCCCCACGGGTTCGATCAACAGCACCACCGGCGTTACCATCGGCACTGCCTCGACAGCTGCAGCCGCCGAGTTCAACTACAACTCCTCCACCGCCCTGACGAAAACAGTTTCGTTCGCTGCGGGCTCCACCGGCGGCATTCTCAGCGGCAGCGGCACGATCAGCAACGCCGTGAACGTCACCGCAGGCAACACCCTTGCCATCGGCAACAGCGTTGGCCAAATGAATTTCGGCAACACCCTGGCTCTCAACGGAACCACCGTGATGGAAATCGATGGCGATGCGGGTGCGGGAATCGCAGGCGGGCATGATTTTGCCAATTTGACCGGGGTCGTTGACGCAGGGGTTCTTAGCTATGGTGGCGCGCTCACGCTCGACATTGGCATGGTCTTCGGCACCGGTAGCTATACTTGGAATCTGTTCGACTTTGCCAGCGAGACCGGCGATTTCGCCACCATTACCCTTGCTGACCAGTATTCGGGCAGCCTGACCAACGGCGGTGGTGGAATTTGGGGGCTCACCAGCGGTGACAATATCTGGCAGTTCACCGAGTCCACCGGTGTCCTCGGTCTGACCGTCGTCCCCGAGCCATCCGCCGCTCTTCTCGGATGCATCGGCATGCTGTTCCTGCTCCGCCGCCGCCGCTAGGCCAGAAGATCTTAGGTTTTCCCGCACTCTGGTTTCCGTAGGAGCCAGAGTGCTTTTGTTTACAGTGATCACCGCCTAGATTTTCTTCTGGAGCTTTGGAGATTGCGTTTGAAGATCGTAACCCATGCTTAGTTCCTCCAATAACGCCTTTCGGAAGTTCCTGAAGGCGTTTTTGTTTCTGCGGGTTCTTTCCGTTTTCGCCTGCGCCGGGGAGTCTTCCGGATTCTCCGAGTCATCGCTCTCGGAGTTGGAGAACCGCCGCGATATGATCCTTGCGGAGCTCGATACCTTAGCGAATTTGAGTCTCCGGGGCGGAATGGGAGCGGTGGGTTTCCGCACCCATGCTCGTGACCATGCGGATGATCCAATATGGATGGAGATCGATCTGGGGAATGAGGAACTTATCGATCAAATCGTCCTAGTGCCGATGTTGTGGCGGGGTTTGACGGGCGATAAGGTGGCTCCAGATGCTTTCCCGGCAGGCTTCCGGGTGCTGGTGGGAGATGAAAAGGACAAGGAGGGGAAAATCGTGGGTGAGTTTTCGCGTGAAGCTGGCTTCAAGCCCGGCGTCGCACCCGTCATCGTGAATTTCCCGGAAACCTCGGCATCCTGGGTGCGGATCGAGACCACGGAACTATCGACACTCACCGAGACGAATAGGCATTTGTTGCAGCTTTCGGAGGTTTTCGTCTTTAGTGGAGAAAGGAATGTGGCCTTGCGCAAGCCGGTGAGCTGTTTCCCCGGATTTCCGAATTATGTGTCGAGTCCATTTGATCCACGTTTCCTCGTCGATGAGTCCGTTCCATTTGCCATGGATGCGGCAGGAGATCAGGGGGAACGGGCTTATTTGAGCAATATTGGAGATCATCCGGATCTCCTCATTGATCTGGGAGCTTCCATGGCGTTTTCGGGAATCCGTTTCCATGCGGTTGAGCAACAGAACACGGTGCCACAGTCCTACGCGGGGGATTTGGGCATTCCACGGCGCTTTCGGGTCCTGGGAGCAGACGAGAAGGATTTTTCAGATGTCCGGGTGTTGCTGGATTATGAATGGGAGACGATTTACGACATCGGGCCCATCATGGAATGGCAGTTTCCCGATGTTACCTGCCGCTATGTGAAGATCGAGGATGTGGAACCAAACCCGGCGATCGGCGTTACCATGAGTGTTTCGAGGATTGGCTTTTCCGAGATCGAACTCTTGGATCAGGGGCAAAACATCGCCAAAGGAAAAAGGGCGGAGTTGTCTGAAAATTTGCGCCCGGGGCGTAGTCCGTTAATGCTCACCGATGGATACAATGCGTTTGGGGAAATCCTCAGCTTGCGCACATGGATGAACCAGCTCGCGCGCCGGCATGCCCTGCAAGTGGAGCTCGATGAATTGGATACAGTGATTGCCCAACGGTTTGAGAGCCAGACGCAGATTCTCACCTGGAGCATACGAGCCGTTTTTCTGCTGCTGGGGTTGATCGTTGTGTTGTTCGTGTTGAGCAGGATCCTACAGAAAAACAACGAAGCGAAAATACGCCGCCGTATCGCGGCGAACCTCCATGACGAGCTGGGCGCGAACCTCCACGCGATCGGCATGCTGGGAGATCTCGCGAAGGACTCGTTCGACCATCGTGAGCAGCTTGAGGATACGATGGATCGGATACGTTCGCTCACAGAGAGAACCGGCAAGGCGGCACGGAACTGCGCCCACATGGTTCAGGCGGAGGGCGTTTGCGAGGATCTGCTCGAGGAAATGCGCCGCGATGCCGACCGCTTGCTCTGCGATCTTCAGCATGAAATGAGCATCGAGGGAGAGGAAATTCTCGCCCGGTTGAAACGCAGGACAAAGATCGATCTCTACCTTTTCTACAAGGAATGCCTGGTAAATATCATCCGTCATTCCGGCGCCACATTCGTGTCCACGAAGCTTGCGGCCACTTCAGGATCGGTCGTGCTTGAGGTTGCCGATAACGGTGTCGGCGTGCTCGCAGAGGTTCCCGCATCATTGTCGAGAAGAGCGCGGCTGCTGGGAGCCAAAGCCCAGATCTTGCATCCGGATGGTGGCGGCACTACCATTTTGCTGACTGTGAGATTGAAAAGGTTCGGAATATTTCTATGAAAAAGCCCATTAGAGTCATGCTGGTGGAGGACAGCCGCGACTACCGCGAGGTCATCGAGCTCGCGCTGATGCGAGACCCGGGATTGGAGTTGATCAGTCAATTCGGCACCGCGGAGATCGCCCTGCGGGAAATTCAAAACGCCGATCCATCCGATCTTCCTGACCTTCTGCTCCTCGATCTCCAGCTGCCCGGTATGGGAGGCTTGGACTCACTACCTTGGTTTCGGAAATACATGCCGGAGGTGCCGGTGATGGTTCTCACCCAGTCCGAAGCGGAAGCGGATGTCATGAAGGCGATCAGTAATGGAGCCGCAGGCTATTTGCTGAAATCCTCCACCGTGGAGCAACTCAAGGATGCGATACGAATGGTCGCCAACGGTGGGGTATCTCTCGATTCCGGAATTGCCAAATACGTTTTGGATGCATTCAAGGGCAAGAAATCCCAGTCAACCGAAGAGGATGGAAGCCTGACCGCCCGCGAAATGGAAGTGCTAGCTCTTGTCGCGGAAGGTTTCGTGAAAAAGGAAATCTGCAAGAAACTCAATATCAGCTACAACACCGTGGATATCCACGTGCGGCATATTTACGAGAAACTGGAGGTTCAGAACGCACCCGCTGCGGTGAGCAAGGCCTACCGGACAGGCTTGTTCCCCTCATAGGGTGTAGTCGGAGGCTTGGGTGGTATTTGGGCGGATGCACGTTTACGTAAATACGTGATGAAATCTTTGTTTCAATGGGTGATATGTCTGTATAATGTAAAACAAATCCTGTTGAAATTGAGCGGAAAAACCTAAATAAAACCATCGTGAATTCCCTTAAAAAATCCAAAGATTTGCTCAGTTCGAACACGGATTTCAGGCCAGGATTTGCCCTCATAGTGACACTCACTTTGATGGTGCTGTTGTTGGTGCTGATAATGGGACTGCTCTCTCTGTCCTCGGTCGCCTTGCGCTCAGAAAGCCACAATAAACCGATGCTCGAGGCGCGTCAGAATGCCATTCTCGCGATGCAGCTCGCCATCGGGCAGCTCCAGTCACTCTCCGGGCAGGATACCCGCGTCACCGCAAGCGCCCAACTCACCGATGTGACCAATCCTGCCGTTACAGGTGTGTGGAGGAGCTGGGAGGGCACGGATCACGAATCCACCGGCAGGCCGATCGCCCCGGTTTACAACTCGAAGAAGCTTGCAGGTGATGCTTCAGAAGAAATCGCAGCTGCCGGGGATGGTCGTTTCCTCGGCTGGCTCACCTCCACCGCTCTGAATAAAACACCAGATATCGCGACGGTTCCCGGTGTCTCGTTCACCGCTACAGACGGCTACATTCCCCTAGTTTCAGAAGGCAGTGTGATCATCCCTTCGCCAAAGCCGGCGAACTACACTGAGCCAATGATCTACATGGAACCCACCATGGTGAACAATGATACGGGAGCCTTCGCATGGTGGACGAGTGGTGAAAACCAGAAGGCGCGTATTAGCAAGCCGTATGAACCGGGCAACGATGATGCAGCAGGCTGGGCTAAACAGATGAAAGGCCACTCCGTGGCAGATCCCGAACCGTTCCGGCTGGAGAGCTTGCTCGATACGCCCGAGGTCACAGATAAGATCATTTCCGCCTCCCAAGCAGACATCGTGGCTTCATCTTCGGATCCAAAAGTATTCGCAGAGTTTTTTCATGATTTTTCCACTTCAGCGACCGGACTTCTCACCAACACGGCTACCGGAGGTTGGCGCAAGGATCTCTCACTTCTTACGGAAAATTGGGACACGCTGCCCACCTCCGACCTGCCGCTCTTCCGGTTGAAGCCCGATGAGGACATTCTGTTCACTAGACCCGTCAGCGGTGGCAACTACCAACCGGAACGCTCCCTCGTCTATCCTTGGTCTGACTACCAAGCCCGCAACACCAGTAAGATTGGTGAAGTGAGCCCGATCTGCAGTTGGGCAAGTCTTGCCAACTTCTCCACTCTCTATAAATCCATGACGGGAAATGGATCTGCCATCGATCTCCAGTATTCCCATACCGACGGAAACAACTCTCTGGAAAACTACAACTACCACCACAAGGTCCGGATTTTACCCATCATCGCGCGGATCCAATGGGTCTATTCACATTGGGCGGGTCCACCTCCAACCGGATCTGCCGCCGGGACGCTTGAGCCCAGATTACTGGTGACTCCCGTTTTCACGCTTTGGAATCCCTACAATGTCCGCATCTCATACAACACCGGTTTGGCAACTCAGGAAACCCTGACATTCTGGCAGCGGGCTTGCTTGCCCAATGCGCTCCGCTACAATATCAACGGTGTTCAAAACACGAAATATCACAGCGTCCTCTCCTCCAAAAATCACGACGAACTGACGTATTCTGAAACGAGGGGCAACCCATGGAAAAATGCCCTGATTTACAGCATCAAGGAGTCTTTTGTTCTGGAACCTGGCCAAACGATCCTCTTCAGCCCGGTGGCAACTCCCGCCGTCCCTAGCGTGGAACTGGAACTCCAGCCAGGGTATCGCCCTAGCGGCGGGCATTATTTCGCCTTGCGGAGCGATACGGGTTCAACGCCCCCGGCTTCCGCAGCATCCTCCATCTCGGTCGATGCGAAATTCGATTCCGAAGGCCTTGGTGGCGAGGCTGGCCTCTATCTCGATGTGCTCACCATGCCAGGCACCGGTGGCAATTTCCGTAAACGCACACTCGCCTATCGCATGGTGGTGGATCCGACGATCGCAGCGGAAATGTATCCGCCTATCACTGGGCTTGCCTCCACCACATTGGGAGAGGCCTCATCCCAACCACAACCATTCCTGACCACCATCCTCGGCCCCCGAACCGCCAGTAACACCTTCCTCCCGGCAAAGGGCTTCGTTCAAACCAGCCCTCTTTCCAACTATGCCGAAATGGGCAAAAATGCATTTTCCCAAGGCCGCTATCCAGGAGATAGCCACCCCGTCAACTCACTCTTTGACTACAGCTTCAGGGCACTCAGCGCGGTCTCCGACTTCACTCCGAACAATGGCCCCAACAACAGCGGATGCATCATCACCGGATTCCAGTCGGCCACGGGACTCCATCGCTGCGTGCTCAGTGAACTCCCCAACCGCCCCATCCAGTCGATCCCGGAACTGACCAGCTGGGACAGCCGCCTGGATAACCCGAAACCGCCGTTCACCTTGAACTCGATTGCCAATAGCGATGCATCACCACTTTTCCCCAAGAATGCTGTCTGGAACCCCCTCAATGCTGCCCAAGGCAACCGGGATCTCCAGAATGACGAGTCCTATTGCATGAACCACCTCCTCTTTGATGACTGGTTCTTCTCATCCATTGCGCCGAACTCCTCAAATTTCGGAGCACCCTCCGGAGGCGCGTCCTTGAAGAAGACCTACAGTGATTTTCTTACCGGTAACGATCCATTGCCAAACAGAGCCTACAAATCGATCGCCTCGGATACCGCTCTGGCAGTGGCTTCCACATCCAACATAGATACCCTCTATCAGAAGCAAATTGACACCGGTACCTCTTGGCGAACCATCGCCTCGCGGCTTGAGGTGGAGGGAATGTTCAATGTGAATTCCACATCGGTGCAGGCATGGCGCGCCCTGCTCGGCCATGCCCGTGGTCAGAAAGTTCCTTACTTCGACTCATCCTTCAGCCCGGCTCTTTCCGGTGAAACGGACTACGCATTCACCCGTTTCTCCGTATCGGGCGATGTCGAGGCGAAATCCAGCACATCCATTTCCGGCACCTTCCAGGGAGCGGCTGAGTTCGCGGGATATCGCACGCTGGATGATGCCATCCTTACGCGGCTCGCAGAGGAAATCGTCAATCAAGTACGCCTTCGCGGCCCCTTCCTTTCACTCTCGGAGTTCGTCAACCGGCAGCTCTCTGACGTCGACACCCGTGCTATTGGCGGTGCGATCCAGGTTGCTCTCGACACACTCGCTGAGGACAGCTCCACCAATCTCTACTCAGAGCTCCAAACACCGGGCACTCTGGCGACGGCCAATCCACCAAGCCCTGCCCTTGCCGCCTACGAATTTCCCAAGGCCGCCGTGGGCTACAACGCCTATGGCTTGCCCGGATGGACACGCCAAGCAGACATTCTCCGCCCGATCGCCCCCGTCCTCTCTGCTCGCGACGACACTTTCACCATCCGTGCCTACGGTGATGCCCGTAATGCTGAAGGAGACGTCACCGCAACTGCCTTTTGCGAAGCCGTCGTCCGCCGAACCCGCAATTATGTCGACTCTGCGGATGCTGCGGATATTACAACGCTACCCACCACATCTATTAACAAAGCTTTTGGTCGCCGCTATGAAATCGTGTCCTTTCGATGGCTTTCCTCATCCGAAATTTGACAACCCGCATTGAGCGCCCCTATTGCCCTTACCAACCATGCGCACACTCTCCGTTCTTCTTGTATTACTACTATTCGCTGCGTCCGCTTTCGCTGAAAAAGCGGCCACCCGAACTTGCCGTATCCTGTTTCTCGAGGCACCTGCATCCGCTCCGAAAAAGTTGTTTCTTTTTGACGGGGCAACTTCGCAGGAAGTCGAGTTACCCAGCATGAACTTCTCTCCGGCCTATGAGATCGCTGGTGGAAGGACCGGTGTCTCGCTGCTACCAGCGCCAGTTGCTAAACCAGAGGAAATCCCTGCCGGTGCTCCAATGGTCGCAATTCCGGAATCTTTCTCGGATTGTTATCTGATTCTTAGCAGCGATCCCGCCAACAAGATCGCACCTGTGCGTATTCAATTGGTCGATGCCTCAGTTGGTAAGTTCAAAAACGGCCAAATGCTGTGGTTCAACCTCACGAAAAACATGATCGTAGGCCAGATCGGCACACGAGCACTGCGGCTGTCTCCCAGCGCGAAAAAAATCACTGGTGCACCCGCATCATCTGCCAGTTCCTATGCGGCGAAGATCGGCTATGTAATTCCCGGCGAAAAAACAGTCCGTCCAATTTTTGAAACGCAGTGGCAGCATAACCCGCGCACACGCATGGTGATGTTTATATTCGAGCAGACCCCAAATGCCGCGCCACGTGTCATGGGCTTTTCGGATTTCCGGTTGAAGGAAAAGGACGCTTCACAGCCATGAAGAATACCAAATCACGAGCTGATCAAAATCCCGGAAACTTGGTCACGCGTGATCCTTTTGTTTTTGCCGGATCCCTCGAACAAGCTCTTCCCCGCCCGTGTGTTACCGGTCAATGCCTCTACGGATAAGCTCCCGGCAGGTCACACCCTGTTCTACAATTTTACGGAAGCCACGGTTTACGGAAAGTTCGGTAACATCGTCGTCACCGTGAAGCCGGGTAAGTCCACAAACATGAAGCCGCCCATCGATGAAAGCGGCAGCTACCCGGTGGAGATCGATTGTCGGATACCCGGTGAGGAAAAAACGACCGCGCTAGCACGCTCATCTTGGCACCACAGCCCGGATAGCCGCCAGATCGTTTTCATCGTCCCTCCACCGCAAGGCAAGCTCCCTCGCCTTTGGAGCCTCAACGATACCCCACCGCAGGCATCCTCGCCCAATGCTCAGCCGTAGGATGGCGCGGGAGTTTGGTAAATAGAACCATATTACAAATGAAGAACACTCTAATAACATGCTACCTGTTGCTCGGTTTCGCGACATCATCTTACGCGAAACCGGATCAGAGCAATGAGGACTACGCCCCCTCCGCGACACCCGAGAGCTCGGTGGTGGCGAGCCTGCCGATCGATCCCAACGGAATCAATGTTCTGGCGGGTAACCTCGGCAAAGCAAGTCCGGGTATTAAAAATGCGTTCATGAATCACATGAACCTCTGGATGGCGATGCCGGCAGAGGGCACATACGAGATCGAGTGGATGCTGAAAGTTCCGGAGGATGGGGTCTATGGCATCGATGCATTGGTGAAGGGCAAGGGCACCCGACTTATTGTAAGCTCCAATGGCGAGCAGAAGCAGGCTGTTGTGGAAGCAAAGGACTGGGATCGCGTTTCTTTCGGGACGCTCGCGCTAAAGGCGGGTGAAAACAAGCTGCGCCTGGTGATCGAGGCAACCAAGGGATTTTCCTTCGATGCGTTGGAACTAGTGCAACCGGCAGTCAAAGCGGATCTGCTTAAAGATGCGCTGGCGATGCGGAAGCAGCCGGATTGGTTTGTAAATGCAGGATACGGAGTGATGTTCCAATGGACGAACCGTGCGACGCCACCCAAGGGAGGTATCAAGCCGTGGGAAGAGAAGGTCAACGACTTCAAGCTCGATGAATTCGTCGACATGGTGGAGTCCACGGGCGCGGCCTACGTGCTGTGGTCGGTCACATGGGGGGAGCAATATATCTCTGCACCCCTCAAGTCCTTGGATGCGATCATCGCCGGGCGCACAGCCGAGCGGGATCTTCTCGGGGAGATGGCGGATGCCTTGGACAAGCGCGGCATCAAACTCATTTTCTACTACCACTACGGTTATGACTGCAACCACTCCATCGATAAAGATTGGATGGAGGCATCAGGCGGCTACAAGGCCGACAAGACGGAGCTGTATGAAAACTGGATGGCGATCATTTCTGAAATGGGAGAGCGCTACGGCGACAAGCTTCATGGCTGGTGGTTCGATGGTGGGCAGCGTTATTACAACTGCCATTTCGATAACACACCAGGTGATCAGGGGATTCTCTCCGCGCCGTTCAAGGATCTGACACTTGCGGCAAAGAGCGGCAATCCCGAGCGCGTCGTCGCCTATAACTCATGGATCAAGCCGCGCCTGACTGAGTATCAGGACTACTACGGTGGCGAAGGAGCACATGTCTCAGGTGGTCTGAAAAACGGGATGTTCCCAAGCGGCCCCCAAGAAGGTTTATTGGGACATGGATGCTTCATTTTTGAAAGTAAATGGGGACACATCGAGAAAAACTCCACCATCGCCAAGCCGAGGTATGATCTGAAGAAACTTACGGCAATGATTCAGAAGGCGCAGAAAGAGAAGTTCCCGCTCTCGATCAATCTGGAGATGTATGAGGATGGTTCGGTGTCGCCGGATTCGGTGGCGCTTTTGAAGCAACTTCGGAAGGAGATTCGCGTGAAATAGATTTCCTCGAAGGAGACCCGATTACTGCAGGAGTGGGAATGTTGAGCAGGTTCATCACGTGAATGCGTGATGGTGGATTTTCATTATTGGAAGATACAATCTGACCTCCGTTAAAATGCGGCCACTTTAGATAGAAGTCCTTGTGACTAACGTAATCTGAGGGCGCAAGAATTGTAGCTCTCCCACAAAAATTTAAGACGAATAACAGAAGCCAAAAACGACTGATGATGAATATTCCACTGAAGATGACGATAGCTTGCTTAATGGCAGGCTTTAGCTCCGCCCATGCGGCGGATATTTTTGTGAACCCAAGCGGTAATGATGCCAATGCGGGCACTGCTGAGGCGCCGCTTGGGTCTCTTGCTGCGGCAAAGTCAGCTGCAGCTGGCTTTGCTGGGAAAGAGGCTGTGACGGTGCATGTCGCGGATGGAATTTATTACTTGCCGGAAACCCTAGTCTTTACTCCGGGGGACTCAGGCACGGAAGAATTTCCCGTTGTCTATCAATCTGTGAGCGAGGGTGGAGCCGTGCTCAGTGGTGGATCTGAGCTCAAACTTTCGTGGGAGCCGCACAAGGATGGTATTTTTAAGGCGCAAACACCCGTCGGTCTGAGTATTGACCAACTCTTCATTGATGGGCGGATGCAACGGATGGCTCGCTATCCGAACTTTGATCCAGCGAAGAAAGCCGAGCCTTACCAAGGATATGCGGCCGATGCGGTTTCTAAAGAGCGCGCTGCCCTATGGGCTGATCCAGCTGGAGGCTACATCCACGCGCTGCATCGTGGTCGCTGGGGCGGCTATCACTATCTCATCAACGGCAAGAATGATGAGGGCGAGTTGGTTTTCGAGGGCGGTTGGCAAAACAACCGCAAAACGCCGATGCATGAGGAGTATCGCATGGTGGAGAATATCTTCGAAGAGCTGGATGCTGAGAATGAGTGGTATCACAATGCCAAGACCAACACGCTGTATTACAAGCCGGTTGCCGGCACTGACATCAACTTGGTGAAGGTAGAAGTGGTGCGCTTGCGGCACTTGGTGGAATTTCAAGGCTCAGAAAAACAACCCGTGAAGCACATCACGCTGAAGGGTTTTGTCGTGCGCCATACTGCTCGCACGTTCATGGACGTGAAAGAGCAGCTCTTGCGCTCCGATTGGGCGATTTATCGTGGCGGTGCTTACCTGCTTACTGGCACGGAAGATATCCAGATCTTGGATACGGAGTTCGATCAAGTCGGAGGTAACGCAATTTTCGTAAACAACTACAACCGCGATGTGTTGGTGAAAGGTTGCCACATTCACGATGCTGGCGCGAGTGGCGTTTGCTTCGTCGGTGATCCGGATGCAGTGCGTGATCCGCTGTTTGAATATGGCGAGAAGAACGATCTATCGAAGATCGACCGAACAGTGGGGCCGAAGACAAACAATTACCCATCGGACTCCGCCGTAGAGGATTGCTTGATTCACGGCATCGGGCGCGTTGAGCGTCAGCCAGCAGGTGTACAGATTTCCATGGCGCAAGGCATTGAGATACGCGACACCTCCATCTACGATACCGCACGTGCGGGTATTAATATCAGTGAAGGCACCTGGGGTGGTCACTTGATCGAGCGTGTCGATGTTTTCGATACGGTTCTGGAAACGCATGACCATGGTTCTTTCAATTCATGGGGTCGTGACCGCTATTGGCGCTCGGATCACCTGACGGCAACACAAGAGGCTGTCGATGAGGATCCTCAATTGCCTTATCTTGATGCTATGGAAACAACCATCATCCGAGACAGCCGTTGGCGTTGTGACCATGGCTGGGACATCGATCTGGATGACGGTTCGACCAACTATGACCTCTACAACAATCTCATGTTGGCTGGTGGACTGAAACTTCGTGAAGGATTTCGCCGTCATGCATGGAACAACATTACCGTGAACAACGGTTTTCACCCCCACGTTTGGTTCCAACACAGCAAGGATCAGGTTTATAGCAACATCTTCATGCAGTCCCACCGTGCGGCTCGTATGGGCGAGCCTTACACCAAGGAGACGAAGGTAGATGGAAACTTCTATGGTGCTGAAAAAGCTTCCATCATGGGGCTGTCCGCAAAATTGGGATGGGATGAAAACTCGGTCTTTGGTGATCCTATGTTTGTCGATCCAGCCAATGGTGATTTCCGTGTGAAGGATGGTTCGCCAGCCCTTGAAGTCGGCTTTAAGAATTTTCCGATGGATCAGTTCGGTGTGAAAAAACCTTCGCTCAAGGCGATTGCTCGCACGCCAGTGATCCCCGAACTTAAGGGCGCTGAGAGCAAACCTGGCAAGCAAACCAAAACTGAGCCGCATAGTTCAGTATGGATGAGTGCCAACTTGCGTGAACTGTCTGGCGTGGAGTTCTCCGCTTACGGCGTCAGCGAGGAATCAGGCGGTGTCGCTCTATCGAATCTTCCTGCTGGCAGTACTTTGGAAAAAGCCGGGCTCAAGAAGGATGACTTGATCCAAGGAGTGAACGGAAAAGCGGTGAAGAGCATTGCTGAATTCTTCCGTGTGCTTACCGAAGATCCATCCGAAGCTCTCAAGCTGACGGTGGTTCGCGATCAGAAGAATATCGAGGTGACGGTCGCAAGGACATCCATTGTCGAGATGGATTCGGCGTCATCCACGAGCGATTTTAAGAAACTGCCAGTGCCCAAGGCTTCAGGTCTGACCGTCATCGCCAGTTCGAAAACCGGGAACGAGCCACTGAGTATATTGACCGACGGCAAACTCGCGGAAAATTTCGGCCCCGTCTTTGGCAACACGATCCACAACGGTTCTTACAAAATGGATCTAGGTGCCGTGAAGCCGGTCACGGCAGTTACTAGCTGGTCGTATAATATGGGGAACTCCCGTGGCGCGCAGAAGCTGACAGTATACGCAAGTAACTCCACGACTGATCCGGGTTGGAATCTGAAAAATTTCATCGTGCTTGGTAGTATCGACACAGGTGCCGCTAAGGCAAAATACACCGCTGCTTCAGTGCGAGCGATCAAAGGCCAAAACCTTGGAAACTACCGCTGGATTGTCTGGGCAGTTTCACCTGTCACTGAAACCGGAGGCGGAGAGAATACCGCCTTCCAAGAGTTTGTGGTAGAAACCAAATAACCACTCATCTGGACCCTAAGCGTTAGATCATGAATATTTTGAAGATTGCACCATTACTGCTGTTTGCTCCTCTGAGTCAGTTGGCTCAAGCCGAACAGTCTCAGAAACAACCCAACATCGTCTTTCTGATGACGGACGATCAGCGCTGGGATAGTTTCGGGTGCTACGGGCGCCCGGAATTCCGGACGGAGAATATTGATCGGCTGGCAAAGGATGGCGTCGTCTTCGATAAGGCCTATCATACCGTCGCGATCTGTATGCCCAGCCGGGCGACCATTTTTTCCGGCCGTTACTTATCCAATCATCGAGTAGGATTTACCTACCCTTACAACCTGACATTCCCCAAGTCGGATTTTGAAGAAACCTATCCTGCGCTGCTAAAAAAGGCGGGCTACCGCACGGGTTTCGTTGGCAAGTTTGGGGTGCCCGTGACCGACGAGGCGTATCATGTTGTCGATCAGGTGACTGGCGTTGATTTCAAAGAGACGCTTGGCTCCTATTTCGATTACTTTGCAGGTATGGGTGTTCACTTCGACGGGAAGTTCGCCATGTGGCCCGCGGATGAGGCGCTCACGAAAATCTACGACAATAAGCGTCCTCGAAATGAACGGACGCTGAAGACCGGGGATGCGATGATTCATTTCCTGGAGACCCAAGAGAAAGGCAAGCCGTTCTGCCTTTCTGTTAGTTTCTTCGCGGTCAAGAACGACAGTGATCAGGACATGTATCCACCGCATGTGAAGGAATTCGAGAATGTGGATTTCAGTGTGCCTGAAAATTGGGTTGAGGGGAAAAATACGAAACTACCCGCCCTGCTGGACAACTGGCGTGGGGTGCCTCTGCACCTAGCTAGAACATCGACCCCGGAGCTTTATCAAAAGCTCGTGCGCAGGTTTGCAACACAAGGCTACACCGTGGATCAGCAAGTAGGACGACTGGTCAAGAAACTCGAAGAGATGGGTGAGCTGGAGAATACGGTGATTGTCTATACCTCTGACAATGGACGATTCCATGGCTCACATGGCCTCTATGATAAGGCGATCCATTACGATGAGTCGATGAAAGCGCCGCTGGTCATTTACGATGGCCGCCTAGCCAAGGAGAAAACCGGGCGTCGCGAGACCGCGCTCATCTCGATGGTGGACATGGCACCGACGATTCTTTCCTGGGCAGGTATAGAGCCTCCTGCGCGTATGCAGGGCAAGGACTTCACTGGAGTCATCAACGAGACCCAAGACATGGAGCAGTGGAGGGATGCCGTTTACAATGAAAGCCTCTTTCTTTCCGCACTGCACGGGGCGCGCAAGGATCCGAAGATTGCCGAAGTAAACGAGAGATTGATCAAAGAGAATAAATCGCATCGATGCCGAGGTGTTACCAATGAACGCTACAAATATTTCGTCTACAATGAACACAATCCTGTGATCGAAGAGTTGTATGACCTAGAGGCAGACCCGTCCGAGATGAATAACCTAGTGGACAACCCAGAGTATGCGGCGCTCTTGGAAAAACTCAGGAACCAAACTGAAAAGCTCCACGAGGACATCATCATCAATCGCTCGGAGGCAACCACTGTGATGAAGCTGCCTGCGAAACCCGAGAAAGCGGTGAAAAAGAAGGTGCCAAGCACAACGGGTAAGAAACATCCGGCGGTGAAGCCTTTCGTCATGTCGGGTGCCGCTATAAGTGTCGAAACTGCTTCGACTGAGGACGGTTTCAAACAATTGCCTTTGGGTAAGGCATCAAGCGGCAAATTCTCGGCAAGCCAGAAAACGAGCAACGATCCGCTGGCGTCATTAAGCGACGGAAAGCTCGCTGAGACTATCGGCCCAGTGTTTGGAAATGGAATTTTGGACGGCTCCTATAAGTTGGATTTAGGAGCGGTAAAGCCCGTGAAGAAAATCACCAGTTGGTCTCATCATTTCAAAGGGATGCGCGGTGCGCAGAAGCTGACCATTTATGCTAGCGCTGCGGAAACCGATCCCGGGTGGAATCTGGAAAAATTCAAACCGCTCGCAACCATCGATACCGGCGCCTCAAAGGACAAGTTCACCGCTGCGTCCTTGCAAGCTCAAGAAGGTAAGACCCTAGGAGATTTCCGCTGGATCGTCTGGGCGGTTTCACCAATCAGCAAAGCTGGCGGTGGCGAGAACACCGCCTTCCAGGAATTTGCAGTAGAAACCCAATAATTATTAGAATGATGAACTCCAAAAACCTTGCCTTAATCGCATTGTCGCTACTTGTGCAGGCGGTGCCTTCCTTCGCCCAGGACACGAGGCCTAAACAACCTAACATCGTCTTCCTGATGACGGATGACCAGCGTTGGGACATGCTGGGATGCTACGGAAGGAAGGATGTCATCACTCCGAACATCGATAAGCTCGCTGAGAAGGGTGTGGTCTTTGACAACGCGTTTTATGCGGTGGCGATTTGTATGCCGAGCCGAACCACGATGTTCACCGGGCGCTATTTTTCGGATCACCGTGGTGGGTTCACCTACCCGTATAACCGTACGATTCCTAAGAACGAATTTGCCGAGAGCTACCCGGCTAAATTGAAAGAAGCGGGCTATCGCACGGGATTTGTCGGAAAATTTAACGTCCGGCTTGAAGGGAATCGTGCCTCGTTTCCAGAATACTTTGACTTCTTTGTAGAAGGAAATGCCGTGGTCTTGCCGAAGGATGACCCTGGTCTGAAAGAGATCTATCGGAAGGATAGGCCAGCCAATGAGCGGACTCTGAAGAAGGGCGATGCAATGATCCGCTTCCTGGAGACACAGCCGAAAGATCAACCTTTCTGTCTCTCCATCAGCTTTGACGCAGTGAAGAACGACAAGGATGACGATATGTATCCACCCGATGTGGAGGTTTTCAAAGACATGGTAATGGAGATTCCTGAAAACTGGGTGGAGGGTGAGAACGAGGAACTTCCCGATGTGCTGGATCGCTGCCGTGGGACTTATCTGCACGCTAAGCGCACGGCTACTCCCGAGCAGTATCAAACCACAACCCGGCGCTTTGCTGTGCAGGGCTACACCGTCGACAACCAAGTCGGCCGTCTTGTCGCGAAGCTCGAAGAGATGGGTGTGATGGACAATACGATCATCATCTACACCAGCGACAACGGACGCTTCCACGGATCGCACGGACTTTTCGACAAGGCACTCCTCTATGATGAATCCGTGAAGGAACCGCTCATTGTCTTCGATGGCAGATCACCGGAATCCCGCCGCGGAGTCAGGGTAGACGCAATGGTTTCCTCTACAGATATTGCCCCGACGATTGTTTCCCTGGGAGGAGTCGAGCCACCTGCGGCAATGAAAGGTAAATCTCTGACCGGTCTGCTCAACGGCGACCAAGATATGACGAAATGGCGCGACACGGTGCTGATGGAAAACTTTTTCCTCCAAGACATGTATACGGCTCAAAACAAGAAGGTTGAGGATCTTGAAAAGGTAAACCAGGAGATCATCGCGAAGAATGAGTCCTATCGCACCCGTGGTGTCCGCACAGAGCGCTTCAAGTATTTCAAATATTACGAAGCCATCCCACCTGTGGAGGAACTCTACGATCTCGATAAGGATCCACACGAAATGAACAACCTGGCAGCCAACCCGGAGTATGCCCCGGTGATGGCGGACATGCGCAAGCGCACAGCCGATCTCTACGAGGAGATGAAAGCTCAGTGATTGAATCAGTCCCGCCGAAAAATCCAGATAGCAAAATAATGATAAAACACCTCCTCGCCCTGTTTGCCGTAACGCTTCTTTCACCGCTTACTGCTCACGGGGCAGAAAGCGGTGATATCTTTCCTGGGAAGAAAACCGATTTTCAAGGGTTCGATCGATATACCTTCAAACACGGAGGTGCTCAAGTATCCGTGATTTGTCCGGAAAAACCTGCTCCGAGTAAGCCCTGGTTATGGCGTAGTCTTTTCTGGGATAGTATCAAGCAGTTCCACAATGCTGATCTTGAGCTAGTGAAGGAGGGCTATCACGTGGTGCTCGTCGCGGGTGATGTCTCAGGACATCCCAAGGGGAACAAGTATATCGATGCTGCCTATGAATTACTGACGCAGAAGCACGGGTTTGCGAAAAAGTTCTCCATGGCATCCATGAGCCGCGGCACGCTGCAGTTGTTCCAATGGGCGACGGTAAATCCTGAAAAGGTGAATAGCATCTACGTGGACAATGGTGTCTGCGATGTCCGGAGCTGGCCTGCGGGCAAGCTGGTTCCCGGAAATGATGGCAAAGGAAAAGGTAGTGCCGCATCATGGGCTCTTTTCAAAAAGGCCTATGGCTATGCGACCGATGAGGAAGCGCTGAAATCCAAGGTAAGCCCAATCGATTTATTGGAACCATTGGCGAAAGCCGACGTCCCGATTCTTATGGTTTGTGGTAGCAAAGACGAAACCGTTCCCTACGAAGAAAACGACGCAGTCATGGAAGAACGCTACAAAGCGCTCGGTGGCGACATCACGGTGATCATCGAGGACAAGGGACACACGCATGGGATGAAAGATCCGACACCAGTTTTGGAGTTTATCAGGGAACATGCTCAATGAACCCGATGATTGCACAAAGGGATCTTATATTACCGTAAATGAAATTTTAAAATGAGGCGTGAGCCGTATACGATTTAGTAAAATGAAAAAAACACTGACGATAATGATGTCCTGCCTGCTGGCGGGTTTAAGTTCCGTTCACGCGGCGGATATTTATGTGAGCCCCGCTGGCGATGATGCGGCAACAGGCACAGGTGATAAGCCACTCGGCTCGCTCTCTGCAGCGCGTGACGCCGCACGACAGTTCGCGGGGAAGGAGTCGGTGACGGTACATGTGGCGGACGGTATTTACTACCTCCCGGAGGCTCTGGTGTTCTCCCCAGCGGATTCAGGCACTGAAGCGGCACCTGTCGTCTATCAGGCGGTGAATGAAGGTGGCGCTATCCTGAGCGGGGGGTCACTGCTTTCTTTGGATTGGAAAGATTACAAAGACGGCATTTTCATGGCACAGACACCGGATGGCCTGGAGATCGACCAGCTGTTCATCGATGGAAAAAGGCAGCGTATGGCGCGCTACCCAAACTACGACCCTACGAAGAAAGCGGAGCCATATCAGGGCTTCTCGGCCGATGCTTTTTCCAAAAAACGCGCTGCGAACTGGGCTGATCCAGCTGGCGGCTATATCCATGCGATGCACATCAAGCAATGGGGTGGTTATCATTACCTGATCACTGGCAAGGATGCGAAAGGTGAGGTGACCTACGAGGGTGGATGGCAGAACAACCGCAAAATGGGCATGCATAAGGATTACCGTATGGTGGAAAATATCTTCGAGGAACTCGATGCGGAGGCGGAGTGGTATCACAATGCAAAAACTAATACGCTCTATTACAAGCCCACCGCCGGTCTCGATCTAAATGCAGCTAAGGTAGAAGTCGTGCGACTGCGCCATCTCGTCGAATTTAAAGGATCGGAAGAAGAACCAGTAAAGCACATTGCTTTTCAAGGCTTTGTCGTGCGGCACGCATCGCGCACATTTATGGATGTGAAAGAGCCGCTTCTACGCTCGGATTGGGCGATCTATCGTGGCGGCGCATTCCTACTGACTGGCACGGAAGGTGTCCAGATTCTGGATACGGAATTCGACCAAGTCGGCGGAAATGCAATTTTCGTGAACAACTACAACCGCAATGTCCTCGTGAAAGGCTGCCACATCCATGATGCAGGCGCGAGTGGTGTGTGCTTTGTCGGTGACCCGGATGCGGTGCGAGATCCTTTGTTCGAATACAACGAGAAGAATGATCTGGCGAAGATTGATCGCGAAGTTGGCCCCAAGACGAATAATTATCCTGCGGACTCCGTAGTGGAAGACTGCCTGATTCATGGCATCGGACGAACAGAACGCCAACCTGCGGGCGTACAGATCTCCATGGCACAGGGCATCACCGTGCGTGATGTCTCAATCTACGACACGGCGCGTTCCGGAATAAATATTAGCGAAGGCACATGGGGTGGTCACTTGATCGAGCGCTGCGATGTTTTCGATACGGTTTTAGAAACGCATGATCACGGGTCGTTCAATTCTTGGGGGCGTGATCGCTTCTGGCGCTCTGACCAACAGACTTCGCAGGCTGCGATTGATGAAGATCCAAATCTTCCGTTTCTCGATGCAATGAAGACCACGACTATCCGCGACAGCCGCTGGCGTTGTGATCATGGCTGGGACGTGGATCTCGATGACGGTTCAACGAACTACGACATCTACAATAATTTGATGCTGAGCAATGGACTTAAGCTGCGTGAAGGTTTCCGCCGCCATGCATGGAACAACATCACGGTGAACAATGGTCTGCATCCCCATGTTTGGTACAATGGGAGTAAGGATCAAGTTTACTCCAATATCTTCATGTCCCAGCACAAGCCCGCGCGCATGAGCACACCTTATACGGATGGCACGCGTGTAGATGAAAATTTCTATGCCGCTCCGGAATCTGCTGTGATGGCTGTGTCCAACAAGCTCGGTTGGGATAAGAACTCGATTTTTGGAGACCCGATGTTTGTTGATCCTGCAAATGGGAATTTCCAAGTGAAGGAGGGCTCACCCGCATTGAAGGTCGGCTTCAAGAATTTCCCGATGGATCAATTCGGCGTGAAGAAGCCATCGCTCAAGGCGATTGCAAGGACACCTGAGATCCCGCCCTTGAAGATCGTAAAAGAAGGCGACGCTCGAAACACTGCCAAATCCACCCAGTGGCTAGGTGCAACGCTGTCCGAGCTATCCGGTGAGGAGTTTTCCGCATTTGGTGTCGCTAAGGAAGAGGGCGGCGTAGCTGTTACGAACATTTCGGTAATCTCAGCAGCTGCCAAAGCAGGGCTTAAAATGGGAGACCTGATCCAAGCCGTGAACGACCGCAAGACTGGCAATGTTAAGCAGTTCAATAGGGCGGTCACTGGCCTTAAAGGAAAAGTGAAGCTGAAGGTCGTGCGCGACCAACAAGTGAGAACTATCGAAGCGAGTTTGTAATTATTATATGAAAATCACGATCTTAGGGTTGGCGATGGCCACCATTGCACATGCCGATTCATCCTGGGTGATCGACACTCAGGACGAATGGAAGCAGGCAACTGCCGATCAATCGGATCTTGAATTGAAAGATGGCTTGGCCACACCCACGGCAAAGAAAGCGACCTTTCGAAGCACGCTCAAAACCTTCGACGAAAAACGATCCGCTGAGTCGATTACGATCGATCAATCAACAAAATGGCATAACTGGAATCCGGTCGGGCAAATTGGCCCCGGAAATGTGGGCGATGCCCCGGTATTTCTAAGAATGGGGGATGATGACTACTGGCTCTTTGGACGTTACAAGCCGAGCAAGGATTCAGCGCCAGTGGCTGCTGCGGAGCTGGAAGGCTTCGATGTTCCACTGATGAGCACCAAGAATCCGCGTCTCTTTGTCGCACCCGGAGGACTGAAAGGGAAACCTGGTGGCTATTATGGCTGGCAAAGCCGGGACATGGTCAACTGGGTCTTTCACGGAGCGGCTACTCCACCGCATGCCGGGCTCGTGACCACCGCTGAACAGGTGGACGGAAAAACCTATCTTTATTATGATTTTCCCAACGATCAGGATCCGCACTTGGTGATCGATAGCGATCTTACGGATGGCGAACCGGGCGAAGATATGGGGATGGCATTTAATGATCCATCAGACGGCTCTGATTGTGCGGTAATCCGCGATTTGGAGGGAAATTTCCACATGATCCTCGAGGACTGGAGCCCGATTGATGCGTCCACTCACGCATGGGATTCTCCACTAGCGATGCACGCGGTCAGCAAGGATGGAAAAGGGGATTTTAAAATCCTTCCTCCAGCAGTCGATGAGCGCACGACTCCGACCGGAAAGTTCGGTGAGTATTTCCACCCGCACTGGCACTCAAGCAGCCGCAAGAGCGAATTTCCCACCAAAATTGTTCCGGAAGACATTCCGCAGCATAGAATGAAAAAAGGGGATAAGCGTGCGTATGCCAAATATGAAATTCATGAACCGGAACAGAATGCATACGGCGACTGGGCTTCGATTTCCATCGGTGGTCAATACTACCTCTTCGCCGATTTCGATCCGGCGACCGCTCATGGTGACAAAAAAGCAATGAGTGTCGCGTGGTTCACTTCTTCCAGTATCAATGAGCAGTTCACATTTTGCGGAAACATTGGTGCGGGCCATCCCGATCCCGACATCATGTTCGCGGAAGGAAAGTTCTATCTAGTCACCCAGACGAAGCAGGACTTTGTGAGCCCGGGGCCATGGGTGGAGGGTGTTGAAGTTCGTGTCGGCGTGGATACGGACAAAGATGGAGCTGTCGACAAATGGACAGAATGGCAGGAGGTCAATGAGGCTTACGAAGCTGTTCCGGGTTTTTCCAAGCAGGTATCGAAGACCCCAGCTAAAATCGATCTAACCGATTTGCCTGAAGGTTATGGCTTCCAGTTTGAAGTGCGCCTCACGGATGTGACAGACAACGATTCCAAACCGCAGCTCGACAAGATTTTGCTCAACTTTTCGG
The DNA here is from genome assembly GCA_030725745.1 of Akkermansiaceae bacterium. GTDB lineage: Bacteria > Verrucomicrobiota > Verrucomicrobiia > Verrucomicrobiales > Akkermansiaceae > Luteolibacter. The sequence continues at coordinate 30,048 of JANRFH010000053.1, forward strand.
AATAACAATCATGTCCAACTTAACGATAAAAAAATTAGCTTCTACACTTCTATTAGGCTGCCTGGGCATCCTTTCCAGCTTTGCCGAAGACGAGCTTAGACATCCCAATATTGTCCTCATTTATGCCGACGACATGGGTTACGGCGATGTTCAGATTCTGAATCCTGAAAGAAGCAAGATCCCGACCCCTCACATGGATGCGCTCGCACGCGATGGTATGATTTTCACTGATGCACACACCAGTTCCTCGGTCTGCACGCCGAGCCGCTACGGCCTTTTGACGGGGCGTTACAACTGGAGGACGAAATTGCAGTACTTGGTCACGTGGGGTTACAGCCCGCCTCTCATTGCCGACGATACGTTGACGCTGGGGAAACTCCTGCAGCAGCAGGGATACAACACGGCGATGATCGGGAAATGGCACCTCGGGATGAACATGCCGACGACCGATGGAAAGCCGCTACGCGATTCCCGGTCAATGAAGACGACGAATATCGATTGGGATGCAGAGATCAAAGACGGGCCGACTGATCGTGGCTTCGACTATTTGTTCGGCATCTCCGCCTCTCTCGATATGGCGCCCTACACTTACATCGAGAACGACCACTTCGTCGCACCTGTCGACAACTCAAAGCCTTCTGCTCCGGCGGAAGGCTTCAAGAAGATTGAAGTCTTGGGAGAGTTTGCTTCCCGTTCGGCAAAATTCATCAAGGAGCAAAAAGGAGAGAAGCCGTTCTTTCTCTATGTCCCATTGACCTCGCCACATACCCCGATCTTGCCAACTCCTGAGTGGACAGGGAAAAGTGGCATCAACAAATATGCGGATTTCCAAATGCAAACCGATGATGCGATCGGACAGATCATCCGTGCGGTCGATGAGGCGGGGCTGGCGGAGAACACCTTGATCATCGTGAGTAGCGACAATGGCTGTTCAAAAGCGGCGAACTTCAAACAACTTGAGGATGCCGGGCATTATGCAAGTGCCCAGTTCCGGGGTTCAAAGGCAGATCTATGGGAGGGCGGGCATCGTGTTCCATTCATCGTTCGCTGGCCTGCAATGGTGAAAGCAGGAAGCATCTCGGATCAGACCATCTGCCTGACCGACGTATTGGCGACCTTCGCCGATATCACAAAATTTGATCTTCAGGCAGATCAAGGTGTCGATAGTGTGAGCTTCCTGCCTGCCCTGAAGGGAAATGAAATCGTTTCGACCCGCAAAGGGATTGTGAATCATTCGATCTCGGGACACTTCGCCTATCGTCAAGGAAAGTGGAAGCTGCTCTTGGCGGAAGGTTCCGGGGGCTGGACGGCTCCTACGGAGAAAAATATGGCACAAATCGAGGATGCACCCAGAGGGCAGCTTTACGACTTGGAAGCAGATCCCGGCGAGCAGAACAATCTCTACCAAACGAATCCAGAGGTTGTTGAACAACTTATGGCTCAGCTCAAGGAAGATATCGCCAATGGGCGTAGCACGGCAGGGTCGAAACAGGAGAACGACATTCCTGTCGATCAGATCGAGTTGTGGAAAGGGAATGTGACGAGGTAAAAGATGATGGCGGTCAGCACTCCACATATTAATAATCACCCTAAAATTCCAATGATGACTTCAAAACCTAAATTCCTACTGCTATCGGCCTTCACTCTGCTGACGGCTTCTTCAGCGATAGCGGATGTGACATTGCCTGCGATCATCAATAGCCAGATGGTGCTGCAACACGGAACCAAAGCGCCGATCTGGGGGTGGGCTGATGCTGGGGAAAAAGTCAGTGTTTCCTTCGCCGGTCAGACGAAGGACACCACGGCGGCGGCCGATGGCAAGTGGATGGTGACTTTGGAACCACTCAAGGTCTCGGCCGAGCCACAGGTCATGAAGATCAAGGGCAACAATACGCTCACTCTTGATGACATACTTGTGGGTGAGGTTTGGCTTGCATCGGGTCAGTCGAACATGGAGTTCAGTATCGGCGCTATTGTGAAGGAGGAGCAGGAGATCGTTTCTGCTGAAAAGAACAACAAGCTGCTGCGCATGTTTTGCGTGTCGCCTAAGGTTCAGAGCGCTCTCCCGCTAGAGGATACCGCCGGTTATTGGAGTGACTGTTCTTATTTTATCAAGCGGATGGAAGAGGGGAAAATTAAAGGCTATGACAGCCACTCTGCTGTTGGATTCTTTTTTGGACTGAAGCTACAGCAAGAGCTCAATGTCCCAGTTGCTGTGATCGATACATCGTGGGGTGGGACTCAAATCGAACGCTGGATTGCCGATGAAGGTTATGAAATGGAAGGGATTCCTTTTCGTAAGGTAAGCTCGAAAGAGGAAGCTTCGGCAATCGAAGCGAGGGATCAATTGATGCAGAAAATTGCTACGTGGAGAGCCGCTGCAGAGGTCGCCATTGAGAACGATGAAATGGTTACTCCGAATTTGGAGGTTCCGAAAGCCAATGCTTCCAACGCCATTCACAATGGCATGGTGGCGCCACTCGTTCCCTACGCTGTAAAAGGAACGGTCTGGTATCAAGGGGAGGGGAATAAAGGTAGTGAGGATTATTTTGAGAAATTAAAGGCGTTGATTGGCGGGTGGTCAAAGGAGTTTGGAGTGCCTAATATGCCATTTTATTTGGTTCAGGTAGCTCCCTATAATTATGCGCACGCTAAGGCGCCAGACTTGAGCCCGCAGATCATCTATGACTCGGTGGTATCCGCTCAGTATAAGGCGGCGAAGGAGATCGAAGGCTGTGATGTCATTAACATTCCGGATACGGTTTTTGGTGATGTGAAGAATGTCCATCCCACTCATAAGAAGACGGCCGGAGATCGCCTGGCGGCCATGGCGTTAAAACATGATTATGGAAAGGATGTCGTTTTCACCGGGCCGCGTTTCAAGAAGGCCGTGTTGGAGGGTAATCAGGTGAAAGTCTCTTTTGAGCACATCGATGAAGGGCTTGAGACATCGGACGGTGAGGCACCTAACTGGTTTGAGATTGCAGGAGCAGATCAGGTGTTTGTCATCGCCCAGGCCAAAATCGAGGGGGAGCAGGTGCTGGTCTCGAGTCCCGATGTCAAAGCGCCTCAATACATTCGCATGGCTTGGAACAACATCGCGGAGCAGAACCTGCGCGATAAGAATGGTTGGCCGGCATTTTCTTTCAATGAGGAGGTCAGTCGCTAACGGAAAGAGACCACAAGAAACATGATTTGGGAGCGCCACAGGAAAAGCCGCCGATTTTCAGCTCAATAACATGCAGGTGGATCTCGTTGAAACAAAGAACCTCGCGAACGAGTATCCGAGCCCCACGAAAGCGTAACAAAAAGAAGTGATTTTACCGATGATGAAGAACTCAATGATATTCCGTCTAGCAGCCGCCTGCATTCTCACCACTGCCGCTTTGGGGGCTGCGGAAAAACCCAACGTCATCCTCGTGATGACCGATGATCAGGGCTACGGAGACCTCGGTTGCCACGGGAATCCGTTTCTCAAAACACCGGAACTGGACAGGCTTCACGACGAGTCGGTTCGGTTCACCGATTTCCATGTGAGTCCATTCTGCACGCCTACACGGGCTGCGCTGATGACGGGGAATAACCCGGGTTATACGGGCGCCTACCGCACCAGCGCCGGGCGCACGATGATGCATCCAGATGAGAAGACGATGGCAAGCTTGTTCGCGGACGCTGGCTATGCGACAGGGATGGCCGGGAAGTGGCACCTGGGCGACAATGCTCCGCACCGTCCTCAGGATCGTGGTTTTCAGGATGTCGTTTGGCATCGCTGCGGAGGCATCGGCCAAGCATCTGATTACTGGGGGAATGATTATTTCGATGATACATTTGAGAGAGTCACACCCGGCAGCCGTATCGGGAAATTCGAAAAGTTCAGTGGCTATTGCACCGATGTCTTTTTCCGTGAGGGCATGCGCTTTGTAGAGGAAAACAAAGAGAAGCCGTTCTTCCTCTATCTGGCGCTCAATGCACCGCACGGGCCGTATTTCGTGGCTCCGGAATGGGCGGAGCCATACAAAGGGAACAAGGATATCACGAATCCTAACTTCTACGGGATGATCGCGAACATCGATCACAACATGGGTCTTCTTCGCAAGAAACTGGAAGAACTTGAGCTGGCCGAAAACACCATCCTAATCTTTATGACAGACAATGGAACAGCTAGCGGTGCTAAATTCAAAGGCTTAGATTCGGAAGCTGTGGTTGGCTACAACGCCGGGATGCGCGGTAAGAAGTCGTCTGTCTATGATGGCGGCCACCGTGTGCCGTTCTTCATCCGCTGGCCAAAAGGTGGACTATCGGGAGGTAAGGATATCGAGACCATTGGTGCGCATATTGATGTTCTTCCGACATTGGCCGAACTGTGCGGAATCACTGTCGGAGACGGCTATGATCTGGATGGCATTTCGCTGAAGCCGCTACTGGACGGATCAGAGGAACCATGGTCGCGCGATCATCATGTGGTGCAATATCATGGCGGTGCCGGTGGCCAAGCGATGCCGCCGGGGCCATTGGCCTACTCGGTGGTGATGACAGAACGTTGGCGCCTAGTGAATTCAGATGGACAGTTCCTTTTTGACATCGAGGCCGATCCGGCACAGCGAAAGGACGTCTCCGCTGAGTATCCGGAAGTGGTGACGCAATTGCGTGCATTCTATGACCCATTTTGGGAAAGGGTCTCTCCACGTCTGACTCCGGTTCGGACGAATCTCGGAGATGAAGGGGAGCCGAAAGCAGTGCTGTGCTCGCAGGATTGGTACATGGAAAAAGGAAATCCACCGTGGAATTTTGGTTCGATCAAAAAGCTGCCGAGAGTCACTGGGCCTTGGATGGTGGACGTGAAGAAGGCCGGACGTTATCGCTTCACGCTGCGCCAATGGCCGGCTGAGGCTGAAAAGCCAGTGATTGCCGTGAAGGCGAAGATCGAGATCGCGGGGAAAGTGGAAGAAGCGCCGGTCGAGGCGGGCACGAAGGGTGTCGTCTTCGAGCTGGATCTGCCTGCCGGTGAGACGGAGCTGGTCACTTACCTGTATGACGAAAAAGGAAAAGCAGGTGGTGCTTATTTCACCGATGTGGAAGCCTTGGATTGAAAGAACAATTCTACCTGAAACCGTAAGGTGTCCAATCAACCAAATCCTTAGACGAATTCCCGATGAAAACCAACACTTCATGTTTGCTCACCCTAGGCCTCGCTGCCTGCGCACTATTGAGTTCACCCGCCATCGCACAGGTGGTTCCTGCTCCTGCGGCGGACAAAAGCACCGGCCGAGCGGCGTGGCTGGACGAGGCGAAATACGGCATGTTCATCCACTGGGGCGTCTATTCTACTTTGGCCAACGGCGAGTGGGTGATGAACCGAACCAAGATCCCGGTGGCGGAGTATGAGGAGATGGCGGCGAAGTTTAACCCGACGAAATTCGATGCGGATGCTTGGGTGGCGGTGGCGAAAAACGCGGGGATGAAATACATCACGATCACCAGCAAGCACCACGATGGGTTCGCGATGTTCGACTCGGAGGTGAGTGACTACAACGTCGTCGATTACACGCCATTTAAGCGCGATGTGATTCAGGAACTGAAAGAGGCTTGCGACAAAGCGGGGATCAAATTCGGTCTCTACTATTCGCAGACACAGGATTGGAACTTTCCGGGTGGAGCGGGAAGCAAATGGGATGAGGCGCAAAAAGGAGATTTCCAAAATTACATCGATAAGAAGGGGCTTCCACAATTGAAGGAGATCCTGACCAAGTATCAGCCAAGCCATATTTGGTTCGATACTCCTCATGCCATGACGCCTGAGTTAGGTCACCAGTTCGAGGGCGTGGTGCGCGACATCAATCCCGATACGATCATCAACAGCCGCTTGATGTATCATGGCAATCAGGTCGAGGGTCTGAAGCCGGAGCAGCTCGAAGGGCTCAAGGAAATGGGCGTCGATTTCCTCTCCTACCGCGACCGCACGATCCCGCCGCATAGCCCGTGGGAATACTGGGAAACCTGCATGACCTTGAATGGTGCATGGGGCTACAATGAGAAAGACAACAACTGGAAATCACCGAAAGCGGTTGTCATGCAATTGGTCGAAGTCGTCAGCAAAGGCGGCGCGTTTCTGCTCAATGTCGGCCCCACTGCCGAGGGTGTCATTCCTGCGCCGGCGATTGAAAATCTGGAAGCTGCCGGTGAGTGGCTCAAGGTGAATGGCGAGGCAATCTACGGTGCGCAGCCGACGATTTTCGAAGGGCAAGGCGACTTCGTTTCCATCAGTGCGGCTGAGCAAGAGGCTTTGGAAAAAGAAGCGCGCGCGACGGGGGCAGGAAAAGCCAAGAAAGGTCACAAGCAGAAGGATTACGCTTGGCTCGCGACGGGGCGGGAGGGAAAACTTTACCTGCATCTCTTCCAATGGCCAGACAAGCCGATGGTGCTGCATGGCTTCGATAAGGACAAGGTGACGGGGGCCTACTTCCTGGCAGATCCTGAAAAGAACCCTGTGAAATTCACTCAAGAGGGAGGAACGCTCACCATCGACCTGCCGACAGAGGCTCTCGATGCGGTGGATACTGTGCTCTGCGTGACTTTGGACTAGGGCTCTATACGGCGGATTAGTGCCAGCCAGTCTTCCTTGTCTGGGGCTGTTAGGGAATTTTCTTTGAGAGGCGAAGCCTTGCCGAGTTCGCCGGTGCGTGGGTTGAACCATGTGGTGGTGAAATTGCCGGAGGGCAGTTTGATGTCGGTGGAGCCGCCTTCCGCGAGATAAACGAGGTAGGGGCCACCGTCTTTGGCGAGGCAGTATTTTGAGTTGTCTCGGTTCTTGTTGCCGATGAGATCGTCGCGGCAGGTCATTTCCTGGAAAGGGATTTTCTGATCACGGAAAAATTCCAAGGCGTAGCGTGCGTAGTCCCATGATTGGTCGCGCGAGCGCCAGTCTTGGGCGAGCAGGTCGTTTTCGGCGAGTTGGTAGCCGAAGTAATATTCCACTCCGGCGCCACCGGCCATGAGGTTGCCCCAGAGAGTGGCTTTTCGTATGTCGTGGATGGTGTGTTTCGTTTGGGTTTTTCCCGGGTAATTCGGATCAGGAGGGACACCAGTGTTCGCGGGGCCTTGCTCATCGTTTGCGACGACCCACGCGTGTCCGGACTTTGCGGATGCTTCGCGCCATTTGGCGGTGAGCTTGTGAACCTGGCTCCACTCGTTCTGAAGGGAAAGTCCGTCGAGCGTGTCTTCACCGACCAGCGGGTTGTATTGTTTGTCCTGTTGGTTCGGGTAGGTGTGGAGAACGACGGGATGCTTGTAGGGATCGGTGGATCGGATGTATTCGGCCATGTCCTTGATCTCGGCGGTGGTTTGGGTGCTTTCCTCGCTAATATTCCAGTTCAGTGCAAGGGCGTGGCCGAAGCGGGCGATGAGTTCGCGACAGTAGAGTTTGCGTTCGGGTCCGAGTTTTCCGCCATCCAGGGAGGAGGGGACGTTTCCACCGCCATCTTTCTGGCCTTGGCGGTTGTCATCGATCTCGGTTTCCTGGAGTTTGAAATGGAGGTAGAGGCCTTTGGTGGTAGCGTGGTCGAAGACGATTCCCCATTGGTCTAATTTACTACAATCGTAGTGGAACTTGTCCTCGGCATCGGCGAAAGGCCATACGTTGTCGCCGTCTCCGCCGACGTTGTAGGGGATGAAGGAGAAGGCGTTCATGCCTTTGCTGGAGAGGTAGTTGAGTGCGCCGATGAGGCCTTTGCCCTTGTCGCCTTTCCATGAGGGATCGCCATTTTTCCAATCACGAACATGAGGTGACCATGTTTTGACGGGAGCCTTCGACTTGCGCGTGGAGGTGTTGTCGAAGTCCGCGTAGGCGAGCAGAGTTTCGGGTGCGTCGGCTCCGGCTTTGAGGAAATAAGATTGGTCACCTTGGAACTGGAGGTGGTGCTTGCCGACGTAGGCGAGCCGACCGCGCGAGCGGAAGTCGGGTGCGGATGTGTCGCTTTGGGTAATGGTGAAATTGCCGGTTATCCCATCGAAAGGGGCGATGGGTTCGCCACCTTCGGGAGTGAATGCGGCGTCTTCACCGCTGCGGAAGGAGATGCCGTATTCCCATTCCCCGGTTTCGTCCGGGGAGAAGTGGACGCGCCATTTCGTGCCGGATGTGGCGGAGGTTTCGGAGGCGTTGCCATCGGCAGCGAAGTATCCTGGGACGGTGTATTCTAGTTCGCGGGACTCGTGGGTGAAGGTGACCCACATGGAGCGGTCGGTGAAAGGGTTTGGCGCGTTGTCGAGTTCGTGGGCGTAGGGGCCGTCGAGCGTTAGTGTGAGCTTGTGCCATTGTTTTGTCTCGCCGGTGATCGTGACAGTGGCGTCGCCATCTGCTTGGCGGGGTTGCTGGAGGGGAAGGCCGGTGGGTTTTGGGGCGGTCGGTATGGAATCATGGTTGGCCACGGCTTTCACGGTTGCTGCATCTGCTGGGGCGAAGGTGAGGCCTGCCCAGCGTGCGCGGGAGAATTCCTTGCCATCTGCTGAGGCGATAGTGGACGAGACCTCGATGACGTCGCCGGCTTCCAGGTCGATGTTTTTGAAGACGGCGTGGTATTTTTCCCCTTCCTCGAAGGTGTCTTTGGAAAGAGGGCAGGTGTGATCGCCTATTTTGCTGCCGTTGATTGAGAGCGTGTAGGTTGAGCTGCCGTCGTTTTCACCCACGGCTTCGAGGGTGATGTGGTATTTCCCGGTGGGGAAAGGGGAGGCGGTAGAGATCTTGGCGGTCTTGTTTTTCGCCGGATCGATTGCGAGCCATTTGCCCTTGTCGAGGTAGTAGCTGGTGCCTTTGGTCTCGAAGGATGTGGCGGGAAGTTCTAGGGGCGTGGCTTCGGCAGCATATACGGAAGCGAAGCAAACCACTAGGGTTAGGAGAAATCTGTGCATGTTGAAGGTGGGTTTTATTGGGGATTCAATCCAATGGATACGAATCTCATGTCAGATCCCTTACGGTGGAAAGTGGAATCATTGCGTGAAAAGAGCGCCCGAGGGGCGATTTTTTTGAAAATCCCGCGAAAAAGCGTCTTTACAAATCCTGTCAGATGCCTAATTTCCGCGCCCCGCCACCTCGTTGGTAGCGGTAAATTCCAACCGATTTCTGCCATGAGAGTACTTTCTTCACTTGCCTCCGCCAAACGCCGCCACGCCGACTGCCAAGTCGTCAGCCGCAAGGGCACGAACTATGTGATCTGCAAAACAAATCCTAAGTTCAAGGCTCGCCAAGGTGCGACCAAAGGCACACGCCTCTCCAAGAAGGGCGTTAAATAATTTCCAACGCTGTTTTTCATAGTTTCAGCAGGTTACTGGGGGCGATCCGTATAGGATCGCCCTTTTGCCGTTTTTACTAAAAGGCTGGAGTCCCGCTGCGGACGCGTTCTGAAAAGCCGTCTTTATTGGGGTGCGCGCTGACCTTGGGATTGATGAGTGCGCGTTTCTGGAGTTCGGGGAAAGGGAGTCCGGCGGTTTTGAGCATGCTGCGCTCGTAGAGGAGTTCATCGAGTTTTCCGTTGATGATGACGCGCCAGTCCCATGGGAATCCGCCGCTCATCTGGGAGCGGACGGCGGTGGTGCAGTTCGAGCTGATGACGTTGTAGAAACGTGGTTTCTCGCTGATGTCGTTCATGCTGGCGACGAACTCCAAGAAGCGCGCGCGTGCCTGCTCCGGGGTGGCGATGGTGCGGTAGAGGTAAACTTGCTCTCCTTCGCGGAAATTTGTCCTCACGCGGATGGCATCGGATTCGTCGCAGGCGATGTATGAAAGTTCATAGCGGCGGTAGATGCCGGCGAGTAGGGAGTAGGCTTCTCCCTCCTCAAGCTTCGCCTCAATGGTGAAGGCGCAATGGCCTTGCTCACCGAAATCGAAGCTAAAAATGGGATGGCCGGCGAAGGGCGAACTCCAGCGGGTCATGAAGAAATCCATGCCTTGGAGATGGCCGAGGTCGAAGGTGCGCGTTGACCATTCTGGTAGGGGTGTGCCGTCTTCTGCGTAATCGAAGGAGCGGTAGTTGTGGATGGTGATGATGTCCCCGGAAACTTCTGAGTGGGGGACTTTTTCAAAGGAGATTTTCCAATCGCGCTCGTGGCTGGGGCGGATCAGGCACCATCCTGCGATGGGGATCAGAAGGTGTAGGGAAATAGCGAACCGCCTCTGTTTTCCATGCGGTATGTAAATGGAATTTATGACCAATGCAGCGAACCAGACGATGGCTGCGACGGGATTAAAAAATCCATCGCGAGCAAAAGGCCCAGCAAACCAGATGAAGCCGAAGACCCAGATAGCGAGCAGGTATTTCGAGGCAAAAACGAGGGCAATCGCACAGCGTCGTCTGGTCTTGGCGGAGATCATTTAAGCGCGATGCTATGGGCTTGCTGGTTATCCTTGCGGATTGCCATCCAGCGGAGAAATGCATCGTAAAGAGCGCTCGTCCCCTCGGTCAGCCACCAGTAGGCTCCCAGTGGCACGGAGAGAAAAAGAGTGAAATTTTTCAGAACGAGCCACACGGAGGGCATGGTTGAGGTGGTGACGGCAGCGATGAAAATCTGATAGAAACAATAGCTCAAAAGTAAGGCGCTGGTGAAGACGACGGGTATCGCGGTGAGTAGCGGCCATTGTGTCAGTCTGCAAAATATCCGCCCTAAGCCTGCTGCGGGGGTGAATATTCCCCAGCCAATCACCGAGCAGACGAGGCCTATACCTAGCAATCCTGCGGGATAGGTGAGTGGGCTACCGAGTCCTTCGTTGAAACATATCGCGAAGACGAGAAGCAGAAAATAGCCAACCGTCCAGATTACGCAGCCGATCACTATTGCGAGGCATACTGCCAGGAAATGCCGGGCGGCGAAGGCGATGATGGCTACTGCAGTTCTCATCGTTACATCGCTGGACGATTATTCAGCATTCCCGGTGAGCAGGGCATCGACAGTGAGATCCACAAAGGTTCCGGGTAGGCCAGTGTATTCAATCACTCCCTTGGCATCAATCACCATGACTGCTGGGCGCGAGACGATGCGGTAGGCACCTGCTAGTTCGTTTTTGGGGTCGGCGATGTTGTTCCATTTGATCGAGTCATCGCCTTGGAGTTCCTCGATACGAGTTGCGGATTCCGGGGTGATACCGATTACAGCAACTGGCTTGCCGATGTTTTTCTGTGTCAGTCGATTGGTGAGTTCGATGATCCTATCTGTATCTGGATTCTGTGCGTCCCAGAAAAGGAGGACGACGATTTTTCCGCGGAAATCCGAGAGTTTCAGGATGCGTCCGGCGACATCCGTGCCGGTGAATTCCGGAGCGGAGCGGCCTTTGATGAGGTGCTGGATGATGTAGAGCTGTTCAGCGGCAACATCCGCCACGGTGGTATCGCCGACTTTCAGCTCGGATGCCTGGATGATCGCTTTCCTGAGAAAAGTGAGACGCTTCTTCATGAGCTCCGGCTCGTCACCGAGGCGGGAGAGGGCGAGGGCTGCGCCAAGGGCGGCGATGCCCTGGGTGCCTTCGCTTGGGTGTTCGGCGGCGATTTTTTCGAGGATGGAAAGTGCCTGAGGATCTTCGATACCGGAGAGGGCGATGATAATAGGCTCAATACCGGGCTTGCCGAGGTGGTAGGCAATGAATGCCTGAATGATGCGTTTCCGCTCCTCGGTGAAGGCGGGAGTCATGTTGCCATTGGCATCTGGCGCGGTGAGGTTCTGAGTGAGTTCTAGGAAAAATGCGGCGTATGGGATGGCCCAGTCTGCCTGTAGGGTTGGCGCGATGGTTCGGAAAAGCTCGTTGGCGGTCGCGGTGGGATTGGGGCGGCTGGCTTGGAGAGCGTTTCTTTCCTCCGGAGTGGTCGCGAGTTTGTATTTTAGTGACCAAGTTTCCGTATGCAGCTCGTAGCCACGCTGGATTCGCTGCGCCTCCTCTGGTGTAGCGTAAGCGAGGGGCGCGATGGAAAGGAGGAGGATGGTGATGATGCGGTGCATGGACTTTGAAGTGGCGGGGAATGCCCGCTACGAGGAGGAGTATCGGGTTTTCCGAGAAATCATCAAGGGCGGGAATCAATGCCGCTAAAAAGAAAAACCCCGCACCGGAAGCCGGGGCGGGGTCGTTGTTGTGTTTCCTTTATAGAGAAAATTACTCTTCAATGAGGGTCACTTTACCATCCTGAAGGGAGTAAAGGGCGCCGACGATTTTGATTTTGCCTTCCTTTTCGAGGTTTGCGAGGACTTCGCTCCGCTCGCGGATGTTGGCGACGGTGATGCGGACGTTTTTGTCGATCACGGCATCTACGAATTCCTTGTTCTTGGAGTTTTTCTGGTCGTCCTCGAAGCCTTCGACTGCATCGACTGCGGGTTCGATTTCATCGAGGAGGGCAGTGAGGTTGCCGAGTTCTACGTGGTCGCAAGCGCCTTTCACAGCACCGCAGGCCTCGTGGCCGAGAACCATGACGAGCTTCGCGCCAGCTGCTGCTGTGGCGAACTCCATGGAGCCGAGCTGGGAGACGTCTTCGATGTTTCCGGCAACGCGACCGACGAAGATGTCGCCGATGCCTTCGTCGAAGACTTGCTCGACCGGGACGCGTGAATCGACGCAGGAAAGAATGTAGGCCTTCGGGTTTTGGCCTTCAGCACCCATAGCGATACGGGCGGCGAGGTTTGGATCGGCGATTTTACCGGCAACGTAGCGGGCGTTTCCATCCATGAGATCCTTGAGGACTGCATCCGGGGTCATCGCTTGTTGCTCCTCGGCGGATGGTTGGAGGTTTTCGGCATGAAGCGGCAGGCACATAGCTGGTGCGAGTGCGATGCACGCGAGGAACGAATTGAATGGTGTCATTTGTTTGGTTTCAGGTTGATTGTGCAGTCCATCAATTGGACTGATGTGAAAAATGTAGCACGAAATATGTTTCGCGTATTGCTTTTCGCTAAAAATCAGATTTTATTTTTAGATGGGCTGTTGGCTGAATACAATTCGCAGCCTCGCGTCGTAGGGTGGTGATGAGTTTTTCCTTGAAAGTGATACCGCTACTTATAATTGGCAGCTTCTGCGCATCCTGCACATCTTCGCCATTGCCGGAGAGTTCTAGGGGCGGCGGGCGGTCGGGAAGTGGAAGCGCAGATCTACGCCTGCCGTCGCAATGGGGAAGCCGCCCAGCGGAAAAATCGAGATGGTGGAATGGCTCGGAGACGCGCTATCCGAATTCTGGATACTATTCTAGCGACGGGCGATGACATGCCCGTGAGGCTCAATCGATGTGCAGGGCTTTTTTAACCATCTCAACAGGCGCACAGCTTGGGAGTTCGGCCATGGCTTCCTCGATGCGAGGGTTGATCTTGTGCTCGACGGTCTCGACAGCGACGCGGATGGCGTTGCGGACGGCGAGGCCGGTGGATGAGCCGTGGGCGATGATGACAACACCATTCACGCCGAGGAGGGGGCTGCCGCCGTAGGTTTCGTAGCTGCTTTTCGCCTTGAGCGCTTTGAAGGCGCCTTGGGCGAGGACGGCTCCGGCCATGCGGAGGGGGGTTTCTTTGATCTCGGTTTTGAGCCATTTGGAAACGGCTTTGGCGGTGGCTTCGACGCTTTTTAAGACGATGTTGCCGACGAAGCCGTCGCAGAGGACGATGTCTAGCTTGGTCTCGAAGAGGTCGTGGCCTTCGACGTTGCCGATGAAGTTGATGCCGGGAGTGTCTTTGAGGCGTTTGAATGTCTCCTTGGTGAAAGTGGTGCCTTTTTCCTCTTCCTCACCGTTCGACATGAGGCCGACGCGGGGTTCTGCGACGCCGAGGACGTGGCGTGCGAAGGCGGTGCCCATGACGGCGTAGGCGACGAGGTGCTCGGGCTTGGCCTCGGGGTTGGCTCCTGCGTCGAGGATATTGCAGATGCCGTGTTCGTTGGGAAGCGGGGAGGCGATGCCTGCGCGATCGATGCCCTTGAGGCAGCGGAGCTTGATGGTGGCTGCGGCGACGGCGGCTCCGGTATTACCAGCGGAGACGAAGGCGTCTGCGGTGCCTTCTTTAACCATGTCCATGGCGATGGAGATGGAAGATTGTTTTTTTCGGCGCACGGATTTCGCACCTGGCTCTGCCATGCCGATGACTTCTGCGGCGTGGACGATGCTGACGCGCGGGTTTTTCAGATCGAGCCCCTGAGCGGCGCATTCCTTCTGTAGAGCCGTTTCCTCACCGACAAGGTAGAGGTGTGTGAGCTTGGGGAAATCACGAAGAGCCTCGATGGCTCCGGTAATGTTGATCTGCGGGGCATGGTCGCCGCCCATGGCATCTAGTGCTACCTTCATGAATGTGGTGCGATAGTAAGGGGATAGCGAGCAATGTACGAAGAAAAAACCCTCGCCAGATTACCAGCGGGGGTTGTTCGTCAATTTCCCGTTCGGGAGACGGATCAGAATGCCTCCACCTCGAGGACTTTGCGTCCGCGATATGTGCCGCATGACGGGCATGCGATGTGTGAGGGCTTGACAGCTCCGCAATCGGAGCAAGTGGCGTGCACAGGAGCTTTCCAGCGGTTTGCGCCACGGCGCATTTTCTGACGGCTCTTGGATTGACGACGTTTTGGTACGGCCATGGTCGGTAAATGTTAGGATTGATCTTTGAGACCCGGAAGGTCGTTGAGGGCAGACCATCGGTCATCGCCCTCGCTGCGGGGGGCGGTTGATAGATCATCTGCGGGGGGGTTGTCCACTGCTAAATAACGTGAATCTATTTCGCAGGGTTCGGGGACGTCTCCTTCGTCGCAACGAGGGTCTGCGGGAAACTCTAGCAATACCTCTTCGCGGATGGCTTCTGTGACGTCCATTTGGCCGCTGCCCGTGATTTCGATGGCGATGGCAGCGGACGGGAGGTGGATGGTCTGTATGAAGGGCTTCAGGGTGACGACGCAGGTAAACTCGAAGGGAGCCGAGATGGCACCGGTAAGGAGTAGCTCAGATTCGAAGCGCTGGGCGTGGAGATCGTATTCGAGCGGGCCGACGGAACGGGCGTCGTTCTTCGGGAGGTCGAAGATGGCTCCGTCGAGCTCACCGGAGAAGGATTTGCCTTCTTCGGGGAGGTTGGGGAGATCGATGATGAGGGACTTTTCCATGGGTAATTCTCAACTTTTAAATCTCAAACTTCAAGGAAGAGCTTGCTACTTACTCAGCGCGGGAGAGGCGGGTGAGGCCGCGCTGGAGGAGGGCGGTATCGACTCCGGTGGAGATGGCTTCATCGAGGTAGACGGTGAAGTTTTCTTCGAGGAATTCGATGGAGTGGAGGTTGTTTGCGCCGGGTTTGTCGAAGGCTTCGATGAGGGTCTTCATGCTGTCGATCTCAATGCCGTTGACTTTTTTCACGATGAGGTTGCGGAGGCGCTCGTAGCCGACGGTGGCGGGTGTGGGGATGGAGCCGCTAAGGAAAATGACGCGTTCGCGACTGTCCTCGTATTTCTCAGGGTTTTCGTAGGCGTCGAGGAGGTTGAGGGGAGCGACTGAAGTCCAGTCTTTACCAAAAGCTTCTAGGGTGGGGCGGGTGAGTTCTTGGAAGATCAGGCCACCTTTCACGAGGAAGTTTGGTGCGCGGTCGAACTGATACTCGGGCACGAGACTATCGCCGGGCTCTTCGCGGGTGAGGGTGGCGGTGATTTCCATCGGCTCGCCATCGCGGAGGATGGCGAGGGTTATTTCATCGCCGGCGGAGCGCTCTCCACGGACGAGGTGCCCCCATGAGAGTGAGCCGTAGTGGGGATGCTCGTAGTAGCCACGGCGATCAATGGGGAAGCCGCCTGCGCTGAGGACTACGTCACCTTTTTTCAGACCTGCTAGATCAGCCGCGCCGCCGGGGCGCACGGTGCTGACGTAGAGGCCGCCCTGATCGTCGGTGAGTTTTAGGAAATCCCGGAAGGAAGGATCGTTGGTACGTGCGACGCCGATGCCGAGCGTAGGGAAACCGGAATAGGTTTCGTCCTTCGCGTTTTTGAGGAAACGTGAGAGGACATCGACGGATAGGACATCGGAAATCTGGTCTTCGGAGTCGTAGCTGAGAAGGATGCCCGCGAGCTTGCCGTCCTTGAGGACAGGGAGCGAGAAGCTGCTGGCGGCGCTCTGCATCGAGGCTTTCACAAGGTAGGTCAGGAAGGCCTGGCGAGGCAGGAAGCTGCCGCTGACATCGACGGATTGGAGTATCCCCGAAGTGAGGAGCGTTGTGCCATTTTCCTCGACCTGGAAGGCTTGGAGGGTGTCGCCGATGGTAGGAGCTTCCGCGAGGCTGAGGGGGGTGGTGTCAGTGAAAAAGTCCGCGCCTTCCTCTTCATTTTTTGCACTGAGTAGCGCGAGGTTTGATTCATAATCGACCGCGATGATCTTGGCTTCAACGCTGCGCGAGCCGTCCGGGTTCTCGAGCTCGAGGTAGGTGGCGTCTGCGACGACTTCACCGCTGGTCAGGACTTGGCCGGGGGCGACGATGGCTCCGAGCGAGCGCAGGCTCTGGGGCGGGTTTTTCTCCCATGGCTGGCCAGGGTTCCAGGATTGGCTCGTGGCATTGATGCGGACGACGGATTTTGTGAGGTCGCTGGATGTTTCCGTGTCGGTGGAGACGTTTTCAATGTGGTCGATGCGGGTGATGATACGTTCTTTGCAGGCAGAAAAAGCGAGGCAAAGCGCGAGAAGAGGGAGATATTTCATGTGGGTAGGGAAAATTTATTTCAGATTGAGCACGTCCTGCATGTCATAGATTCCGGGTGGCTTGCCCTCGAGCCAGACGGCGGCGCGGACGGCTCCGGAGGCGAAGGTCATGCGCGATGAGGCTTTGTGGGTGAGTTCCACGCGCTCGCCATCTGCTGCGAACATGACCGTGTGGTCGCCGACGACATCGCCGCCGCGGAGGGTATGCATGCCGATCTCGCGTTCTTTGCGCGGGCCGATGTTTCCGAAACGTCCGTGGGCGATGTCGTCCTTGTAAGAGGTGCCGGTTTCCTCGTTGAGGATTTCCAAGAGGCGGCGTGCGGTGCCGGATGGGGCATCGATCTTGTGGCGGTGATGCATTTCCGTGACCTCGATGTCGAAGGTGTCCTGCTTGAGGATGCGTGCTGCTTGGCTGGTGAGCCAGAAGAGAGTGTTCACGCCGACGGAAAAGTTCGGAGCGTGCACGATGGGGATGATCATGGAGGCGGCCTTGATCGTTTCCAACTCCTCATCCGTGTGGCCGGTTGTGCCCATGACGACGGGGACCTTGTGGCGGAGCGCGGCCTCGATGAGCGAGGTGGAGAAAGTGTGGACGGTGAAATCGATGATGCATTTCGCTGCGGAGACTGCGGCATCGAGGTCTTCGCCTGCATCGTGGGTGGATGCGAGGGTGGTTTCCGGATTCGCCTCGGTGGCCTCAATGACGGTCTGGCCCATGCGGCCGGATTTGCCTGTAACTAGAATAGGGAGCATGCGCGCGGATAATGGGCGCGGTTTTGAGAAATGGAAATGGGTTTTTTTGTGGGCGAGGTGGTGTAAGTTTGCCACGTGATGCCCCGTAATGTCCTGATGCGTCTAGTTCCCGCCATTCTGCTCGCCTGCGTCCCTGCACATGGCGCGGATTTTGAGCAGGCACGTGCGGTTCTTGAGGTGAATTGCGTGGAGTGCCATACGCCCGAGGAGGCGAAAGGCGAGTTGGTGATGTCCACAGCGGCGGATATGGAAAAAGGCGGCGACTCTGGTGCGGCGTTGATTGCCGGAAAATCTGCGGAATCCGGGATCTACTCACGCCTCATCCTCGCTGCGGACGATGCTGACCGCATGCCTCCGAAAAAGCACGCCGACCCGCTTTCATCGGAAGATATTGCGATCCTGAAAAGCTGGATCGATGCCGGCGCGGACTGGCCGGAGGGCGAAATCCTGAAACCCCGTGCGAAGACCGCCCTCCCTCGCTGGGACGCACCGGCGGATCCCGCGATCGTCTCCATCGAGGCTTTTCCGAAAGAAATCCGCCTCGAGACCGCTGCCGATTTCCACCGCGTGATCGTCATCGCGCGCATGAAAGACGCCTCCACCCACGACATCACCCAGCAGTCGAAGCTTTCCCTAGAGTCCGCTGATTTCGCCGCCCTACGGGAAAATCTCCTCACCCCGCTCGCCGATGGCGAAACCAAGCTCAACATCGAATACCGTGGCCTCAGCGCTGCCGTGCCAGTGACTGTGAAAGACGCGGAAAAAGAGCGCCCGATCTCCTACCAGCTTGATGTCATGCCGGTGATCACCGCGGCGGGCTGCAACACCGGCTCCTGCCACGGCTCCGCACGCGGGCAGGATGGCTTCCACCTCTCCCTCTACGGCTTCGATCCAAAAGGCGACCACTACCGCCTCACCACGGAAATGGCCGGTCGCCGCATCAACCTCGCCGTCCCCGAGGAGTCCCTGATGCTCACGAAATCCACCGGAAAAGTCCCCCACACCGGCGGCGAGCTTTTCGATGAGGAATCGCCTTTCTACCACACGCTCGTCGAGTGGATACGCAGCGGCGCGGTCTATGACAAAGGCGAGATCGCCCAACCCACAGGCATAGAGATCGAGCCGGAGCAGGTGGTGATGACCGGTGCCGACATCCGCATCCCTTTCACCGTCCGTGCGAAATACTCAGACGGCACCGACCGCGACGTCACCACGCTCACGTCCTTCTCCAGCTCGAACGACAACTCCGTAAAAATCGACTACCACACTGGCATGGCGGCCTCCGGCGAACGCGGCGAGGCTTTCCTGCTCGGGCGTTTCCATACTTTCACCGAGGGCTCGCAAGCCATCGTCGTCCCGGCGGATCTGGAATACGAAAAACCCGAGTTCGAAGCCTTCAACTACATCGACGATCTCGTCGCCGAGAAGCTCAACAAGCTGCGCATCGTCCCCAGCGGCCTCGCCTCGGACGAAGCCTTCATGCGCCGCGCTTACCTCGATATCATTGGCCTCCCGCCCACCCCGGAGGACAGGGAGAAATTCCTCGCAGATACCTCCCCGGACAAGCGCGACAAGCTCGTCGATGAACTCATCGCCCGCGAGGAATTCACCGAGATGTGGGTCATGAAATGGGCGGAGCTCATGCAGATCCGCACGATCAACAACGGCCCCAACAGCGTCTCCTACAAGGCCGCGCTGAACTACCATGGCTGGCTGCGCGAGCGCATCGCCGCGAACATGCCTTTCAACCAGCTCGTCAACGAACTCCTCAGCGCCAGCGGCGGCACTTTCTCG
Organism: Akkermansiaceae bacterium; assembly: GCA_030725745.1. Lineage (GTDB taxonomy): Bacteria > Verrucomicrobiota > Verrucomicrobiia > Verrucomicrobiales > Akkermansiaceae > Luteolibacter. Next base: position 49,265 of record JANRFH010000053.1, read on the forward strand.
AACCCCGCGACGAACTTTTTCCAGATGGAGAACGACACGCTCAAGCTCACGGAAAACGTCGCCCAAGTCTTTATGGGCACGCGCATCCAGTGCGCCCAGTGCCACAACCATCCCTTCGACCGCTGGACGATGGACGACTACTACAGCTTCTCCTCGTTCTTCGCTCAGGTGAAACGCAAGCCTGCAGAAGATCCGCGCGAGCGTGTCGTTTTCGATGCGAACGGCGAAATGCAGCATCCCGTCACCAAGCAGAACATGGTGCCGAAATTCCTCGGCGGACGCACTCCGGAAATTTCCCAAGGTGAGACGCGCCGCGAAGTCCTCGCCGACTGGCTCGCCTCACCCGAGAACCCATGGTTCGCCGCAAACGTTGCGAATATTTTCTGGGATCACTTCATGGGCGTCGGCATCGTTGATCCCGTCGATGACGTCCGCGTCTCCAACCCTCCCTCGAACCCCGAGCTGCTCGATGCGCTCGCCGCGAAATTCGTGGAATACGACTACGACTTCCGCAAGCTCGTGCGCGACATCTGCACCTCTCGCACCTACCAGCTCTCCACGGAAACGAACGCCACCAACGAGGCGGACACACGAAATTTCTCCAAGGCGATGATACGCCGCGTCCGCGCCGAGGTCTTGCTCGACAGCATCTCGCAGGTCACCGGCACCGAGGAGAAATACAAAGGCCTACCCAAGGGCGCGCGCGCCGTCCAGATCGCCGATGGTAACACCTCGAACTATTTCCTCACCACCTTCGGCCGCGCCTCCCGCGCCACCGTCTGCTCCTGCGAGGTGAAAATGGAGCCAAACCTCTCCCAAGCCCTCCACCTCATCAACGGCGACACCGTCAACCAGCGCATCAAACAGGGCGGCATCGTCAAACGCATGCTCGATGCGAAACAAGAGCCAGCCGCCATCATCGAGGCACTCTACCTCCGCGCCCTCACCCGCAAGCCCACGGATTCGGAAAAGGAAAAGCTCCTCGCCGCCGTCTCACTAGCGGGCGACAAACAACAGACCCAAGAAACCCTCGAAGACATCTTCTGGGCACTGCTGAATTCCAAGGAGTTCATCTTCAATCATTGACGCCGATTGGAGACTCCCTCCTTGTCGCTGTCCCTGCCGCCCACCAATCTCGCACATGATGAAATCCCTCTTCCTCCTTCTCGCTGCCTGCAACATTGCCCTTGCGGAGACACCTTGGGTTCCGCTTTTCAATGGCAAGGATCTCTCCGGCTGGACGCCGAAAATCTGCAAGCATCCGCTGGGTGTGAATTTCGCGGACACCTTTTCCGTCGAGGACGGCATCCTCAAGGTCTCCTACGATGGCTACGAAAAATTCGACAAGCAATACGGCCACCTCTACTCGGACATCGCCTACTCCCGCTACATCCTGCGCATGGAGTACCGCTTCAGCGGGGAAATGATGGCGGATGCCCCGAAGTATGTGAACCTCAACAGCGGTGTCATGATCCACTCGCAATCGCCGCAAAGCATGGGGCTCAACCAAGCTTTTCCCGTCAGTCTCGAATACCAATTCCTCGCCGACGAGGGCAAGGGGTCGCGCCCCACCGCGAACGTCTGTACGCCGGGTACAAACGTCGAAGTAGACGGTAAACTCATCACCGATCATATCCTGCAATCCACCTCGCCCACTTTCCCTGCGGACGAATGGGTGAAGATCGAGATTGAAGTTCGGGGTAGCGAAGAGGTCATTCACCGGGTGAATGGCAAGGAAGTCATCCGCTATCAGAAACCACAGCTTGATCCCGAGGGTCGCGTGGAAACCGCCGATGCGCTCATCGCCGCCGGCGCGCCGATGATCCTTTCCTACGGCCACATCGCCCTCCAAGCGGAGGGGCAGCCAGTATGGTTCCGCAATATCGAACTAAAATCCCTAGAGCCAGGCGAATAATCTCCATGAGCTTCAAATCACTATTCCTACCCCTCGCCCTGCTCTCCACCGCCTTCGCGGAAAAGCCGAACATCCTCCTCATTTGCGTCGATGACCTCCGCCCGGAGCTGAAATCCTTCGGTGCGAATTACATCCATTCCCCGGCCATGGATTCGCTTGTGGCGAGCGGCCGCGCCTTCACTCGGCACTACGTCCAAGCACCTACCTGCGGAGCCTCGCGCTACGTCCTTCTCACTGGGAAATACGGCGTTGTACAAGGATTGCGCGGAAATAATGCCCTCGCCTCAGTTGCGAAAGACGCGGATAAGCAGCCCCACTCCATGCCACGCCATTTCCGTGAAAACGGATACCGCACCGTCTCCATCGGCAAGGTCTCCCACTACCCCGGCGGCCTCGGCGGGAAAGGCTGGAGCGACCCGGAAAAACCCGAAATGCCCGGCGCATGGGATATTAGTCTCATGCCGACTGATCCTTGGGAAAACCCCGAGGTAGCGATGCACAGCTATGCCGGAGGAAAAGGCCGCGAGCGCGGCGTGACACCCGTCAACGAACACGTCGATGGAGACGACCTCACCTACACTGATGGCTGGATCACCCGCGAATCGCTCAAGCAGATGGAAGAACTCTCCGGCAAGGACGAGCCGTTTTTCCTCGCCGTCGGCCTCATGAAGCCGCACCTGCCCTTCGCCTGCCCGAAGAAATACCTCGACCTCTACGAAGGAGTGGAGCTCCCGCCCATCTCCCATCCGGAAAAGCCCGAGGGTCTCACCACATGGCACAGCAGCGGCGAATTCTTCGGCCGATATTTCCACGCTGACCGCGATCCGCGCACCGACCCCGCCTACGCCGATGAGATCCGCCGCTCCTACGCCGCTTGCGTTTCCTATGCCGATGCACAAGTCGCCCAGCTCCTAGAGCGTTTGGAAAAACTCGGCCTGGAGGAGAACACCATCGTCATCCTATGGGGAGACCACGGCTATCACCTCGGAGAGCATTCCATCTACGGCAAGCATAGTCTTTTCGAAGAATCCTTGCTCGCCCCCCTCGTCATCCGTGCCCCCGGCATGAAACAATCCGGCATCTCTTCATCATCCATCACCGAGACCGCAGACATTTACCCAACCCTTTGCGAACTCACCGGCGTGCCGCAGCCCGCAGGTCTTTCGGGAGAATCCCTAGTCGCGAACCTCTCCGATCCAGCTGCCCCCGGCCGCCCGGCCATCTCCTATGCTGGCAAAAGGGAAACCATACGCACCGACACCCACCGCCTCATCCGCCACCATCTGAAGGATAGAACTGCCTTCGAACTCTACGATCACACCGGCTCCGATGGCGAAATCACCAACCTCGCAGGGGAAAAGCCGGAACTCGTCCAAGAACTCAACGCCCTCCTTGACGAACGGATGAAATAACAGCCGCTCCGGCCTTCAGCTCACGTCCCGATACATTTCCGCCAACGAAATGTTCAGGCCAGCCTCCGGCAGTTCGAGCGATGCTTCCAGCCCGCCGACCACCTCGCGGCGGAACCCATCGCCATCTCTCCGATAAATGGTCAGGTGCGGTGAATCCTGCTCTGCCATCACATAAGTTTGCAGCGTCGGGATCGTCAGGTAATCGCGCAGCTTCTGCGTCTCATCGATCCGGCGCGTGCTGGGGCTGAGCACTTCGAGGATGATGGTGGGGGAGTCGGTGAACTGAGCTTCATTAGGGACTGGTTCGCAGATGATCATGCCATCGGGGTAGTAGAATGCATCTTCTTCACTTGCCAGAGTCACCCTAACCTTGAAGTCGCTTCCCGTCGGGAAACAGGATTTGCCGGATAGTTCGTTTCCGGCCATTCGAAGGAAATTCTGCGCCACGCGTTGATGCCCCATCGTGCCCCCAGACATCGGATAGACATTCCCCGCCACAAATTCATGCCGCACTTCTGAGCAGAGTTCCCCCTGAAGGTATTCGTCGCGGTCGATTCGCTTGTCGGAGATTGCCAAGGCCATACCGCATGTTTACTCGAAAAATACCAACCCTGCAACCTCCCGGATCTAGCTGAAGGTTGTAGCGAATAGCGCGGTTGCCAGAAGATGAATGACGAGAAGAGTCCGTCCCGGCTCTAGCGAAGCAATGAGAAGACGCGGGTTTTGCTAGAGCCGAGACGGACTCTTCTCCATAAAGTCACCGCCTCTGGCACACCGCGCACCAAAACGTCGCCCGCTGGCCTAGCACCGCGTGGGAAATGGGAGTCTCGCACACCCGGCAGGGCTCGCCCTTCCTTCCGTAGACGAACAGCCGCTGCTTGAAATAACCCGGCTGCCCATCGGAGTTCAGGAAGTCACGCAACGTCGTCCCTCCCTGTGTGATGGATTCCGTGAGGACTTCCTTGATCGCCGCTACCAGCCGCTCGGCTTTCGGTTTTGAAAGCTTCTCCGCAGGAAGCCGGGGGTGGATACCTGCCCGGAAAAGACTCTCAGATGCATAGATATTCCCCACGCCCACCACCACCTTCGCATCCATGATCGCCACTTTGAGCGCGATGGTTTTCCCCCGCAGCGCGGCGTGCAGATGCGCCCCGGTGAAACCCTCCTCCAGCGGCTCCGGCCCCAAGTTTTTCAGCAGTGGATGTGTCTGGATTTCAGAAAGCGGCACCACCAGCACCAGACCGAAGCGTCGTGGATCGTGGTAGCGCAACTGCAACCCGCCCGAGAGCGTGATTCCGATGTGATCGTGCTTCCGCCACTCCTCCGCCGGTGGCACCAGCCGTAGGCTCCCGGACATTCCAAGATGCACGAGCACCACCTGTCCGCTGTCGGTCTCTAATAGAAGATACTTGGATCGCCGTTTCACAGAAACGAATACCACCCCCGCCATCTCTCCTAGCTCCGGCGATACCGGCCAGCGTAGATCGCTCCGCTGTACGATCACCTCGCAAATTTTTCCACCCACCACATGGGGGGAAATTCCCAACTTCGTCGTCTCAACCTCTGGTAGCTCCGGCATGTGCCGCATCATCCACCACCACACCCCCGCACGCAAGCTGCGCTGAAAGCTAGGCTACAGTGGCGGCATCGTTTTCTGAGGGGCTTTGACTTTTTCCTGCAGGAATGGAAGGTTGAATCTATGGATACGTTCTTTCATGCAGCACTGGTCGCGGATTCTCTCTCACTGGGGGCACACTGGGTTTATGATCAGGAGGAGATCGCGGAGGCTTTTCCACATGGGATTACGAATTTTTCTGCTCCGCTTTCGGAGTATCACAAGACAAAGCGGGCGGGAGATCAGACGCATTATGGAGACCAGGCGGTGATGCTGCATGAGTCCATCGAAGCGCGGGATGGATTTGATACAGAGGGCTGGCGTGAGGACTGGCTGGCGGCGATGGAGAGTTACGAGGGTTATACGGATGGAGCCTCGCGCGAGACGATCAAGGCTGAGGGAAAAACACCTTCGGGATCAAGCGATCTGGGTGGGGCTGCGAGGATCGCACCGATATTGGATCTGGGGCTTGAACTGGAAGAGGCGGTGGTGGCATCACGCGCGCAGACAGCATTGACCCACGGCGATTCCTCGGTGGCTGATGCGGCGGAGTTTTTCACGAGGGCGGCGTATGCGGTGGATGCCGGGTCGGTCTTCGAGGATGCCCTGGATATTGCGGCGGAAGAGGGGAGCTACAAGAGGCTGAAAGTGGTGAAACACCTGGAGCGTGCGCGGGAGCTGCGCGATGAGAATTTTCCGGCGGTGGCGGAGATGCTGGGGCAGGCCTGCGGGGTGGATCAGGCCTTCCCGCTGGCTTTGTATTTCCTACTGCGGCCGCAGACGGATTTCGAGAAAACGATCAGCGACAACGCCTTAGCGGGAGGTGACAGCTCGGCGCGGGCGATGTTGATCGCCCTGCTCTTCGCAGCGGAGGATGCGGATGTGGCGGCAGAGTGGGTGGACGGGCTGCGGGCTGGCTAGCGGAGGCGGCCAAAGAGCCATAAAACGACAAGCTTGAACCTTCAGATGAGTTCTTTGAAAATTCTGTATAGATTCCTCAATTTGAAGTGTTAAAGGCAACTTAGGCCAACTTTTCAGCCATAATTACCCAGCTAGTTACTATGAAATCAAAACCCACCTTACTCGCACTTACACTCGCTACTGCGCTTTCTCCCAGTGCCTTCGCCCAGCTCACTTGGGATCCTGATGGTAACCAGATTAGTGACGGTGGTGCAGGCACCTGGTCAACCGGAACAGCCAATTGGGACGATGAGGGCACTGCTCCAAATGTAAATTGGGCGAACGGCAATAATGCTATTTTTGGAAGTGGCACTTATCAGGTCGATCTCGACACGGTAGGAGTTACGGTGGGCGATCTGACCTATGCGGGCGGTGGCATCGTGACGTTTAAAGGATCGACGGCATTGGGTTCCCCCGGTGACACCATTACCGTCAATTCCGGCGGTGCCACTTGGAATACCGGAGGCGGCCAAATCGAGTTTTTCAACGACGGGAACAACAACAACACGCGGCTTTCCATGGCCAGCGGTACTCTGACGATCGCAGAAGGGGGCGAATTCGATACCGGTCAGAACCCACAAAACAATGCGTTTGGCACTTGGGATGTTGCTGGAGCTACTCTTGATGTAACGGGAGCCACCATAGTGCGCGGGGATAACTCGACTGCCGGGGCCTTTGCCACAGTCAAATTGGGTGCCGGATCGACCTACATCCACGAGCGTAACTCAAATCGAAGCTACGCGAACAACTGGGAATTGGGCGGTGGAACCATTACCTTCTCAAACCGCTGGCAGAACAACGGAAATATCCAGATTGACGGTTCATTTGTAGGTAATGTGGATGAACTCGTTATCGATATGGAGAACGGAAACCGGATCTTCACACTCACTCAGGCAAACACCTCCTTCACGGCCGATCTAGTCCGGATTGGGGAAGGTCAGTTGAACATCACTGCGGACAATGCGATGTCGAATTCGGTTCTGGGTCTCGGCGGGATCTCAGGTGGAATCAGTCGTTTTAACATGCTGGGTAGAAACCAAACGATCAAGGGACTCGCCACTATCGCCGTCGGTAATACCCGTGAAGTCCGAAACAATAACGCGGGCACTACCTCGATCTTGACGATCGATACAGACGGTGGTGCTGACCATTCCTACGCGGGCGACATCGCCGGAGGTGGCACCATCGATATCGTCAAAACCGGCGATGGAATTCAGACCTTCAGCCGGACGCAAGGATATACGAGTGCAATCGGAAACCTTACCGTCAATGGAGGCGACCTTGTTTGGGATGTAGCCACTGGGGAAATTAATGGTGCAATCAGTATTGGTGCATCCGGAAACCTGCAAGTTGGCAACGGTGGCACCTCCGGCACGATCGACGATAAGGATGTAGCCAATGACGGCACCCTTACCTTCAACCGCACAAACGCGATGACATACGGCGGTGTCATCAGTGGCAGTGGGGAGGTGAGATTAAACTCAGGCGTTGAATTGACGCTTGGAGCCGCGCAAACCTATTCGGGTGATACTTTCATCGGTCAGGGAATACTCACAGCCACCGCTGCCAACCAACTATCGGCCGACTCTGTGCTTAGGATCGGAGGATTCTCTGGTGCAACTTCCGCCGTTGAATTGGGCGGGTTTGCTCAGACAGTCGGAGGATTGAATCAAAATGGAGGAAACACCCGCGAAGTCCGAAACAACGGTGCGGAAACCACACTCACCATCAATGTGGGCACTGGCGAAAGTTATTCCTACAATGCAAACTTCAGCGGCACAGGCACCATCAACCTCGTATTGTCGGGCGACGGCACACAAACATTTAGCCGAGCCGCCGGATACACCACTGCTCTTGGAGATGTAACCGTTAATAATGGTGAACTGGTTTGGGACAGTACTAATGCAGGCACTCTCAGCGGTGCAACTAGCATCGTGACGATAGGAATGAACGGCAAGCTAAGCGGTTCGGGTCTCATCAATGGCGTTGTGTCCGTGGCTGGTGCCTTGAATCCGGGCAACAGTCCCGGAACGTTGAACTTCAGCGAGGCGCTGACATTGCTGTCCACTGCAACCACGACACTGGAGATCGCGGGAACTACCACCGGCTTGTTTGATGTGCTGGCCGGCGACACCAGCAATACCCTGACATTAGGCGGTTCACTGGTGCTCGATTCCACGGGCTACATCGCGATGGTCGGTGATGAGATCACTGTTTTTGAAAACTGGGCGAGTTTCGCCGGTACCTTCGACTCGATCACAGGAACCGACCTTGGAAATGGCCTGTTTTTCGACACCGACAATCTTCTCATCGACGGCACGATTACCGTCGTCCCTGAGCCGCATACGGGTCTCTTAGGCGTGCTTGCCGGACTGCTCGTGTTCGCCCGCCGCCGCCGGGACTAGGTTTCAGGTCGCACGGAAAATTCTTCCGCGCCAAAGGTGCACCCTATCGTAGCCTAGGGCAGCGCCCTAGGAGACAGGGTCAGCAAAAGAGACCTAGCCCTGAAGGGGCGATATAAATCAGGCGGATTTTTTCTTCTAACGAATAATTGATGGGAGCGGAGACGGTGGATTCCTC
>JANRFH010000054.1 GCA_030725745.1 Akkermansiaceae bacterium
CCTTGGATGAGAACAAAAAACGAGATCTAAACGCGCCCTTAACTGGACACTAGTGGTTCAAAACATAATCGACTTGTTGGCTCAAGTCCACGGTTCCAGCATCCCATCCAACATTTAAAATCGTATTATCTAACGCGAAATTCACATCACGGGTTCCGAAAAAATAGACATCCGCCGCAGCCTCCAAATCAAGCGCGCCCGCACCGGATTGGATATCCAGAGCCTGAGTGGTGACATTGAACGCGTTCTGGCCGTTATCCCAACCATTCGTCTCCCGCGCTCCAGCCATGATTACCGATTTTACAACACGTGTATCGAATGCATCCGGATTGTCATTGTGGTTGAGCAGCGAGTCCCGCTTTGCGACGTCTTTGAGCAATGCAATACCACCCGCCACGATGGGCGCGGAATAACTGGTACCATCCAAACTGGTGAAATATTGATCCGTGGGCGATGGCTCCTGGATGAGCCCAGCAATAGCAGGCTCTGTCGTAGCACCAATGCTGCCGCTATCTCCCAAGTAAGCGGCTAGAAACAATGACTCTCCGGGAGCGGCTATATCCACCGCAACTCTCGCATTTGAAATGGTCACTCCTCCTGTCTCATCCGGGATGAAAAAATCCGACATGCCCCTTGAAGAAAACTCGGAGGGCTCAAGAAAACTGCTTCCTCCAAGAGAGCCGACAGAAATATTATTGAACCCAGATGCGGGAGCGCCCACCGCCTCAACTCCGCCATTACCAGCGGCAATCACCAAGGCAACATTGGCGTTCTGGCGAGCCAGACCGTCGATGATTAATGAGAGATTCGATGATGCGGAAACATCCCCACCGCCCCAGCTGCTGTTGATTACATCGGCCTTTACCAATTCACCTCCCGACATGATGCCTTCGAAGATAGGTTGATAAGCACCGATGATTGAGGCATCAGATACATCAAACGCACCAAAATCTTCTGATGAAAATGATGTGGCGATCGCTCCTGAAATCAACCCCGCTCCGGGTGCCATACCGAGGCCAAGGTTTGAGAAAGTATCCGTCTCCGCTAGGTAGCCGCTGCCAACAAGCACATGTCCAACGGTTGTGGCATGGTAGTCGATCTCTTCGGTGATTTCCAGATTGTCGTGGCTCAAGCGGATAGCTGCTAGAGATGGGGAATTCACAAACACCTCATGGTCATACCAGACATGTCCCGCCTCGATATTGCCAATGACCGTGCTTTGCCCAAGAAACCCAGCCTCGGCAAAAATATTCCAGCCAACAAATGAGTTTACGAAATTCGCAGTAGGCGGATCTACGCAAAATCCACATCCGATAAGATGAGGCTCTCAGCAGGCGTATCCGCCTGGGTAGACAGTGACAGAGCCGCAAAAAATATGGGGATTAACCCTCGATTCATAGGTATAGGCTGATCGGAAAGCCCTCCGTCCGCAAATCATTCTTCTTTGAATGCCGGCAACTCCTGCGAATAAACGTTTTCTTTCTCAAGCGGCTCCCTGAGGCAGGTCAAACTACGAGAGGATTTTAGAAAATCGGATCGCGCTTCGTAAAGCGGCGAACGAGAAATCGATTTCATCCTCCCTCACGCATAGCGGCGGCATGAAAACGACGGTATCCAATATATTGCGCGTGATGAGGCCGTGATCTCTGGCCATAGCCGTGATCTTTTCCCCAAGGCCTTTCTGGAACTCAATGCCTGCGATGAGGCCACATTGGCGGGTCTCCACGACGACGGAAAACTCCGCTTGCAGGTCTGCGAGTGATTTTTCCAGATGTCGGATTTTTGCAGCAAGGAGTTCGAGTGTGTGATCAGATTCGAAAATTTTCAGCGAAGCGAGGGCGGCGGCGCAGCCGATCGGATTCGCTGTGTAACTATGGCCGTAGTAGAAAGTATTTTCCACTCTTCCTAGGAACGCATTGTAGATCTCGCCCGTGGTGAGGGTAGCAGCAAGAGGAACCGTGCCACCCGTGAGCCCCTTGGCCAGACAGAGGAAATCCGGGATGACGTTTTCTTGCTGGCAGGCGAACATGGTTCCCGTGCGCCCGAAGCCGGTCATGACTTCATCTAGAATGAGGTGGATTCCGTGTTCCAATGTCCATTCGCGCAGCTCGGCCAGCATACCTTTTGGCCACGGACGCATTTCGTTCACTCCTTGGATGAGCGGCTCGATGACTACTGCAGTCACGGTAGATGGATCGACAGAAATCAAATCCTCCATTGATGAGAGAAATTCCGTTTCGAATCCCAGTGATTGGAAACGTGAGAAGAATCGATTCACCCCACCGAGCGAAGCAGCTCCCAAGGTATCTCCATGATACGCATTATCAAAAGCAAGGAAGCGTGTGCGTTTTTCTTTCCCCGTCTGCATCCGAGACTGGAGGGACATTTTTAGAGCGGCCTCGACAGCTGTGGAGCCATTGTCCGAGAAGAATACACGCTCCAGCGTGTTTTTCGGGAAATAGGAAACTAACTTCTCAGCGAGTTCTGAGGCAAGCGGATGTCCGAGGCCGAGGTAAGAGGAATGATCTAGTTTGGCTGCTTGTTTCGCAATCGCCTCGGCGATCTCCGGGCGACAATGGCCGTGGATGTTCGTCCAGATGGAAGAGTTACCATCGAGGTATTTTTTACCATCCGCATCAAATAACCAAACACCCTCCGCCTTCACGATCATCAGCGGATCGTGCCCGGGCGCACACCATTCACCCTGCCGGGTAAAGGGGTGCCAGCAATGGGCTTTGTCTGAGGCGATGGAGTCGAACACGCAATGGTTCTAAACCTCAGATCCCAAACTTCAAATCTCAATCAAGAGTAGGGTAGTCCGTATATCCTTCGGAGCCAGGAGAGTAGAACGTGGATGGATCTGCTTCGTTGAGATCGGCTCCAGACTTGAACCGTGCGGGAAGATCTGGGTTTGCGAGGAAGGGCACGCCGAAGGCGACGGCGTCTGCTTTCCCTTCGGAAATGACTTTGTTCCCCTCTTCCTTGTTGTAACCCATGTTGACGATGAGCTTCCCAGCATAGTGCTCGCGGAATGGGGTGAGGACATCGCCCTCCTGCTCTCCTAGGAAATCGGCACGCATGACATGGGCATAGGCGAGGTTGCAATCATTGAGACGTTTTGCGAGCCATGTGGTGAGACCGATAGGATCACTGTCGATCATGCTGTTGAAGCTATTGATCGGAGAAAGGCGAACTCCTACGCGGTCACTGCCCCAGACTTCGGAAACAGCCTCGATGACTTCAAGGAGAAGGCGGGCGCGGTTTTCGATGCTTCCGCCGTAGGGGCCGGTGCGTTTGTTTGCGCCATCGCGGAGGAACTCGTCGAGGAGGTAGCCGTTGGCTCCGTGAACTTCCACTCCATCGAAACCTGCGGCCTTGGCGTTTTCCGCGGCTTTTTTGAATCCGGCGATGATGGCGGGGATTTCATCGTCCTCCAGTGCGCGAGGCATAGTGTAAGGCTTTTTTCCCTCGGGGGTATGGACTTCATCGTTTTCGATTTTTAGTTCGCTGGGAGCGACGGGCTGCGCGCCACCGTTTAAAAGCGGGTGACAGGCGCGACCACCATGCCAGATTTGGAGGAAAATTTTTCCCCCAGCGGCGTGGACTGCATCAGTTGTGAGCTTCCAGCCTTCTACCTGAGCATCGGAGTAAATGCCGGGTTCTGCGACGAAAGCGGAGTTCCCCTCCATGACCATCGTGGCCTCTGCGATGATGAGTCCGGCGCTGGCACGCTGGGAGTAATATTCCGCTATCATGGCATTCGGGACATGGCCTTCATCCGCGCGGGAGCGGGTGAGCGGAGCCATGAGAATGCGGTTTTCCAGCGTGAGAGGGCCGAGTGGTAGTGGCGTGAATAAATCTGACATGGTTTCCGGTAGGTTTGATTTTGTCTCAGTCAAGGAGCGCGGTGAATTTGCTGCGCTCTTTCCAGACGAGGAAAAGGGGAAGGAGTGTGATGAGCGCGATCACGGGATCCACGATTGCGGCTCCTTTAAGAAGGAAAACATGGAATGCGAGGATATTGATGATGATGGGACCGAGCACCAGCAGCCCGATTACGCGTGTCTTCGGAATGGCGACGAGGATGCCGCCGAGGATTTCGAGGACTTTCACGAAGGCAAGGTAGCCTGTTGGGAAAAGCGCCGCGAAGAACAGGGCGGGTGGTGAACCCTCCGGCGGGCCGGGAGGCATGGGGATGAAGTTCAGGAAGAAATTCAGCCCGAAGACGACGAAGAGAAGACCATGGAGGCCGCCAGCGATGTGTGATGCGTATTTCATGATTTTGTTGTTCTGGTTGTTGGTGAACTTGTTTTTCAGCCGAGATCGAAGAGCAGTGCTTCCACCTCTTCATTTGCGGTGAGTTCGAATCTGCCAGCCCCCTCGGCGCTCAGGGCGTCTCCGGCTTCGAGGTTGGTTTCGCCTACTGTTAGAGATCCGGTGATGAGCTGGAGCCACAAGCCGCGTCCATCACGGAGTTCATGAGAAATCGTTTCGCCAGCCTTGAGGCGGAGGCGATAGACATCCGCGTCTTGGTGGATCGTGGCGGAGTTTTCACGTCCATCGTGCGAGATCACGAGGACTTTTGCCGCGTTTTCCGTTTGTTCGGTAGGATGCCACTCGGTGTAGGAGGGCTTGAGTCCCTGCGCTTCCGGCTGAATCCAGATCTGGAGCAAATGCAGCGGATCGGTCTTCGATGGATTCGACTCGGAGTGCGTGACGCCAGTGCCTGCACTCATGAGCTGGATCTGGCCGGGCAGGAGCTCGCGGCCATTTCCCATGCTGTCCTTGTGCGCGATGGCGCCGGAGAGAACGTAGCTGAAAATTTCCATATCCCGGTGCGGATGTGTCGGGAAACCGGCGCCGGGAGCGACCTGATCCTGATTGATCACGCGCAAGCTGCGGAAGCCCATGTGCGCGGGATCGTAATAATTGGCGAAGCTGAACGTGTGGTAGGTGTCCAGCCAACCGTGGTTTGCGTGGCCGCGCTCTGCGGACTTGCGGACTGTAAATCTGGAGGTGCTTGTTTTCATAACCCAAAAGACTGACGCGAAGTCCTACTTTTGAATAATACCACCTAATTACGAAGTTCATACCCTATGGTTATGAACTTGCTTGGAAGAAATATCCGTATCAGTGTGCGTTATGGAATTTCACCAGCTCCGGTATTTCGTCGCTGCTGCGGAGGAACTCAGCATTTCGAAAGCAGCGGAGAGGGTGCATGTCTCGCAGCCCGCCATGAGCCGCCAGATCCGGCTGCTGGAGGAGGAAATGGAGCTCCAGCTCTTCGATCGCATCAAACAGCGCATCCACCTCACCGAAGCGGGAAAATTTTTCCTCATCAAGGCACGCCAACTCCTCTGTGATTCGGAACTGGCGGTTCAGCAGGCACAGGAAAAATTCGGCGGTGTGCGGCGGACGCTCCGTCTCGGCTTCCTCTCTCCTTTCCTGGACGATCTCATCGCTCCGGTCGTGCGCGAATTCCAACAACGCCATCAGGGATCGAAAGTCAGCCTCTTCGATCTCCCGCCGCGCGCGCAGCTTGATCGCCTTGGCGCACACGAACTCGATGCCTGCATCCTCGCCAACCTCGAAGACGCAGACATGAAAAGATTTTCCGTGAAACGGCTCTCGAGAAACCGATTTATAGCCGTCCTGCCGGACAAGCATAGGCTAGCCGGGAGAAAATCCGTGAAGCTCGCAGAACTGGCAGTGGATGATTGGGTATCGCTCTCCAACACGTTTTTCCCGAAGCGGCGAGAATTTCTGACCGAGACCTGCGAGACCGCTGACTTTTCGCCCCGCATCGTCGCCGAGATGGATTCTCTACCCATGATGCTTGCGGAAATCGGGACAGGCGGTGGGGTAGGCGTCATGCCCGGCCATGCCGCGAAACTCCCCCACGCCGGATGCATCCTCGTGAAACTTTCCTCTCCCGCGATCCATTCCGACCTCCTGCTCGTCCGCGAAAAATCCACACCGACGCCGGAAATGGAGACCCTAATCGCACTTATCAGCGAGCGGGCGGCGGGAATTTGAGAAAACGCAAGGGATGGGTTGACCCCGCGGCTAGTAGAGGGATAAAACGCGCGCGGTTTTCCCCAGCGACTCCCATGAACATTCACGAATACCAAGCCAAGGAGCTTTTCGACCGTTTCCAAGTCCCCAGCCCGAAGGGCAAAGTCGCCGGCTCGCCGGAAGAGGCAGCCGCCGCCGCGAAGGAATTCGAGGGCGCAAAGCTCGTCATCAAGGCACAGGTTCACGCAGGTGGCCGCGGAAAAGGACATTTCAAAAACGGCTTCCAAGGTGGAGTTCATCTTATCGAGAGCCCTGAGCAAGCTTCTGAGTATGCAGGTAAAATGCTCAACGAAACCCTCGTCACCGTCCAGACAGGCGATGCAGGACGCCTCGTCCGCAAGGTGATGATCGCCGAGGCTGTGGACATCACCCACGAATACTACCTCGCCATCCTCATGGATCGCGACACCTGCGCCCCGGTCATCGTCGCCTCCACGGAAGGTGGAATGAGCATCGAAGACGTCGCTCACGACACTCCGGAGAAAATTTTCCGCCAGGTCGTCCATCCGCTCCTAGGCCTCCAGGCATACGAAATCCGCAAGATTTCCGCCGAGCTCGGCCTCTCGGGAGACATCGCCAAGCAATTCGGCAAAACCCTCAAAAACCTCTACAAGCTCTTCATCGACTGCGATTGCTCCATGCTTGAGATCAATCCACTCGTCACCACACCAGACGGCCGCGTCCTCGCTCTCGATGCAAAATTTGGCTTCGACGACAACGCCCTCTACCGCCACCCGGACATCGTCGCCATGCGCGACAAGGAGGAGGAAGATCCCCGCGAAGTCGCCGCTTCAGAATACGACCTCAACTACATCGGCCTCGATGGCAACATCGCCTGCCTAGTCAACGGAGCCGGCCTCGCCATGGCTACCATGGACATCATCAAGCACTACGGCGGCGAGCCAGCCAACTTCCTCGACGTAGGCGGCGGCGCATCCAAAGAGCAGGTCACTGCAGCTTTCAAAATCATCCTCGGTGATCCAAACGTGAAAGGCATTCTCATCAACATCTTCGGCGGCATCATGGACTGCAACGTCATCGCCGAAGGCGTCGTGGCAGCAGCCAAGGAAACCGGCCTTCCGATCCCGCTCGTCGTCCGCCTCGAAGGCAATAACGTCGAAGCAGGCAAAGCCACACTCGCCGCCTCCGGCATCAACATCGTCACCGCAGACGACATGGCAGACGGCGCCCAGAAGATCGTCAAAGCAGTCGGCTGAACCCCATTTCAAGAACATCTAGCAAACTTTCCACATGGCCATCCTCATTGACGAAAACACCAAGATCCTCGTGCAGGGCATTACCGGCAGCTTCGGCGGCCGCCACGCACAGCTTTCTCTCGATTACGGCACCAAGCTCGTTGCTGGTGTCACTCCAGGCAAAGGCGGACAGAAATTTTCCGACACCGTGCCGATCTTCGACACCGTCTCCCAGGCGGTGAATGAAACCGGCGCCACCGCTTCCGCGATTTTCGTCCCGCCACCGTTCGCGGCTGATGCCATCCTCGAAGCGATGGACGCAGGCGTAGAACTCATCGTCTGCATTACAGAAGGCATCCCCGTCATGGACATGATGAAGGTGAAACAAGCCCTCAAAGGCTCCAAGTCCCGCCTCGTCGGCCCCAACTGCCCCGGCATCGTCACTCCAGGTCTCGGAGAAAAAAGCCACGGTGGCTGCCGCATCGGCATCGCCCCCGGCTACATCCACAAGCGCGGCAACGTCGGCGTCGTCTCACGCTCCGGCACCCTCACTTACGAAGCCGTTTTCCAGCTCACGCAAATGGGCTACGGCCAGAGCACCTGCGTCGGCATCGGCGGTGACCCGATCAACGGCACCAATCACCTCGACGTCCTGAAAATGTTCAACGACGACGATGAAACCGAAGCCATCATCATGATCGGCGAAATCGGCGGAAACGCCGAGGCCGAAGCCGCTCGTTGGGCGAAGGACAACTGCAAGAAGCCAATCGCCGGATTCATCGCCGGTGCCACAGCACCTCCGGGACGCCGCATGGGTCACGCAGGAGCCATCGTCGGCGGCGAAGAAGACACTGCCGAGGCCAAGAAAAAGATCCTCGCCGAGTGCGGCATCGCCGTAGCCGAAACACCAAGCACCATGGCCACCACGCTCATGGAAGCTTGGGGCAAGTAAGATCTGAAAGACATGAAGCTGCTTGAAAAAGACGGCTTCGCGATTCTTCGGGACGTATTTTCAGAAGATGAGCTATCTCCTCTACGGGAGGAGGCTGATCGCATCGCTATATCTGCAGGGAGCGCCTGCGTTCGTGACATCAGGGCGAAATCATCCCTGTTCGATTCGCTCGCCCTCACACTAAAAACGAAGGATTTCCTGACGCCGGAAATGATTCCCGTCCGGAGCATTCTTTTCGACAAAACGGACTCCGAAAATTGGCCGGTTCCGTGGCATCAAGATCTGACCATCGCCGTTCGTAATCACATCGAAGCCGATGGATACGGCCCATGGTCAGTCAAGGAGCGCATTCCACACGTCCAACCACCGGAATCGTTGCTGACTAAAATGGTAACCGTCCGCATCCACCTCGATCCCACTCCAGCTGAAAACGGCGCCCTTAAAGTGATTCCCGGTAGCCATTTATCAGGAAGACTCAAACCTGATCAAATCAGGTTACATACGGAGAGCCTCGCTGTTACCTGTTCATGCAATCCCGGAGACGTCCTGCTGATGTCTCCATTGATCCTTCACGCCTCATCACGCGCAGAAAATCCCCGCCGACGGAGAGTGCTGCATTTTGAATTCGCTCCTGCAGACGCACTTCCACACGGACTGGAGTGGCACGAGGCGCGGAACTAACGATCCAGCCCAAGCAGCCGCTGCGCAGCGACCATTCCCACCAGCATTAGCGGCACGAAAACCAGCGCTTCCGGGCGCAGGCTTGCTAGATTCGCAATAGCTGGCCCCGGGCAAAAACCGCCAATGCCCCAGCCGATCCCGAAGATCGCCGAGCCGATGACCATCCTCTTGCAAATCGGATCCGCGCTGAGATCGGGCAGCTTGAACTGAGCTTTCAATGCTGCGCTGCCCCGCAGGATCAACAAGCCGAGGGCGAAGGTGATCACCGCCCCTCCCATCACGAAGGCCAGCGCCGGATCCCAATTCCCCGCCATATCAAGAAAGCCAACCACACGTGAGGGATCGGTCATGCCGGAAATCACCAATCCAGCTCCGAAGAGCACTCCCCCGACTGCTATCATTACCCTTTTCATGCAGCACCTCCCGCGATGAGATTCCAGACAAACACCGTGATAATCGCCGCAGCCATGAAGACCGCCGTGTAAACCATCGCGTCCCGCGCGCCCGAGCCCATTCCGCAGACTCCGTGCCCGGATGTGCAGCCGCCCCCCATACGCGTCCCGAAGCCAACCAGCAGACCCGCAATAGCATAGACCACAAGCGACCTACCCAGCGGCAACGAATACCCCTGCCAGCCAAGTCCCAATGCAAGCGCCAGCCCCGCACCAGCGATCAGACCGATCAGGAAAATCACGCGCCATGCGGTATCGCCCTGATTCCATCGTAAGATTTTTCCCGCCACTCCGGAAATCCCCGGCACTTTTCCCGATCCCATCATCGCCAGCAGACTGCCAAGCCCGATGAGTATCCCTCCGATCATTGCTCCTAGATATTCCATCATGAAATTCGCTACCTCTAAGTCTTGAAATCCCTAGTCTGGAAAGCAAGCCAACCGATGGTAAAAAGCGACACATTCAATCCCAACAGAAACGCATAGCTCTCGACCAGTTTCGGCCACGAAAGGTGCGGCTCCATCAGGAACACCCACGCACTCATCCGCCATGTCACGAAATAGCTTTCGTAGGGTTTAAAGAAGGGAAAGCCCTGCAAAATCATGTCCACGAAAAGAATCGTCAGTGTAATGATCGTCGCCGCCGCTGGCTTGATTCTGAAACACGAAAACATGAACGCGATAGATGAAAGCGTGATCATGCTGATGCCGATGCCAGCTGCCGACAGCGCAAGCCTCCACGCGCCTTCCCACCAATCCGGATAGGCAGCGAAGACCTTCATCTTCGGCTCCATGACAAACAACCCGCCTTCCCAACCCACAGCCGCCACGGCCATCGCGTAGCCGCTGACGCCCACGAAAAACACAAAGCTGAACGTGTAGAGGCACACCGCCGTGTATTTCACCAAGAGCAGTCGCAATCGGCTGATCGGCCGGGCAAAGACCATGCGCAGATTTCCGTCCTCATTTTCCTTCGCGACGATATCCCCTGCCACCAGAGCGAAGTAGATCGACCCCAGAAGAAACATACTCAGCAGCATGATTGTGAACGTAATGGTGAGGGAGCTGTAGTAGGTGTTAAATTCGAGGCCGTTTCTTTCAACAATCCCCCGCATGTGACGCTGGCTCGCCTCGAGTTTATAAACCGCCAAAATCACCGCCTCCATCGCGAGGAACGCCCCGTAGCCCATCCAGGTGCGCGGCCTTGCGAAGAGCTTTTTCAGCTCGCCTTTGAGTTGTTCGATAAACGCCATGTCAGTTCGGGCTGCCCTTTCCGTCTAGAATTTCCATATACACATCCTCCAGCGAACGCCGCACCTTCGCGAAGTTCCTCACCTTCACACCGGCCTTCACCAAGCCCTCCACCGCTACCGCAGGATCCATCCCCACAGGCAGCGAAATTTTCCCGCCATCCAGTATTTCCCCACCCGTGCCGCGAATCCACACAGTCGCCGCCTCCCAACTTTCCAGCTCCACCTCATACACCGGCTCGCCATCGCGGAAATCCTTCACCGACCCCTCGAAGACGCGTTTCCCCTGACGCAGGATCGCCACCCGATCACACATCAGCTCCACCTCCGCGAGCAGATGAGAATTAAAAAGCACGGTCATTCCTTTTTCCTTCCGCAGCCCAAGGATGAATTCGCGGAACCACTTGATCCCCTCTGGATCAAGCCCATCCGTCGGCTCATCGAGCAACAGCAATTCCGGCTCAGGCAGTAGCGATTGCGCTAATGCTAGCCGCTGCCTCATCCCGTGGCTGTAGGTTCGCACCTTCGAGCCGATGCGCTTCTCCAAACCCACTCTCGTAATCACTTCTTCCGCCGCCTTAGCGTCGAATCCGCCGGAATAACCCATGAGAATCTTGAGATTTTCCCAACCACTCATGTAATCGTAAAATGCCGGTGCTTCAAAGATCGCACCCACCTTAGCCAAGGCCTTGCTTCGATGCTTCTGCACAGAGACACCGTCAATCTTCACCTCCCCACGATCCGGCGCGACCATCCCGAGGATAATGCCTAGCGATGTGCTTTTCCCCGCGCCGTTGTGCCCGAGCAGGCCGTATATTTCGCCCTTTTCCAAACGGAACGAGACATCATCAAGCGCCGGCTTCCCTCCGAATTTTTTATACAGTCCTGTGGCTTCCAGCATGAAATCAATCCTCCAGCGTAATGAACCGAACTTTATTTGAACTACTATAATCGGCGTAGAGGAAATTCGTCCCACCCGGATGCCAAGCTTCCTTGTCGCTCACCAGCGGGATGCGCTCCGGCTTGTCCTCTCCGAAGAATGACATCTGGTTCACCTGCCGCCCGCTCTGCGTGTGATTCCAGTTATAGCTAGAACCGGATTTCCCAAACTCCTTAAAATCCGCCGGGCAATGGAACACATCCTCGTTCTCGACGTATTCGATCAGGACAGTCTCCATCACAGCCGCATCCGAGGATTTGTCCTCACGCCCGATTTCGAGGTCAGGCAGGACGCCGGAGTTATCGCCCAAGTAAAGCTCCACAGCCACGCCGATCTGCCGTAAATTTCCAAGACAGGCGCTCTCCCGGCTCTTCGCAATCATGGCTTTTGCGATTGGCACGGAAATGCCCGCTAGCGCTCCGATGATCGCGATCACGATTAACAGCTCCATCAGGGTAAAACCCTTAGGTCGGCAGATATTTCCTCTCTTCACTGGCCGAACTCCCTCCCCCTGAGTCCCTGCATCAGTTCGTTCATCGCCTCCATCAGCGGCGCGAGATCCAGTTTCGTATCCGCACTGGCTTTCTCAAAATACGCCTTCATGCCTTCTTGGCTGATCTTCGCGAGCAAGTCGCCGTCCATCTCCGCCGCACGCTCCATTT
The DNA here is from genome assembly GCA_030725745.1 of Akkermansiaceae bacterium. Lineage (GTDB taxonomy): Bacteria > Verrucomicrobiota > Verrucomicrobiia > Verrucomicrobiales > Akkermansiaceae > Luteolibacter. Next base: position 12,208 of record JANRFH010000054.1, read on the forward strand.
CCTCCTCGGTGCGCCCGTTGTTAATCTCCTCAAGCCCTTTCTCCACGAAACTTCTCCGCTGCTCCTCCGGCATCTGATCTAAAGCCTCCATGAAGCGGCTCATCGTCTCCACAATCGTCAGATCCACGAAAAGCTCCTTCTCGCGCATGCTCAGTTTCCTGAAAAAATCCTCCCCGGTGCGGCTGTCCCGGTTCTTCTCACGCTCCGCGAAATCCAATTGATTCACCATGTCTGCAATACGGCGGATCTCCTTCTCTCGCTCCTTCGCCTGCGCTGCCCCACCCGGATTTTCCGACCAATCCTCCAGCGCCAGTTCCTTCACCTCACGATCCAGCCGCTCAGCAGTCACCTTTTTCCCGGCAGCGAAGGATCTCACCGCGAAAACCACTGCCCAGACCACGGCCAACACCGCCGCCGCTTTGAAAATAATCGCCCATTTCCCGTTCACGCTCGTAAACTAGCCTGCCTTTTTTAGACACGCAAGTGGGCTTATCCTGCACCTTTGCAAAATTCGGGATTGGCCAGCACCGCCCGTTTGTCCAAAGTCTCGCCATGCTTCTCCCTATCGTCCAATACGGCGATCCCGTCCTCCGTAAAAAATGCCGACCCGTCACGGAAACCGGCGCTAAACTCGATGAACTCATCGCTAATATGCTCGAAACTATGGAAGACGCCCAAGGTGTCGGCCTCGCAGCACCACAGGTCGGCCTCGATCTCCAGCTCGCCGTCATCGATGTCTCGCACGATCCTGAATGTGTTTCTTATCTCAAAGTGAACGGAAAAGATGCGGAACTAGCCGACATCATGCCACTGGCTTTCATCAATCCCACGCTTGAATACGGCGAGGAAAAGGACATCGAAATGGAAGGCTGCCTGAGCATCGAGAAAATCCGCTTCGAGGTGCGCCGCCCGATGGATGTAAAAGCCACTCTCCCGCAAGCGGACGGTAGCACCCTCGTCATCGAGACCGATGGACTCCTCTCCCGCGCCCTACAGCATGAAATCGATCACCTCAACGGCATTCTATTTACCGACCGGCTATCTGCTGTTGGAAAGGTCAGCGTGAAAAACCGATTGAAGCGGCTTCTGGCTGAGAATGGGAAATAAGTTTTAGTTTTCCGAGCTCATCTAACTGGCCTAACGGAATCCTTATAAACCTTATTCTTTTGTCTCTCGACATTACGCCTTTCTTAACTTTACATAACTCACGAGCCGACACGGCCAAACCACCCCCTTACTCATGAGCAAGACACGCGGAATTTTTGAAACGTTTGCAAACCAATCGTCACCTGGCGCCACTCCACCGCCTTCACCATTTGCGATTGCCGCAGAAACACCTGTTTCAGCTCCCGCGCCAAGTC
>JANRFH010000055.1 GCA_030725745.1 Akkermansiaceae bacterium
AATTCAGGGCGGCGTGAGCACCGTGCGGGTGGACGTTTCCGCGGCCATGCGGGACATAACCAAACAACAAACCAACAACACCTGGCTAGAGGAACCCAGCCGCTCAGTATTCGTTAGCAGTTAGAATTCGCCTCCTTTCAAATCCATTGGCGGTGACAGACCCGATGCCAATCATGAGCCTATCTACGTCTATAAGCATGGCAGCGGCCCGAGCGAGGGGCTTTCCGTTACCGGCGGCTTCGTCTATCGCGGCTCGAAAATCGCGGGCTTGAAAGGTCGTTACGTTTTCGCGGATTACCAAAACCCTCGTATCTGGTCGTTCGTGCAGAAAAACGGTAAGGCTACGGACTTTACTGACCACACAAGCGAACTCCAACCGAAGGGCGGCCGAATCAACCTCATCTCCTCCCTCGGCGAAGACGCGGACGGCGAACTCTACCTCGCGGATCATAGCGGCACGGTTTACCGAATCGTTGAGTGATGCTTTTCACCATGTGTCATAAACTTGTGGTCCAGACATGAATGGCACGGGATTAGGCCTGATTTCGTGAAACGGGCAGGGACGGTCGCTCCGCGCCGTCCGTTCTGTGGGATCGATCCATATACCGCCGCCGCCCTATCCCGATGGCTGTAGGCATCCAGCCTGGAAGGCGCCATTCGGATCTTTTCCTTTGTTAGTGTGCTCCCTGCGGCGCGTCGCTTTCTCTGATCAAGAGGCGGAGATTCGAGTGAGAGGCTGTTAGATCTGGATCCGTCTTGAAAACGTTGTCCGCCAGCGCGCGGGCTTCACGGATGAGTTCTGTGTCGGTAATAAAGTCGGCGAAGCGGAGATCGCTGAGGCCGGATTGGGCGGTGCCGAGTATGTCGCCGGGGCCGCGGAGGCGGAGGTCGGCTTCGGCGATCTCAAAGCCGTCGGCAGTTTTTTCTAGGACGGAGAGTTTCTCAATGGACTCGGGGAGTTTGGAGTCGGTGAGGAGGATGCAGTAGGACTTGTGTTCGCCGCGCCCGATACGGCCGCGGAGCTGGTGGATCTGGGCGAGGCCGAAGCGCTCGGCGTGGTGGATGATCATCAGGTTGGCATTGGGAACATCGACGCCGACCTCGATCACGGTGGTGGCGACGAGGGCTTTCGTTTTACCGCTGCGGAAATCATCCATCACGGCCTCCTTTTCTTCGGGGCGGAGCTTGCCGTGGATGAGGCCGACGTTTTCGGCTCCGAGGCGTTTTTGCCACTTGGCGAATGCGGTGATGGCGGACTCGGCTTTTACGGAATCTGATTCCTCGACGAGGGGGTAAACGAGGTAGGCTTGGCGGCCTTCTTTTAGCTGGGCTTTTACGAAGTCGGTGATGTCCTTTTGTTTTGGTTTGTTGCGGAGGGCGGTGATGATTTTTCCGCGTCCGGCGGGTTTTTCATCGAGGAGTGAGACATCGAGATCCCCGTAAATCGTCATGGTGAGGGAGCGGGGGATGGGGGTGGCGGTCATGACGAGGACGTCAGGGAGGGTGCCTTGTTCGATGAGTTTCGCGCGCTGGACGACGCCGAATTTGTGTTGTTCGTCGATGACGACGAGGCCGAGGTCGGTGAAGAGGGTGGGATCGTAGAGGAGGGCGTGGGTGCCTATGATTATTTTCGCTTCGCTCGAGTGCCGAGTGATCAGTGAGCAGTGATCCTCCTTCGCTGAAGCTTCGGCGGACAAGTCAGTGGAAGACTCTGCTTGTGTATCTTTTTTGTGGGCGGCGGTGCGGAGGACTATGTTGATGCCGAGGGGTTCTAGCCATTTGCGGAAGGTGAGGTAGTGTTGCTCGGCTAGGATCTGGGTGGGGGCCATTAGGGCGGCGTCGGCGCCGGAATCGATGGCGAGGAGCATGGAGGCTAGGGCGACGAAGGTTTTCCCGGAGCCTACATCGCCTTGGAGGAGGCGGTTCATGGGGCGGGGGGAGCGCATGTCGGCGATGATTTCCTTGATCGAGCGCTTCTGAGCGTTGGTTAGATCGAAGGGGAGGGAGTGGTAGAAGGCTTTGAGGAGGGTGGTTTTTTTTCCGAGGATGCGTCCTTGGTGGGCGAGGTATTGGTTGCGTTGCCAGACGACGTTTAGCTGTAGGGTGAAGAAATCCTCGAGGGCGAAGCGGCGGCGGGCGGTGTGGGCGGATTCGAGGGAGATGGGGAAATGGGTTTCGAGGAGATCGGAGGTGCGGTTGGTGTTTGCTACAGGGTAGGGGAATGGGAGGGGGTTGTCGTCGGCATGGCGGATGCAATCCGCCGCCACGGTGTGGATGATTTCGCGTAGGCGGCGTTGGTTGATGCCGGAGATGTTTTTGTAGATCGGGACGATGCGATTGAGGTGGATGGTTTCCGTTTCATCCTCATCTTCGCGGATGATCTCGATCTCGGGGTGGTCGATGATGAGGCGGCCGCCTTGTTCTTTCACTTTCCCGTAGGCGATGACTTGGTGACCGGCGGCGACGACTTTCGACATGAAAGGCATATTGAACCAGCGGCAGGTGATTTTTCCCGAGCCGAAGACTCCTCCATCGCCGTCCATGATGATGGCTTCGTAGAAACGGGTTTTGCCGAAGCCTTTAGTGGTGGCATCGATGACTCCGCCGGTGAGGCAGACGGGTTTTGCGGTGGCTTGGTTGGGGAAGCGATCGAACTGGCGGCGATCTTCGTAACGTTTGGGGAAATGGTTGAGGAGATTGGCGACGGTTTGAATTCCTACGGCTAGCAGGGATTGGCTCTCCTTTCCCGAGAGAGATGGGATTTCTGATAAATCGGTTTGGCCGTAGAACACAGGTGGAGTTTGCGGGTGTTGGGCGGTATTTCAATCGAAAGAGGTGGCATTATTTAGGAAATACTAAGGGCTTGCGGGAAACGCTGGGTTCGTTAGCTTTCCGGGGTTCAATCCTAGCCTATGCTCCAAACCATTCTCGACTATATCTTGCTCATCTTCGTCGTGGTGATGCTTTTCAACATCATCATCTTCGTCCACGAACTCGGCCATTTCCTTGCCGGGAAGTGGCGGGGTCTTCAGATTGACCGATTCCAGATCTGGTTCGGAAAGCCAATTTGGAAGAAGGAAATTAAGGGGGTTCAGTATGGACTCGGCTGGATTCCAGCGGGTGGTTTCGTGGCCTTGCCGCAGATGGCACCGATGGAGGCAATCGAAGGCGGGGACAAGGATCGCGCGCCCCTACCGAAGATCACTCCGCTTGATAAAATCATCGTGGCCTTTGCCGGGCCGCTGTTTTCCCTGCTACTTGCACTAGCAGCTGCAGTGGTGGTGTGGGGTGTAGGGAAACCGAAGGATTTCGTGCCGAGCACTACGGTGGGATTCGTTTTGGAGAATAGCCCAGCGGAGAAGGCGGGTATTCTTCCGGGCGATGAAATCCTCAAGATCAACGGCAAGGAAGTGAACGGATTTGCCGGGACGCTCGAGAGTATCACGGAGAGCATTGTCCTGAGTAGCGGCGACAAGATTAAATTCACATTGAAACGCGAAGGTGTTGAGGAACCGATTGTTGTGACCAGCAAGTTCGAGATTCCTCCTAGCCGCTTTTGGCAGAGGACAGGGCTAAGGCAGGTAGGGCTCGCGCCTGCTGGAGATGCGAAGATCGCAGGAATTATCAAAAACAGCCCTGCGGACAAGGCGGGGCTTGCGGAAGGAGATGTGATTGTTTCCGTGGATGGGAAACCGCTCTACAGCGACATTCAGCTCGCCCAGTATTTGAAGGCGCAGGACAACGCCACAGTATTGCTGGAGGTGAAGAAGGCTGCGGGTGAAATGGTTTCCGTGAGTATCACCCCTGCAAAACCAAAGAAACCAGCGGATCGTGATCCGATGATCGGTGTGATGTGGGATCAGCGAGGCGATGTGGATGTGCGAATTGTACATCCAAATCCATTCAGGCAAATGGCGGATAGTCTCACCATGATGTGGGTGACTGTGACGAAGGTTCTCGATCCCCGTTCAAGCATTGGCGTGGATCACCTGAGTGGGCCAGTAGGCATCGGAAAGGTGATGTTTTCTTTCATGCAGATGGAGGATGGCTGGATGCGCGTGTTGGGCTTCATGGTGCTCTTCAATGTGAACCTTGCGGTGCTGAACATGCTTCCTTTCCCTGTGCTTGATGGCGGTCACATCACTCTGGCGATCCTTGAGAAAATCGCGGGCAAGCCGGTGCAGGCGAAGGCTCTCGAGATCATCCAGACGGCGTGTGCGCTCGGACTTATTTCACTCATGCTCTACGTCACTAGCAAAGACATCGGCGATGGATTTGGGCGTGGAGGTGGTGATAGCGAAGAGGTGATTTTCGCGGAGTAGCCGTATGGCCGAGGAGGAGGATGCTACTGATGAATGCGCTTTGTGTTCGCGCTGCGGCATGGAGGCACTTGGGGCTATCGGTGACGAAATTCTTTGCGAGTCCTGTTATCACGTAAGCGGCTCATGCTGTGGGCTTTCCGAAGATTGTTGAAATTCAATTCGCGATAAAACGCAGAAAAAGCAAGAAATACGCGATCGCGCAGTTGTAATCCGACCGTTATCAGATAGTTTGAATTTGTTGACGCGAGAGTGGTTCCCCCCGCCTCTCCCAAGTCAACATCCCCCCAAACGCGTCGGCAGACTTTCCCCCCCAGAAGTCTGCCGATTTGCGTTACTGGAGAGAATATCTAATGCCACGATGGCGAGGATTTTGGGTTCTGACGATTTTACCGAAAAAAATGACCTAAATACGTGATCACGTTATTTGAAAATATCTTTTATCAGTTATTCTCAAATTGTATCGGTGTGAATGAGTCCACCCAACTCGATTGATCCGATTTCCCGCGAGGGACAATGCGCATATCCCCAAGGAACAAAATGGCAGACAACTTACCCCAGGTTGCCTGCCGTTTGCTTTTCTGGGAAAGGCGTTGAGGTGGTGGGGTTTAGTGATCGACGGTGATAAACTTCCGCCGGACGCTGGAGAAGATCTCCTTGTTCGAGGCTTCCATGAGCTGGCGCGCCCAGATGGAGCAGATTTCCTCGTTGTCGGTGATATGCGTGTCCTCTCCTTGGAGGTGCAAGTCAGGGCCGCGGCGGTCGGAGACGGTGGCGATGAGTTTTCCTGTCTTGGCGTCGCGGACGCGGGCTTCGAATCCGCAGACGGGGATTTCTTTGATATTACCGACAGCAGGATCTGGGAAATGAGCATCAGTGAGAGCGACTTCCATGATGAGGGTGTCGGGCTTGGAGGTGCTGGTGGTTTTATAGAAAAGGCAGATCGGATCGCTGAAGGCAGTGTTGAGTTCTTTGGTGAAATGGCGGGCGAGCTGGTCGGCGCGTCTTACGAAGGCTTTCTGGTCGGGGATTGAGGCGGATTTGCTGCGTTCCCATTCATCTGCATGAAGGTAGCGCGTCGTCACCGGGCGGATGACGATGTTCTTATAATCAAGGACGTTGATGTCTTGGGTGAGCCATGAATGCTCGAAGGGAAGGCGGCTGGAGCGTTTTTCTGTATCCGTGCCGGTGGATGTGAGGAACTCGGTGGGCTTTGCTGGAGTGACCGCGTGATCAAGTCCACAGGAAGTAAGTGCGAGTAGGAGCGCAGCGGCGGGTATGTAGGCCTTCATGCCGTTAGGTTCGCGTGGGCATGGGGCGTGCGCAAGGATGAAGAACGGGAAGACCCGTCAGGGTCATTCATCCCGGGAGACGCTTATGCAAAATTCTGAAGATTCAACCGCGAATGGACGCCAATAAACGCCAATGCGATACATATGGATACGGGAAATTGGGTTTTGGCGAGGCATGTGGGATTTCGCACACATCCATTTTCACAAAACCCAAGATTTGCGTTTATTCGCGTCCATTCGCGGTTTCTTTTTTATTGGTTGAATCGCCTTGGTAGAAATCTCATTCGCCGTCCCTGGCCTCGACCGCAAGGGTGTCGAGGCGGGTGAGGAGTTTTTTCCAAGAGGCGATGTCTGCGCGCAGGTTTACCTTTTCGATGAGGGACTCGGCGTATTCCAGCGAGTAATAGCAGCCGCGCATCTCATCGAGGTATTCAATGCGTAGGGCGTGCACCTTGAGCTTCGTGTCTTGGGATTCGCGGATGTATTTGAGGTAGTTCACCCATGCATCGCCGATTTTCTTTTCCAATGGGACGAGGTCTTCAGCGAGTTCAGATTCTTCGGCGTCCTCGGCAAACTCTTCGCCGTATTTCTCGTTCAGGGCGATGCGATCATCGAGCATGGAGTCGAGGGTAGGGGCTTGCTTTTCCGCTGCGGAGATACTGAAGCCAGAGAGAAGTAGAAGGATGGGAACGATTGGCCGGAAGATGAGTTTCACGGGCACGAAGGTATTCCCGAACGAGGTCTTTGCTAGTGGAAAGAGAGACGCTTCCCGGTCACTCTTGGGCGAGGCTGGTGATGTAGGCGATGATGTCCGAGATGTCGGATTCTGTTACGCCACCGCAAGCGATGATCTTCATCTTCGTGCCGTCCTCGTCCTTTTCGTCAGCTCCGCGCTGGCCGTTTTGAAATTTTCCAAACTGGTCGCGGAGATACCATGCCGGGAAACTCGCGAGCGGAGGGCTGCGGAAGGCTTGCTCTCCGGTTGCGTTGAAGCGGTGGCATTCGGCGCAGTTTTCGATAAAGAACACCTTGCCTTTTTCTCGATCCCCGGCATCGGAGGGCTCCGGTGGGATGGGCTGCATTCCGGAGACGTGCAGGGACAAAGTAGCGATGTCTTCAGCTTTGAGTATCTTAGCGATTGCTGCCATCTGCTGCCCGGGAATGTCCTCCGGGTGACTTCCCCGGTGGCCGTCGCGAAAACGCCCGAGCTGTAGCGTGACATACCACTCAGGCAAGCCCGCGATGGGAGGGGATTTCAGTAGCAGATTTCCCGCTCCTTTTTCGCCGTGGCAGGCGACGCAGGTGCGCTGATAGATGGCGGCTCCGTTTTCCTTTTCCTCTGCATGGCAAAATTCAGGAGATGCTACCGCGAGTAGAAGAAGGGCTGTCGCTCTCAGAATGTTGTTGAAGTGAATATGCACTCTATGGAGCTAAGGTGAAAGTTCCTGTGAGTGAAAAAGGATTTGTTGCGAAAGCTGTCCCTGTGACTCTGCCAGTGCTAGTGCTGTCGTAACCAAGGTTGAAACGGATTGGGACGAAACCTTCAGAGAATACCAAGATGGTGGAGCCATAGCCTTGGGTGGTTTCATGGCGTAGTTCTGTGACGGTGGAGGGTGTGCCGCCATCTAAGCTGAGAGTTCCGATCGTGCTGCTCCCGGGTGGATTGGCATCTAGGACGAGGGTAGATCCATTCACAATGAGGGTGAGGTTTCTTCCCAAATAGGTATCGGGCGCATGTGCATCCGTAGGCCATGTGATGGAGCTGGTGGCGAAGAAATGTCTGGCTTCTGAGATGCCGGTATCGAAGGAGTTCTGGGTGGATCTCGTAGTATCTAGGTAGCGGATTTCTGGAGTCCAGGTGAGTAGGTCAGGAGAGGCATAGATGCTCAGGCTGGATCTAGGTGCTTGGGAAATATTTAGAGTGGCTGTGCCAGTGGGGAAGGAAATGGTGGGGTTTGCTCCTTGAACGGCTGGGAGGATTTGTGAGGAGGCATCGAAGGCAATCGCCGCCGCTCCAACCCGGCGGATGGTGACGGAATTGATCGTGACGTCGGTAACTGGCTTGTCATCATCGTCGGTTGTGACGGCATTGATCGCATCAATCACGCTTGTCCCCGAGGATACGGAGCCAAAGATGGTGTGGACGCCATCGAGGGAAGTGGGGGTGTCTACGGTGATGAAAAACTGGGAGCCGTTGGTATTGGGGCCGGAGTTTGCCATCGCGATGAGGTAGGGCGAGGAGAAGGTAAGGCCATTGGAGACTTCGTCTGGAAACGCGTAACCTGGGCCATCCGTTCCAATGCCGTTTTGGGAGCCTGCCTGATTGACGAAGCCTGCAATGACGCGGTGAAAAACGATTCCATCGTAGTATGGCGTGTTTGTTCGCACGGCTCCATTTGCCGAGTCCACCCAATTGCGGCTTCCTTCTGCGAGTGTGATGAAATTCGCGACCGTGCGAGGTGAGTTCGTGTAGTCAAGTTCTACGGTGAAATTGCCAAGCGAGGTCGTGAAGTCAGAATAAATCTGCCCCCGCAGAGGCGGGCTCGCGAGAATTAACAGACAGAAAGACAGTGGCACTCTCATGGCGCAACAACTGATGTGGTTTTGAGTATTTTGGCAACACTGAAGCTTAGAATGCGTCGGAGGAATTTTGGGTGGCGATTTTATTGGAAAAAATGGTGGCCGATATGGCTTGCTGGGGAGTTTTGATCAGTTTCCCAATAGACGTCCTGTTGGATCTCAGGGATGGTTGGAGGTGGGGAGGTCTTTGCTAATACTCCGGATTGGATGGCTTCTGCTTTTGCTTGGGCATCTATATCCTCGGCTTGAGTGCTTGATAGGTGCCCTTCAGTGATAAGTTGCTGGCTCCATAGGGTGAGTGGATCGAAGTGATTTCGCTTATGATCGATGGATTCTGCAGTCCGGTATTTCTTGTGGCTGGCATCGGCTACGTGGAAGCCGTAGTAGCGCATGGTGGAGATCTCTAAAAGAGTCGGGCGGTGTTGCGTTCTAGCACGGTCGAGGGCGGTGGTGACTTTCTCGTGAATTAGTTGGATATCTGTATCTGTGCAGTGATCCCAATCCATGTTGTAGGCTTCGGCACGCTGTGCGATGAGGGCGGGGGAGCGTGAGGAACGTTCTTCTGAGGTGCCCATGGCGAAGCCGTTGTTTTCGATAATGAAGACGACGGGGAGATTGAAGAGGCTGGCGAGGTTGAGGGTTTCGTGGAAGACGCCTTGGTTCATGGCACCCTCGCCCATGAAGCAGACGCTGGCAGCGGGGATGGATTTTTGTTTCAAGGCGAATGCCAAGCCTGCGGCAAGTGGAGTCTGGGCGGCGGCAATCGCGTGGCAGCCCCAATGGTTTCTGTCTGGGGCGAAGAGTGAGAACATTCCACCTTTGCCTTTTGAGCAACCTGAGGTGAGTCCCATGAGTTCTGCCATGATGGATGACATGGGCAGGCCAGCGGCGATGGCGTGGCCGAGACCTCGCGGGCCAGAAATGCTGTGATCATCCGGGAGCATGGCGGCGCGGACGGTGGCAGCGATGGATTCCTGTCCGATGTCGAGCAGCAGCCAACCGGCCATTTCGCCATTCGCGTAGTGTCTGACTGCTTTTTGCTCGAAGCGGCGTATCCTCCACATTGTGCGGAGGATATGGATTTTCGTTTCCGGGGTCATGGGGATGCCGGAAGTCTGGGTGTTGCTGAGAGACGCAGCAAGCACGGCCTGCCCCGGGACGGGGGCAGCTACAGTGAGGCCAGGATGCTGTTGAGAGTTCCGCTCGGGCGGAGGGCGGCGGAGGCCTTTGCTTCGTCTGGCAGGAAGTAACCACCGATATCCGCAGGGGAACCCTGGACGGCGAGGAGTTCTTTCACGATGGCGTCTTCGTTTTCCGAGAGGGAGGTGGAGACGGGGGTGAAAGTGGCTTTCAGATCCGCGTCATCGGATTGTGCGGCGAGTGCCTGTGCCCAGTAGAGGGCGAGGTAGAAATGGGAGCCGCGGTTGTCGATGGTGCCGAGCTTGCGGCCGGGTGAGCGGTCGTGCTCTAGGAACTGGCCGGTGGCTGCATCGAGGGTGGCGGCGAGGACTTTTGCTTTGGCGTTGCTCTGGGTATCGCCGAGATGCTCGTAGGAGGCGGCGAGGGCGAAGAACTCACCGAGCGAGTCCCAACGGAGGTAGTTTTCCTCAGTGAACTGCTGCACGTGCTTTGGAGCGGAGCCGCCGGCGCCAGTTTCGAATAGGCCTCCGCCGTTCATGAGGGGGACGATGGAGAGCATCTTCGCGGAGGTGCCGACTTCGAGGATGGGGAAGAGGTCGGTGAGGTAGTCGCGGAGGACGTTTCCTGTGACGGAAATGGTGTCCTTGCCTTCGACGATGCGCTTGAGCGTGGCGAGGCAGGCTTCAGCTGGCGGGAGGATGGAAATTTCCAGCCCGGAGGTGTCGTGGTCGGCAAGGTAGGTTTTGACCTTGGCGATGATGTTGGCGTCGTGGGCGCGATTTTCATCCAGCCAGAAAATGGCGGGGGTGGAGGAGAGGCGGGCGCGGTTCACGGCTAGCTTCACCCAATCTTTGATCGAGGCGTCCTTGGTCTGGCAGGCGCGCCAGATGTCGCCTTGCTTGACCTCGTGCTCGAAGAGGACTTTTCCGGCGGAGTCGGTGACCTTGACGGTGCCGTCGGCGGGGATTTCGAAGGTCTTGTTGTGGGAGCCGTATTCTTCAGCGGCTTTGGCCATGAGGCCGACGTTTGGCACTGAGCCCATCGTCTGTGGGTCGAGCGCGCCGTTCTCTCGGCAGAAATCGATGACCGTTTGGTAAACACCAGCGTAGGAAGAATCCGGGATCACGGCGAGCGTATCCTGTTGTTTCCCGGCTGCATTCCACATCTGGCCAGAGGTGCGGATCATGGCTGGCATGGAGGCATCCACGATCACATCAGATGGGACATGGAGGTTGGTGATGCCTTTGTCGCTGTTGACCATGGCGAGGTCGGGGCCGTCTTCGTAGGCTTTGGCGATGTCCGCTTCGATGGCGGCCTTCTTGTCGGCTGGGAGGGATTCGATTTTCGCGAGGAAGTCTCCGAAGCCGTTGTTGTAATCGATGTTGAGCGGCTCAAGCACATCGGCATGGAGCGCGATGACGTCCTTGAAGAAAACTTTCACGGCGTGGCCGAAGATGATCGGGTCGGAGACTTTCATCATCGTCGCCTTCATGTGCAGGGAGAAAAGCACGCCAGCGAGCTTCGCCTCGGCGATCTGGGAGTCGAGGAAAGTGGTGAGGGCGTCCTTCGAGAGGAAAGTGCCGTCGAGGATTTCACCGGCGAGGAGTGGGGTGGATTCCTTGAGGATCGTCTCGGTGCCATCCGCGGCGATGAGAGAGATCTTCGCATCGGTGGCGATGGGGATGCAGACGGATTTTTCATTGGAGAAGAAATCGCCTTGGCCAGCCATGGTGCCGACGTTGGTCTTGGAGTCCTTCGACCACGCACCCATGGAGTGGGGATGCTTCTTCGCGTAATCCTTCACGGCCTTGGGGGCGCGGCGGTCGGAGTTGCCCTCGCGGAGCACGGGGTTCACGGCAGAGCCCATGACCTTCGCGTAGCGCGTGCGGATTTCCTTTTCCTCATCGGTGGTGGGATTTTCTGGGAAGTCTGGGATCGGGTAGCCTTTTTCCTGGATCTCTTTGATCGCGGCCTTGAGCTGGGGGACGGAGGCGGAAATGTTCGGCAGCTTGATGATGTTCGCATCTGGCTGGAGGGTCATTTTGCCAAGCTCGGCAAGATGATCTGCGATTTGTTGATCCACTTCGAGGAGATCGGGGAACTGTGAGATGATGCGTCCCGCAAGCGAGATGTCGCGCGTCTCGATATTGATGCCTGCCGGTTTCGAAAATGCCTCGACGATGGGGAGGAAACTGTAGGTGGCGAGCGCGGGAGCTTCGTCGGTCTTGGTGTAGATGATCGTGTTGGACATGGCGGAATTCTGCGAGCCGTCGATAAGGCAATGCGGGAAAAGGGTCAAGAGGGGGGTGCGGGTGTTTTTTACGGAGCCTTTACGCACATTACTTTCCTAACTGATTAGATCCTGATAACGAATAGCTATCCTACGGGAAAATATGAAATCACACTCCACTTCAGCGACCTGCGGTCTCCTTGCCCTTGGCCTCCTTATCATCCCCGTCCAGACTCCCTGCGGAAATGCTCAAGCGCAGGTAGCTGACCAGACGCAGGGCAAAATGGGCGATGATGCCCTGCTCGAAACGAATTTAGAGACTGAAAAGATCGCCTATCGCCTCAAATTTGAAAGTTGCAAAACTCGCATCGCAAAAGATCCGGAGAATGCCAATTTGCAACGTGAGCTCTCCATCATCCACAACGAGTTCGGTGATATCGCCATGGCTCTGGGGGATCTCTCCGGTGCCGCCAGAGCATATAACGCAGGGCTTGGAATGTCCAAAGAACTCGCAGCTCTCGATCCAGAGAATACCGAATGGCAGCGCGATCTCTCGGTCGGTTATGTCAAATGGGGAGAAGTCGCCCTTGCACAGGGGCTTCTTCCCGCCGCCACCGACGCCTTCACCGCCTCTCTTGAAATTCTAGGCAAGCTTGTCGAACTCGATCCTGAGAATACCCAATGGCAAGGTGATCTGTCGTTGAGCCTCAACAAGCTCGGCGATATTGCCGTAGCGCGCGGAGATCTTGCTGCCGCCATCAAGGTCTACACCGCGGCAATGGAGATTCGTAAAAAACTCGGCGCGAGCGCTCCCGACGATACGGAGTTGCAGCGCAGTCTTTTGGTGAGCTACGAAAAATTTGGCGATATCGCACTAGCGCAGGGCGATCTCCCTGCCGCTTCCAAGGCCTACACTTCCTGTATGGAAATCAGCGTCGCCCTCACCGCCCTCCATCCGGAAAACTTGGGGTGGCAGCGCGATCTTTCGGTCTGTTACGAAAAACTCGGCGATATCGCTGTCGCGCAGCGCGATCTTCCCGCCGCTGCAAAAGCTTTCGCCGCCTCCATGGAGATTCGCAAAAAACTCGCTTCCAGCGACACAAGCAACACGATGTTTCAACGCGACCTCTTGATCGCTTTTCAAAGGCAAGGAAACATGGCGATGGAGCAGAAGGATTTTCCCGCAGCTTATGTGGCCTACACCGCCTCAGTGGAAATCAACAAAGCCCTCACCGCCCACGATCCCGAGAATACCCAGTGGCAGCAAGATCTCGCGCTAGGCATCTACAAACTCTCGAATGCCGCAGAAGACCAAGGCAATGTATTGGAGACGAGGATGCTTTTCCTGGAAAGCTACGACATTCTCAAAAATCTTTCCGATAAAGGGAAACACCTATCACCGATCTCCGTGGAATTGCTTGCTTTGCTCAAGGAGGTGCTCGGCAAGTGATTGCTCCAGCACCCTGTGACCATGCCGGAAGCTCCTCTGGCGATCACAGGCGTGTAGGCATCATCAGGAAAGCTACGTTTTGCTCAATAACATTGCGGAAAAAGGGAAGCATGATTCCCCGAAGAACATGGAATGGCTTGCTACACACCGGGAAAGGCAGCGAGAGATGAGCGCTGCTAGCGCCCGGACACACCCGCATCACCCACCCCTCCGTCCCAGAATCTTACGGAAATACGTAAAAAGCGATATGCCGTAACATGCATATCAGCTCCTTCGTAAAAAATGATTTCCTGAATTTGTCGGAATTCAACCTATGCTGACCACAACCCCGCAAACCGAAACGCCAATTGACACCACCAACAAATTTTCTCACCTTCATCCACGAAAACATTGACTCGCATATCAGCGGTCGGTGCTACCAATACCACTGTTC
>JANRFH010000056.1 GCA_030725745.1 Akkermansiaceae bacterium
GCCCATACTCAATGGAGCATCGCTGATTCGGCAGATCATTACCACAAACCCCAACACCGCCGTGATCGCGGCAAGTGGCATAGCAGCCCAAGAAGAATCCGCCATAGCTGCGGGGTGCAAACCGGGAAACTTCCTCATGAAACCTTTCCTAACAGAAGACCTCCTGTTCACGCTGCAAAGGGCTCTCACAAAGTGATCATCACAGGCATTTAGTCTATATCTTCGTGACAATATTTCTCCAAAGTCTCGTTAGTTCGCCCGAACTTGACGTATCCAGCCCATGCATTGAAGATTACAAAACTTTGAAACTTTGCGGGTGATCTTTTAAAGCCTACTGTCCTTCTACAATACCCCCTCACTATTTTGGCCAACTCATCTCCAAACCTCCTCATCGTCGACGACGACGAAACCATCCAAAAACTACTGGCCATGGCAGCCAGAGACCACGGATGGAAACCTCTTGGAGCGCTCTCCGGTGCAGAAGCAATTCGCCTCCTGAACCCTAGCATCCAGGCAATCGTCCTTGATTTAGGCCTTCCGGGCATCGATGGGCTGGAAACTCTGCACCGCATCCACGAAAAACGCCCAGGCATTCCCGTGATCATGCTCACAGGAACGAATGATGCAGAAACCGCAGTAAAGGCTATCAAAGCGGGAGCCGCAGATTACCTCACCAAGCCCTTCGAGATCCAGCGGCTATTCGATGTCATTAGCAATTGCACCGCTGAGGGGGGCGAAATATCGGCCACTGCCGCACCACGCAAAAGCGCTCAAAAGATCACCCTAGACTCATCTAGCCCTAGAATGAAGCAGTTTTACCGTCAGGTAGAAAAAGCAGCAGCCTTAGACAGCACGATCTTAATTACTGGAGAGAGCGGGACGGGAAAAACGTATATCGCCCGTAAAATCCATCTCCTAAGTCAGCATGCCGCTGGCAACTTCATCACGGTCAACTGCCCGGCGCTACCCCACGAGTTACTCGAAACCGAACTATTCGGCCACGAAAAGGGAGCTATTACAGGCACAAATGCAGCCCGGATAGGCCGACTTGAACAAGCATCCAACGGCACAATTTTCCTCGATGAAATCAGCGACATTCCCACGGAACTTCAAGCGAAACTTCTCAATGTCCTTCAAGATCAGGAATTTTTCCGAGTCGGTGGCAAGAAGCCCATCAAAACAAACGCCCGGCTGATCTCTGCAACCAATGTGAATCTCCAAGACAGGGTTAAAGCAGGTCATTTCCGTGAAGACCTTTTCTACCGCATGAACATCATCGAACTCGCCATCCCACCATTGCGAGAACGACGTGAAGACATTCCCGGACTCATCAGCTACATACTGAAAAAGATTGCCGCAAACCGTGGAAGCGGCGCATGGCAACTAAGCGAAGCTGCGGCAACCGCATTGAAAAACTTCGATTGGCCGGGGAATATCAGGCAACTCGAAAACGTCCTAGAGCGGAGCACCGCATTTTCTGACGGCAATCTCATCGAGGCCGAAGACATCGTCACTTTACTCGAATCCCCCACCCCGGCAGCGAAACGACAAATTTTCGCAGAACCCGGCCTGACCCTCCACGAGATCGAACGAGAAGCATTTATCCAGACCTATATTCGAACAGGTAAAAACAAAGCAAAGACCGCAAGAGAGCTCGGGATATCCGAGCGCTCAGTCTATAATCTCATGGCACGCCACGGGCTCAAGTAAGCACCTGCTGACGGAAATTTCATTACTCCTAGGGCGCTTAAACTGATAGCAGATATCCGATGTTCATTTCTCGCATCTCCCTCGCATGCTTGTTGCTGACTTCCTTTTCGGCAAACGTCCGCGCCGAGCCTGACGAAGCCGCCTACCCTGCTCTCAAGCGCTTCGTCGAAGTCCTCGAAACAGCAAGGGAACGCCACCCAGATCTCGATAAAATCGCATATGACCGCCTCATCAATCAGGCGCTCGACGGGATGCTCTCCAGCCTAGATCCGCACTCCTCTTTCATTCACCCGGAGATGCAGCCGTTCATGGATGATTCCGGGAACCTCAACAATGAAGTCCCATCTCTAGGTCTTAGCCTCGGCAAGGACTCGGAAGGTATTTTCATCTCAGCCATCGAAAAACACGGCCCCGCAGATAAGGCTGGTATCATCGCGGGTACTGAAATCATTTCGGTAAATAGCGTCCCACAGGATACACTCGAATCCACAGAAGTGGTGAATCTCTTCGCCGGCCCCGCAGGATCGCAGATTACCCTCACCCTCCGCAATCCCGAGCGCCCCGGCGAACTCGAAGTCACCCTCACCCGCCGCTTCGTCGAAGGACGCTCGCTCATCAAGGCAGTACTCTTGGAAAAACATCCTGAAACTGGATACCTGCGCCTCGCCACATTCGGCGCGAACTGCGCCCGCGAAATCGAAGCCGCACTCGACGACCTAGAAGACAAGGGAATGAAACACCTCATCCTCGACCTACGTGAAAACGGTGGCGGCGATCTCCACGAAACTGTCTCAATCCTAGGCCTCTTCGTCCCCCCCTCTACCAAAGTCGTCTCCGTCCGTGCACGAGATGAACCTGAGGAATTCCTCGAAACCCCGGATCGCCAGCGCCGCAAACGGGATTATCCCATTGTCGTCCTCATCGATAGGAACTCCGCCTCCGCCTCAGAGCTTAGCGCTGGTTCGCTCTCGGATCTGAAACGCGCCACGATTATCGGCGAGAAAAGCTACGGAAAAGGCAGCGTCCAGAACATCGTCCCCATGGGCGGCGGCACCGCGCTCCGCCTCACCATCGCCACCTACCACACACCCTCCGGCAACACTCCTCACCTGAAGGGCATCACCCCGGATGTGAAAATTGATTTTTCGGAAAAAGACCGTGAATTCTTTCTCCAGGCAGGACGCCCTTCTTCGCTAACCGAAGCGGAAACGAAATCCTTGGCCGCATGGGAGGATCCAGCCATCGCTGCGGCCATCGCTGAGTTTGCAAAATAACTGCATCACAGTCCTGCCTTTGCCACCGCAGTATTCGGCCTGAGTATCTTCACGATCTCTCCTTCCTGCACATCTGCCAAAAGCCTTTTTCTCCCCAATAAACCCAACCGCGCTTCCGGAGGTGGTGCCCAGCCCGGATCTGCCGCCGCCAGCTCAAGCTCACTCATCAGATCCGCAAGATTCTCCTTCGTCCAGTTATCCAGTGTATCCACTTCAACCTTTGGAATCAGGTGAAACACGGGCCCCTCAAAAGTCACGATCAGTCCCCCTTCGACAGTTTTCTCCGTGAGAAACCTTGCCTCGGGCTTAGCGCTCTTCACAAGTGCAAGCTATAGCTGTGCTGGCATCGACTGCAAAAGCAGCTCCCGTGAAGGTCGATACCGAGCTTTTATTACTCGTTGATGTATCTGGCAGCGTCAGTGAAACGGACTACGCACTGATGACAGCTGCTTATGGACGGGTTATGACAAGCTCAGCAGTTCTTAATGCGATCCAATCTGGCCACATAGGTAAAATCGCCACTTCCGTGCTTTTCTGGTCAAGCAACACCAACCAATCCGTAGGCGTAAGCTGGATGGAAATTTCAGACTTCTCCTCGGCTCAAAATTTCTCAAACCTCATCAACGCTGCCACACGCCCATTCGGCGGAGCAACAGCAATTGGCACCGCTATCGACATTGGCACGCCCATGTTTGGCTCCGAAACAGGCGGAACAGAGAACGGATTCCATAGCGTTACGCAAATTATCAACGTTGCCGGGGATGGTGTTGACAACTCCACAAGCCCGCGAGTCCGAGATCGATCCGTTAACGTTGCTGCCGCTCGCGATGCAGCCTTGGCCGCCGGGGTAGATATGATCAACGGCATCGCCATCGGTGATTCATCCGGAGCTCTTGAGCAGTATTACAAAAGCTTTGTTATGGGAGGATCTGTGGAAGAAACGGCTTCCTTCGTTGAACGCGCAGACACCTTTTCCGCCTTCGAAAGCGCGCTTCTTAGAAGCCTCGTTCAAGAAATCAACACAGGCGCAGTAGTCAGTCCACCCGAAGTCGTTCCAGAGCCTTCAGCTCTTCTATTCCTTCCAATCAGCTGCTTGCTCATTCTACGCCGCAACCGCAGCAACAGTTGAAGAAGCAACCCTCTATCATGAAAACAATCTTTGCCATAATCCTGCTGACGGCAGTGCAATCCGGGGCAGCAGTTGTTAATTTCACCATCACGCTCGGAGACATCGTTCCCGCCGGGCAAGGACTTACCCAATGGCAAGACATCGACGCCAGTGTCAGCTACAATGAATCCTTAGTCCCACTCATCGGCTCAAAAACTCTCAAGCCCTCAGAGGATAGCACGATCACAGTGAATCTGAACTTTGCCGGATTTACTTACACCCAAGCCGATGACCTCGATTATCCGGACTTCCCAGAGCTTTACTTTGAAGACGGCGAAATCCACGGCATTAGCTATTTCGCAGAAAACAAAAGCAACTCCGCCGGCTACCTCCTCATCGAGGGTGATAACCAGCTCTTCACCTATAGCTTCGACGGCTTTACCGAATACTTTGGAGAAGTCATGTGGCCAGTGGATATCGAGGTAATTCCCGAGCCATCATACAGTTTGATTTGTATCCTAACGCTTACCGCATATTTTCTAAAACGCAGGAGGCCACACACATGAGCCGTTCAATGGAGACTTCGGATCAATACGGATCATCCAATGAACCACAACTCACCTTCTGGGAAACAGAAGCGCCGAATCCTCCTGCTCGTAAAAAAAAGGCAAAAACAACCGCAAAGCAAATTCGCAGCCTCCCACCTCAGATAACTTCAAAAGTCGGCTCCGAAATCATCCGAGGCGAACTCCAGCCCTCGGCATGGGCCATCGCACTCGCAGAAAGCGATGGCAGTCATGATCGAGCAATCACGCACTATGCGAAGATCCGGCTAGATGCTCTTTCCGAACACTCAGATCATTGTATTCGTAAGGAACAAGCGCTAGAGGCTCGTCGTAGGGCAGGATTCCGAAAAGCACCAACACCGCCGAAACGCCCGATTTCGACCAATCTACCCAAGCCAAAGTCACCGAATCGCCGAAGGTTTCGTATCTCTCCACTTTGGCTCTTCGGCTTCTGGCTAGGTGCCTCTGGTACGCTTGCCGCAGCCAGTAGATATTATGCGGAAAGTGCCGATAAGCCCAACCTGCGCATCGACATCGGAAGCAGCCTTATCATCGCCGCCATTGCCACTTTACTCCCTGTTTTCCTGCATTTTGCTATCCCACGAACACGCCTCCTAATACGTCACCTGCTCCCTTACGGTGCATGGGCTACTGCAGCCGCTTCTTTCACTTTCGGCGTCATGATCCTATCGAAACGCTCAGAGCAACGCATCGTTTGGGATGAAAAGATTCTCCAAGTCGAAGCCGAAGATAAAGCGAAGGAAGCCGAGGTTCCTGCGAAATCCATTGCCGCCACGCCCTGATTCAGTCGTCTAGAAACTTCCCGGGATTCAATGTCCCTCTTGGATCTAACGCATCTTTCAACGCACGGTGAATCTCAAACGGCACCACTCCCAGCGCTTTCTTGATCCACGGTTTCTTCGCCAAGCCCACCCCATGCTCACCGGTGATCGCTCCGTTGTTTTCCAAGATCCAATTGAATAGCTTATTGAGCGCCGCGTCCGCCTTCGCACGCGTTTTCGGGTTCGTGTAATCATCGACCATAAGGTTTGTGTGGATATTTCCATCCCCTGCGTGACCGAAGCATGCCACAGCAATCCCCGTTTCCTTCTCAAGCTCACGAGCGAATTCCACAAGTTTCACCAGCTTGCTCCTCGGCACTACGATGTCCTCATTGAGCTTCGTCAGGCCGGTATCTCGGAGAGAATAGGAAAACTCACGACGTAGCTGCCAGATCTCCTCGCACTGGGACTCGCCACGCGCGATGCGAATATCCCCCGCCCCACACTGGAGCAGCAGGTTACGCAATTCCTCTAGCTCAGATGCCACCGCCGCTGGCCTACCATCGACCTCCACAATAAGATGTCCATTGCCCGGAGGAAAAAAATCCGCCCCCAGCTTTTTCCTCGCCGCAGCCAGAGTAAATGCATCCGTGATTTCCAGCGCGGACGGTAGATGCCCTGCCTGCAAAATTTCTTGAACAGTCTTCGCCGCAGCTGCGAAGTCAGGAAAAACCGCAGCTAGCATCCCTTTACTAGGAGCCTTTGGGATGATCCTCAGAGTCGCTTCTGTAACCACACCCAGCATTCCCTCAGAGCCCACGAAGCTACCAATCAGATCGAATCCAGTTTTATTCTTATGCAGTCGCCCACCGGTGCGCAATACCCTGCCGTCAGCAAGCACCACTTCAAGCCCAAGCACATAATTACGGGTCACGCCGTACTTCAAGCATCGCGGCCCGCCCGCATTCGTCGCGATATTCCCTCCGATAGAGCACTCCTTTAGCGAAGCCGGGTCAGGCGGATAGTCCCAGCCGAGTCTGCGCACCGCTGTCTGTATGTCACCGGTGATAACTCCCGGCTGAACTACGACCACCCCATCCTTCGGTGCGATTTCAAGAATGCGGTTCATCCGCGCCGTAGAAAGGACGATCCCTCCCTCCACCGGCACACAGCCTCCCACATAACCCACCCCCGCCCCACGTGTCGTCACGGGTATCGCGTGCCGATCGGCATAAGCCATGACTGCCGAAACATCTTCCGTGCTCTCCGCGAAAACCACCACATCCGGATCATGGCTCGCGAACCACTTATCTCCGGAATGCTCTTCTATCATCCGCGCCGTGGTCGTGACCTTGCCTTTCCCAATCAGCGTGCCTAACGCCTCCTCGAGTGCTGCCCCGGAAATCATTCCACCAACCCTAGCCGATCTATCCGAGCCAGAGGACTTAGGTGTGATTTCCGAAACTCGATTCTTACGTGGTGGCAGTTTCATTGCAGACCCATTCTTTTCCCGGTGCGACCATAGGTCAACCCCACGACCACGCTAATAGTAAGGACGAAGCATCAGATAGCATACAGGCCCCGTAGCAGCGACATACAGCCAAACCGGAAAGACCCAGCGAACCAGCCTCCGGTGATCTCCGAAACGATTCGTCCAGCCGGAAATGAACGCCATGAGAATCGCTGGCAAACTCACCCCCGCTAGGATGATGTGTGTGATCAGCAGGAAAAAATATGCCGTCCTCACCCAGCCCTCACCGCCGAACTTCGTCTCCACTGTCGTGAAATGATAAGCCACGTAACAAAGCAGGAAAATCACAGACAGCCCCATAGCGACCATGATGAAACCCCTGTGAAGAGCGATCCTTCCCGCCTTCACTGCCACCAAGGCAGCAATCAATGAAATCGTCACCAACGTATTCAAAACGGCGTGAACCGGTGGCAAAAAAGACATCGTCCAGCCATCAGGCAGCGGAATTTTATACGGCGAACGCATCAGCGCCACTAGCACGAGCACCAATGCGGTGGCCACCCATGCGGCTATCTTCAAGCGCTTCGCAAGGACTAGCTTCGGCTCCCTCGCCAACCATTCTTTCTTTTCCTCTTTCCCTGTCATGGTCGTCTCAATCCACTGGTATAGCTTCCTTGTCCAGCTCCGTGCGTATCCGGGAAAACATCTCCTCTTTCAGAGTCTCATACAAATCCGGATCGAGCTTCCGCCCCTCCTCCGACCTTGCATCCGCCAGCGGCCATTTTCCAATAACATTGAATCCCCGATCCACGAGGATCAGCCCCAGATCATGAGAGAAACGCCCGCTCGCCTCAATCTCCGCCGGATCGCTCCGCTCACGAATACCGAAAAATTTCAGCGTATTCTCTAGATAGTCATGAGTGGCTTTTTCATCACCCGCATTCAGGAACCACCAATCCTCGACATCGGCGCTTAGAGCCTCCGAGTACTCGGCCAGCTTCTCCACATCGTCCTGCGAAGGGTCGACGCTGATGCATACCATTTGAAAATCTGGATCATCCTTGAATTCATCGTAGATCGTCCGCAGCTCAGCACCATTTCGCATAGCACAATGCGGGCAAACTGCGAAAAACTCCGCCACCACCCAGACCTTTCCCCTCAGATCCGATAGCTTGACCTTCTCACCCGCCTGATTCGTCGCATTCAGATCCTTCTCGATGGGGAACCAAGATTGCTCCTTTTCCGCACGGACTTTTACAAACGCTTCCGTCTCCTGCCCCTTCGACCGCATGCTCGGCACGATCACCAAGTTGACGAGCGCGAGGATGCCTACGCAGATCAGCGCGACGATGGTGTAGAAGGTAATGATAGTCGTTTTCTTGGTCATGATTTATGCAGGATGGTTGGTCATTCTCTGGGCTCTCGATTTAAAGATCAGCAGGATCACAAAAAGAACGAATCCAATTCCGAAGCATACTACTGCGGTAAGCGAGTTCCCGCCCTTGTTCTCAGAAACCTTTTCCCCCAAGAGGATCTTTATCGTCTCCCCAAGCAGCACCTCCATTTGCTGCTCATTACTAAGTTCAGTCCCCGTCTTAATCCCTTCATCATCCCATTTCATCGCCTGTTCGAAATCTAAACTCGTCACGAAGGATGCGCCTCCGTGTTTCTGAGGCACCACGGCCTTGCGCACATGACGGTTTCTATCGATCAGCACGAGCGAATGATCATACACCCATTTCCCATCTGCCTGATGAGGTAGCATATTTGCTTTGAACTCATTTTTGATAAACTTGTGAAGCGTAGGCCTCTCATTAGTCGCCACAACCCACTGCGGAAGCTCCGCACCCAGCTTCTTAGAAAAAACCTCAAGTTGCTCCTTCAAACCCTCCGCATCACCAGGATCTAGCATCAGCGTCAGTAGCACCAAATCCTCATTTCCAGCATATTCCTTAGAAAAACGCTGCATCACCGCACTCGTCACAGGATCTGCCCCAGACATCGGTGTCACCTGCACGAGAACCACTTTCCCTTTTAGCTCCATGAGCTCCTTTTGCTTACCATCCTGGCGTAGGTACCGCAGATCCTTCGTTTCTGAAATCTGCGTCACAAAACTCGGCCTATCATCGGAATCCGTCTCCCTCGTACGCTTCTCGTAGGCTTTCAATATCATGATTCCTCCCACAATCATCACCAACACAAGTACCAGCGCTGTCCGGTAGTTCTTCTTCGGATCAGGCGTAACGGGCACTAGTTCAATCGCAGACATCTTTCGGCGAGAACTTAACCAGCAGCGACCCATTGTCCACAAAAGCCGAACGAAAATTTACAAGCATCCTCCGTCCTTGCGCTTTTCTCCGGTTTGCTGAAATCTCCCCCCATGGATCACGCCACCGAGACCGAAGTCGCCGATGCAGCAAAGCATCTCCGCTCACTCAGCCAAGGTCTCAACACCATCCTTTTTGGACAGGAAGAGATCATTTCCCTCGTCATCACCGGTGTCCTCGCACGGGGTCACATCCTCCTCGAAGGCCTGCCAGGCTTGGGAAAAACCGAACTGGTAAAAGGACTCTCGAAGCTTCTTCGCCTTGAAAACAAGCGCGTCCAGTTCACACCAGACCTTCTACCCGGAGATATCACGGGAAATCCTGTTCTCCAAGAAGTCGACGGACGCCGTGAGTTCGTATTCCAGCCCGGCCCCCTCTTCGCAAACATCGTCCTCGCCGACGAAATCAACCGCGCCTCCCCGAAAACCCAGTCCGCCCTCCTCGAAGCCATGCAGGAGCGCCGCGTCACCGTTTTGGGCAAAACCCACGAACTTCCCCTCCCCTTCTTCGTCCTCGCTACGCAGAACCCCATCGAACTCGAAGGCACCTACCCCCTCCCCGAGGCACAGCTCGACCGCTTCCTCTTCAAGCTAGAGATCACGAAAAATGACGTCTCCACCCTACAGCGCATCGTTTCCAGCCGCGAGCTAGGCACCGAGCCAGAAGTCGATCCC
Source organism: Akkermansiaceae bacterium (assembly GCA_030725745.1). GTDB lineage: Bacteria > Verrucomicrobiota > Verrucomicrobiia > Verrucomicrobiales > Akkermansiaceae > Luteolibacter. The sequence continues at coordinate 9,913 of JANRFH010000056.1, forward strand.
ATCATGAGCGCCGAGACACTCGCCGAGCTACTCGCCCTCACCCGCCGCATTTTCCTCCCGGATGTCGTCGCAAACTACATCGCCCGCCTCGTTGACTCCACCCACCCCGGCCAATCGGAATCTTCCGCCCAAGTCCGCTTCGGAGCCAGTCCCCGCGCCGCCCTCGCCATGGCCTCCGCCGCAAAAGCACGCGCCCTCATCAACGGCCGCACCAACGCCTCCTTCGAAGACGTCAAAGCTATCGCCCCCGCCGTCCTCCGCCACCGCATCGTTCTTGACTACAATGCCCGTGTCGATGGCCACACCACCAACTCCGTCGTCGCAAAACTCCTCTCGGAAATCCCCTTCCAAGACAGTCCCACCCCGAAAAACCTTACCCCCGCGTAGCTGCCCCAAGTCGCAACATCCTCCCACTATGCTCCGCCCATCCTCTTCCATTCGATGTTCAATGTTCAGCGTTGGACTCGTCCGACGTAGCCTCGGCGTAGTCGGATGTTCAATGTTCCTCCTCCTAGCAGCCTCCGCCCAGGAAGTCCTTTTCCGCCAAGTCTTCGACACAAAGACAGACACCCACGTCGAGGCCACTGCCCTTTTCTCCAGCCCCAGCATCGGCGGCTACATGCCAGTGCGCATCCTCATCGCAAACCGGCAGCAGATCCCCCACAAGATCTACCTAAATTTTAAGGACTCCACCAACTATTCCGAATCCCTCAACACCAGCTCATCCTTCGGCTTCAGCGCCCCTCCGGGGAAAACCGTCGTCACCGACATCCTCGTCCCCCTATCCGCCCAGAACGGCGTCGCGAATTACCACACCCTTGATATCGCCCTCTCCGGCTCCATGGGAAAAACCCAGAACTCACTCAGCACCGTATTCACCACAGATCAACCCTGCGTCCTCCTCAGCGAGTCCCTCTACACCCCCAACGGCTCCGCCCTCGACACGGAAATTAGCACCCGCACCACATCCAGTTCTTATGGACGCTCCGGCACCGGCTTCTCCGCGAAATTCGATCCCAAACAACTCCCCGACGATTGGCGCGCCTACTCTGGCTACGACACCATCATGCTCACTCAGGCCGATTGGGCGGACGTCCCTCCCGGCCCGCGCAACGCCATCATCTCATGGGTGCGCCTTGGCGGCCAACTCGTCCTCTACACCACCGCCAAGCCCACCCTCGCCGCTCTCGGCCTGCCGCAGGATTCCAGTTTCGGAAAAATCTGGATTGAGAAAATCAAAGCCGATCTCCGCCTCAATCCGAAGGTTACCGTCAACCTCGCCACCACACGCCGGGGCACCCAGACCCGTATCGAATCAATCATCAACGACTTCGAAAGCGCCTGGCCCATTGAGGATGAATTCGGTGAGAAATCCTTCAACTACGTCCTCTTCGTCATCATCCTTATCGCCTTCGGCGTCCTCGTCGGCCCCGTGAACCTCTTCGTCTTCGCAAAGTCCGGCCGCCGCCACCGCCTTTTCATCACCACTCCCATCATCTCCATCGCCACCTCACTCATTCTCGTCGGCCTCATCATCCTGCAGGACGGCTTCGGGGGAAATGGCACACGCATCGTCCTCATGGAGGTGCGCCCAGATGAAAATCAAAACGCCGCCTTCATCCACCAAGAGCAGTTTTCCCGCAGCGGCGTCATGACCTCGCCATCCTTCACCGTCGATGCCCCTGCCCTCATCGCACCGGTGCCCATCGCCACCAGCCGCTGGGCGCGCCTCACCACCAATTACGATTCCTCGGGCACCTACGACCTCCAGCCCACAGATGGGAAACTCTTCGCCTCCGGAGATTGGTTCCAGTCCCGCTCCGAGCAAGGCCAGCTCATCACCGCCGTCATTCCCACCCGCGGCCGCATCGAGGCTGGCAGCGCCCCGGATACCCTCATCTCCACCTTCGAGTTCCCCATCGAGACCCTCCTCTACAAAGACGCCTCCGGCGAGTGGTTCCGCGCCGAGAACGTCACCAAAGGCCAACGCATCAAGCTCACCGCCACCGATCCCACCATCATCCAGCCCATCCTCAACGGCCTAAACGCACGCTTCTCCACCCGCAACCGCTCCTACCTCAAGAAAGTCTCCGACCGCGACGACCACTTCATCGCCATCACCGACCAAGCACCCGCCATCGAAACCCACCCCGGCATCGACTGGAAGACATCCACCATCATCACCGGCCCCATCGCCCGCTGAAATTTTAAGTTTTAAACTTTAAACCTCAAGGAAGAGCCCGATGGACAGCCAATCCCCGAATACAAAACCCTACGATCTTGAGGAGCGCACTTATGCCTTTGCACTCCGGATCCGCCTTTTCCTGCACAACGTCAAATGGGAGCCGGTATCGTGGCCCGACGTAAAACAACTCCTCCGCTCCTCCGGTTCCGTCGCGGCAAACCACCTCGAATCGATCGAAGCCATCAGCCCCACCGACAGCCTCTACCGCCTCCGGATCGTCAAAAAGGAAGCTCGCGAATCAAGCCTCTGGCTACGCCTCCTCAACGACTGCAACCCCCTCAACACGGAAAACCATACGAACCTTCAAGCCCTCATTTCGGAATCCAACGAGCTCGTAAAAATCTTCGCGCCATCATCCGAAAAAAGTCCGCAAACCAGCCTCTTCCCTGAGGTTTAAAGTTTAAAATTTAAAGTTTCATGCCCGAAGCCGCAATAACCGTCCACAACCTCTACCGCTTCTTCGGCCCCCTCCAGGCGGTCAACGGAGTCAGTTTCGAAATCCCCCACGGCTCCGTCTGCGGATTCGTCGGCGCAAACGGCGCTGGAAAAACAACGACCATGCGCATCCTCGCATCGCTCGACTACCCGACCATGGGGCATGCCGAGATCTGCGGTATCAATGTTATCCACCACCCCGCCGAAGTTAGGAAGCTCATCGGCTGGATGCCCGACCACTTCGGGAACTACGACAACATGACGGTGCTGGAGTATCTCGACTTCTACGCCCGTGCCCTCGGCTACAAAGGTGCCGAGCGCCGCGCACGCATCGATGAGGTCATGGACTTCACCGACCTCATCCCCCTTGCCGACCGCTTTTCTAACAAGCTCTCCAAAGGCATGACCCAGCGCCTTTGCCTTGGCCGATCCCTCCTCCACGATCCCCAAGTGCTCATCATGGACGAGCCAGCCGCCGGCCTCGACCCAAAGGCACGCGTCGAACTCAAGCACCTCATCCGCGTCCTCGCCAAAGAAGGCAAAACCATTTTCATCTCCTCCCACATTCTCTCCGAGCTAGGGGAAATGTGCGACTCCCTCCTCTTCATCAACAACGGCCGCATCGTCCACCACGGCGATTCCGAGAGCCTTAAAAGATCCACCGACACCCTTGGCGGCGTCCTCTACGACGTCCAGCTCGATGGAGATCCGCAGGCACTCTCCGATTGGGCCGTCCTCCAGCCAAACATCGAGTTCCTCGAGTCACGCAAAACCGGTGGCCGCATCCGCATCGACACCGAAGACCCAAACAAAGCCGCCGACGTCCTCTCCCGCATGGTTCGCGACAACCTCCGCGTCGTCGACTTCCACCGCGAACAACGCAACCTCGAAGACGCCTTCATCGACATCCTCGCCAACCTAGAAAAGGACGCCACCTTCATCCCCTCCCCACCACCCCTCCCCCCCGAGCCCTCCGTCCCCCACGACGACCCTCTTCCTTGAGGTTTAAAGTTTAAAATTTAAAGTTTCATGCACCTCAGCGATTTCCCTGACCGCCTTTCCCCCATGCTCGTCAAAGAGCTGCGCCAAGGCCTCCGCACGCGCTCCTTCGTCGGCGTCTTCCTCGCCCTGCAGATCATCCTCGGCATCATCCTCCTTGCAGCCAGCGCGGCTGCCGACTCGGATGATGCGGGCAGCTCCATCTCGAGCGTCATCTTCACATTCTTCTCCATCGCCGTCCTTATCATCCAGCCGATGCGCGGCATTTCCGCCCTCTCCTCTGAGGTGAAGGGCAACACCATCGATATGATGGTTCTCACCCGCCTTTCCGCATGGCGCATCGTCACCGGGAAATGGACAGCCATCGTCAGTCAGTCCGCGCTGCTCCTCATCACCATCGTCCCATACCTCATCCTCCGTTACTTCTTCGGCGGAATGAACCTCTTCGGCGAGATCATGCTCCTTGCCATGATCTTCATCACCTCCGCCACCCTCACCGCCATCACCGTTGGCCTCTCCGCCTCCGGCTCGGTCATCCTCCGCATGGTGTTGCCCATGATTGCCCTGCCCATCGCCGCCTACTCCATGCTCATGATGATGGCCTTCGGCGGAGGCTCTGCCTTTCTTATCGAACTCGTCTCCCTCGCCGATAAGGACTCGCGCATCTTCGTCCCCATCTACCTTGCCACCTGCGCCTACGGTGGCTTTTTTATGCTCTCTATCGGCACCTCACTCATCGCCCCCTACGCCGAGAACCACTCCACCAAGCGCCGCCTCGTCGCCCTATGGGTCACCATCGTCGCAGCTGGCCTCGGCTGCATGTCCTTCACCGATCCAGACGTCCTGCCCTTCTTTTTCGTCCTCATCCTCCTACCTATCTTCGCTAGCTCACTCACCGAGTTCGCCCCCCTCGTAACACCCTCCTACCGCAGGTTCGCGAAGTTTGGCACCCTTGGGAAAACCACAGGCATATTCCTCCTCCCCGGCTGGCCTTCCGGCCTCTTTTTCTGCCTCCTCCTCTCACTCATCGCCGCCGTTCCTTTCTTATTCAGCGACTACCCCTACGGAATAGGTGACACCCAGATTTATGGCGTCATCTGCCTCGCCAGCCTCCTTTTCCCCGCCGTCATCATCAACCTCTTTCGCATGAACGGCCCCCAGCGCGTCTCGAACTACGTCCTCTTCCTCCTCAGTTCCGGCATCATCACTCTGGTACTCGCCGGCATTGCAGAATCCTTGTCCAATCACGAATTCCTTTGGATCTTCCTCTGGATTCCTCCCGTCCTCATGGTTCTTGAGGAAATGGGGAGTAGCGGTGATGCCGTGGGCATCTGCGCCATCGTCCTCAACCTCATCTTCATCGGCATCCTCCTCATGCTTGCCATCCACACCTACCGGAAGTCTATTCTGGAAATTCGCGCATCCCTTGCGCAGGAGTAATTCCGCAAAGTTGCTGCCCACCTTCCCATGCTTCGCCTCATTTCATCCATTCTCCTAGCCGCCACCCTAGCCCCGGCTTCCCCCTACGGCATTTCCATCCCCGCCGGAGAAAAGCCAGCCCTCACCGAGGAAATCCCCGCCCTCCGCTATTTCCCCTCATGGGAGACTCTCCAGCCCACGCCTGGGAAATGGAACATGCAGCCCGCCGATGAACTCATCGCCGCTGCGCAGAAATCCGGCACCGAAGTCTTCGGAATCCTCCACGCACCTACCGACGAAGACGCCCCTTCCCTCACCGAGAACAAGGAAGTATGGCGTACCTATGTCGCCACACTCGCCTCCCGCTACGCGAAAGACATCACCTATTGGGAAGTCCTCCCCTCCTACTCCATCACCCACCGCAACCCAGACGCTCCCTACCACTACGCCCAGCTCCTCAAGATTGCCCGCGAGACCGCCCGCAAGTCACATCCCTCCGCCCTCATCGGATTCTCCCTCCCGGATTACGACTTAGAGTTCCTCGACCGCTCCCTCCGCGATGGCGCCGAAGGCCAGTTCGACTACATCTGCATAGCACCATTCCCGGTATATCACGATACCGATAGCCTCTTCCTGCGCATCCTCCCCCGTCTACGAGACATCCTCGTCGATTACGGCATGGATGCGGAAATGCCCATTTATATTTCACTAACGGGCTCACCCACCACAGCCACATACTACGCGCGCTTGGCTTCAGAAAACGGATACACAAAAGTATTCTTGCCATCTGTTTCACTCATCCCGGAAGACCCCGAGCCAGATGATGACTCACCAATACACTCGATGAAAACCTATGCCGATGAGGATGCCGTAAGCGCCACCTTCGGAGAAAACCCTACAAACGCAGGCCTATACCACCTCGTCCCTTCTTCCCTTTTTTACGATAAGGAACTAAAAGCCACTCGACTTGCTATTTCAGCTCATCCCCCAGTCACACGCGCCGCATTTTTCGCCCCCGACATCGACACTGGCAGCAAAGTCGAAATCACCGTCACCGCAAAGCGCCTCCCCTCCGAGACCCAAACCCAGCACCCATCCGGATTCCGCATCAGCTACGAATCCATCTACGGCATCCGCAATCACGATACCTGGTGGACCATCCCCGGCGGCGATGACTGGCAGACCAATACCTGGACGATCACCGACGCAGATTTCACAGGAAAATACGCCTGGAACTTCCGCCTCGATGCCTCCGGCGCCGGAAACGACCTCCTCCTGAAAGAAGTGACACTCAAGGCCGTATCCGATTAGCGAAAAAATTTCCCGCCCTCTCATGAAAATCCCATCAGCCCTTCGAATCACCGCCAGCCTATTCTTTTTCTCAACCACCTTCGCCATAGCGGAAGAGAAAACCCTCGAGTATGACATCGTCATCTACGGCGATACCTCTTCAGCTGTCACCGCAGCCGTCCAAGCCTCGAAGATGGGCAAATCCGTCGCAATCGTCGCCCCCAACAAGCAGCTCGGCGGCATGTCATCCGGCGGACTCGGCTTCACCGACATCGGAGACAGGCGCGTCATCGGCGGACTCGCCCGCGAGTTTTACGAAAAGGTCTACCAGCACTATCAAAAGCCTGAAGCATGGACTCAGGAAACACACGAGGAGTTTAAAAAGAAAGACCTCGCTTGGCGCAAAACCATCGAAGCCGAAAAAGCCATGTGGGTGTTCGAACCCCACGTCGCAGAGGAAATCTTCACCCTATTCACCATCCAGCACAAAATCCCTGTCTTTCCCGACCACTGGTTAGACCGTGAAAACGGCGTTAAAAAAGACGGCACCACCATCCAATCCATAACCACACTCAACGGCCGCACTTTCAAAGCAAAAGTCTTTATCGACGCCACCTACGAAGGCGACCTCATGGCCGCCGCAGGTATCAGCTACCACGTCGGCCGCGAGGCAAACTCCACCTACGGAGAAACATGGAACGGCGTCCAGACCGGCGTCCTCCATCACGACCACCACTTCAGCGACCTCAAAATCTCCCCCTACAAAATCAAAGACGACCCCTCCAGCGGAGTCCTCGCCCGCATCTCCACCGAAAACCCCGGCGAAAAAGGCTCCGGAGACAAACGCGTGCAAGCCTACTGCTTCCGCATGACCCTCAGCAACGACCCTGAAAACCACATCCCCTTCCCAAAACCCGAAGGCTACGACCCAGAACAATACGAACTCCTCCTCCGCATCTTCGAATACATGGATCCCATGTATGTCTTCAAAAAATTCGACCCCATCCCCAACAACAAAACCGACACCAACAACCACGGCCCCTTCAGCTTCGACAACATCGGCATGAACTGGGACTACCCCGAGGCCAGCTACGAACGCCGCAAGGAAATCATCCAAGAGCACAAAACCTACCAGCTCGGCATGCTCTACTTCATCTGCAATGACCCTCGAGTTCCCAAAGAACTCCAAGAAGCCATGCGCCAATGGGGGCTACCCAAGGACGAATACACCGAGAACGGAAACTGGTCTCACCAGCTCTACGTCCGCGAAGCCCGCCGAATGATCGGCAAACACGTCGTCACCGAACGCGATCTTATCGATGAGCTGAAAACCGAGAAATCCATCGGCATGGGCTCCTACGGCATCGATTCACACAACGTCCAGCGCTACATCACCCCCGAAGGCCACGTGCAAAACGAAGGCGACATCGGCGTAAAAGTCAGCCCCTACGAGATCAGCTACCACGCCATCGTCCCGCAGGAATCCGAAGCCACAAACCTCATCGTCCCCGTAGCCGCATCCTGCTCCCACACCGCCTACGGCTCCGTCCGCATGGAACCCGTCTTCATGATCCTCGGCCAAAGCGCCGGCACCGCCGCCAGCATCGCCATCGATGACAAAGTCGATGTCCAAGCCGTCGATTACGAAAAACTCTCCACCCAACTAGAGGCAGATAGCCAGATCCTCAACACCTCCCAAAGGCTCTCGAACTGAGTTTCAAATATGGAGCGCGGCTTTGTAAGCCGCTGTCTGGCGCCCCTCAGCAATGAAATCTCCGCCCGTAAGCGCCACCCAAATATGGAGCGCGGGTCGGCGTGCCCCTTGGCGATTTCAAGCCCCTGCCTCACGCCCCGCATTCCGAATCAACACCTCCACAAAACAAACAGAACCCGGATTAGGGCGTCGTGCGGGAATACATCCCGAGCGCCCTGCAAGCTACTACCCCACCGCTATAAGTTGCCTTACAAGCTGGTCAATTTCCAAAACCATCTCGCTAGGCAATTCGCGAACCACTTCTGCCCGTATTTCAGCCCCACGACCCAGCGTGGCCGCGTATTCTTCCAGGCTGCAAGCATCTCGCGGCTGATACATTTTTCCATCTTCCCGAAAGGTGCTCACTCCAGCGCGATCCACACTGACCTCAAACAAACGGATCCCGTCATCGTGACTCCACATGACCTTCTCTTCACCCCTTCCATGGGGACACTGAGTGCTAGGAATTTCCTTTTTCACCTACTGCGTGAAATACCCTGAAGCGGCGAACCCAGCAAAGGGAAAAGGGGGACGACCCTAGCATTTTTTGACTAACTTTAGAGTATAGGCGACCCGGGGGGAAAGCTCGGATTTGATCAGACGGCTGTCTCGGGACGCCTACGACGGCTTGTTATCCGTTCTTATTTGTTTGTGGGAGAATTTCGAACTTGGCTATTTGAAAAATTGCAGAATGACGAGAGAGCATCAGAATGCTACCCATCCACAGTCCAATTGCGACCACCCAGAAATCATAAGATACACGTCCCTTCAGCCAAGGCCAGAGAGCAGCGAATCCAGCGGCAAAAAAGAAAGGTAAAAGTGCTCCAAAAGAGATACCAAATCTGTCTCCAGCAATGAAAAATACCGGTGGAAATATCACAACCCCAATGAGGTTCTTCCAATACACTCGAATCGCTCGATTTAATGGAAATCGCTCCGTGGAAGTGGGAAGCGGTGGAGGTCTCATTTTTTGGATAACAGTGTGTTAGTTCACCCCACCTAATATCGTTTTTGGATAGCTCCGTCGAGTTTGAACAACTCCGGCTCGCAAGTGGTGGGTTTCCAAGGACTTGCGAATACCTTTCGGAGCCCTTTGCTTTCCAGAGGGTATGGAAGTCCGGAAAGAAGGGCTCCAGATTCGAAGCGGGGCGCTTTGTTTCGGGAAGCGCGTTCCCCGGGAAGCGCCTTTCACCTCGCGTTCTGGAGAACGCGGCTCCACCCGTGACATCAGCATGCCGTAAAGCCGAAAGGACCCGCGATTCCGAAATCGCGTCAACCCCAGCCACGGAGCACAGAGCAATTCGCCGGAAAGGTCGCGATTTCGGAATCGCGGCTCCGTTCCCCCTTCGGAAAACCCACCCTAGCGGGGATTTCATGCTTGGATTGTCCCCCGGCTCCACCTCATCTTTCCCGCACAAGCACCATGCCCTGGCTCCTCCTCATCCTTCCGCTCCTGGCCGCTGTCGCGAACCAGCTTTTCCTCCGCAAGATCGGCGTCGCCCACTGGGTGTCCACCGCATCCGCTGCCGCCACCTTCGTCATCGCCCTGCTCTGCCTCGGGAAGACGGATTCCATGTCCTTCAATTGGGCTAGCGCTGGCAACCTGAATATCGATATCGGCATCACCCTGGACAAGCTTTCCACCGGCATGATGATCGTCGTCACCGGCGTCGGCCTGCTGGTGCATGTCTTCTCCCTCGCCTACATGAAGGACGATTCTGCAAAGGCACGTTACTTCACCGGCCTCGCTCTCTTCATGTTCTCGATGACAGGCATCGTCCTCGCATCGAATTTCATCATGACCTTCATCTTCTGGGAGCTCGTCGGCCTCAGCTCCTACCTGCTCATCGGCCACTGGTATGAAAAGGACTCCGCCGCAGACGCCGCGAAGAAAGCCTTCCTCACCAATCGTATCGGCGATTTCGGATTCATGATCGGCATCCTCATGCTCTGGGGCATCACCGGCACCCTAGCTTTCGACGGAATGAAAGAATGGGCTGAAAGTGGTGGAATCGCGACGGTATCCGCCGGTGTCCTAGGTGCCGCCCTCCTCTGCGTCTTCTGCGGCGCAGTCGGAAAATCCGCCCAACTCCCCCTCCACGTCTGGCTCCCGGATGCGATGGAAGGCCCCACCCCCGTCTCCGCCCTCATCCACGCCGCCACCATGGTCGCAGCCGGTGTTTACATGCTTTTCCGTGTCCAGTTCTCCATCGGTGCCGATGCATTCGAAGGCTTCTCCGGCACCACCATCGCCTGGATCGGCGGTATCACCTCACTCGCTGCCGCCCTCATGGCCACCCAGCAGGACGATATCAAAAAGATCCTCGCCTACTCCACCCTCTCCCAGCTCGGCTACATGGTCATGGCCGTCGGCCTCTTGGTCGGTGAGGCGGGCATGTTCCACCTTTTCACCCACGCATGGTTCAAGGCACTCCTCTTCCTCGGCTCCGGCGCGATCATCTATGCCTGCCACCACGAGCAAAACATCTGGAAAATGGGCGGCCTCCTCAAGAAGATGCCAATCACGGCGATCACCTTCGCCATCGGCACCGCCGCCCTGATCGCCGTGCCCTACGTTACCTCCGGCTTCTGGTCGAAAGAAGAAATCCTCGCCGCCGCCTACAATGGCAACAAACCACTCTTCTTCATCGCCGTCTTCGTCGCTTTCCTCACGACCTTCTACATGACGCGCGCCTTCATCATCACCTTCCTCGGCAAGACCCGTTCGGAAAACGCAGATCACGCGAAGGAAGTCGGCCCGATGATGCTCATCCCACTCATCGCCCTTGCGGTCATGGCGCTGGCCTCGGGATCGCATCTTTTCTCAGATAGTCTCAATGCTTACCGCCCAGATCACGGTGGCGGTCATGCAGAAGGACACTCCGTCATCCTCATCGCTTCCATCGCATCCCTCGTCCTCGGCCTCGCAGCCGGATTCGTCCTCTACGCTGGCAAAAAAGAAGATCCGATCTCCATCCCCCTCTTCAAAAACCGCTTCTACCTCGATGCGATTTACGAAAAAGGCATCGTAAAATACTTCCAGGATAGCTTCGCTGCCATCGTCCACTTCTTCGATGAATTCATCATCAACGGCCTCATCGTCGGCGGCCTTTCTCGCCTCGCCGAGAGCTTCGGCAACCTCTTCCGCAAAGCCCAGTCCGGCAACCTCCAGGCTTACGCCTTCTCCTTCGGCCTCGGCGTGCTGCTCCTGATCTACTTCACGGTATTTCACTAACGGCACGCGGGCACAACCCGCCACATGCGATTCCCCCCCCATGATCGTTACCCGTTTCGCCCCCAGTCCCACCGGGGAAATGCACCTCGGCCACGCCTACGCCGCGCTGGTCGCGCGTGATCTCGCCTGCGAAACAGAAGACGGCCGTTTCCTCCTCCGCCACGAGGACATCGATTCCAGCCGTGTCCGCGAAGAATTCTACGGCATGATCGAGACCGATCTGAAATGGCTCGGAATCCAATGGGATGGCGAGCCTCTCCGCCAGACTGATCGCTTCGACGCCTACGCGGAGGCCTTGGAAAAGCTAAAAGCCCTCAGCCTCGTCTATCCCTGTTTCTGCACGCGCAAAGACATCCAGCAGGAAATGGAGCGCATGCACGCCGCCCCGCACAGCCACGAGTCGCAGCTCTATCCCGGCATATGCCGCGAGCTTGATTCGGACGAAGCCGCCCAGCGCATCGATGCCGGAGAATCCCATTCCTGGCGCCTGGACGCCGCCAAGGCCGCGCAATCCCACGGCACCCTGCATTTCACCGATCTCGAACACGGCACCACTGAGGTCGATGAAAACGAGAACGGAGATGTAATCCTCGCACGCAAGGACATCAACGTCGCCTATCACCTAGCAGTGGTAGTGGACGACGAGTTCCAGGGAGTCACCCACGTCACGCGCGGCGAGGATCTATTCTCCGCCACCCACGTCCACCGCCAGCTTCAGGCATTACTCGGCTATCGGGAGCCAGTTTACCTCCACCACACCCTAGTCACCGACGAGCACGGCAAGCGCCTCGCCAAGCGAAACCACTCAAAAGCCATCCGCCTTTTGCGCGAGCAAGGCCATAGCCCGGGCGAAGTCATCGAGATGACCGGATACGTCTGTTAGGCATCACGCATCTTCAGCCACTTATCTACCATCCTCATCATCGAGGTCTCGGTGGTGAGTCCTTTCACATCCTCGGGCGACACCCAGCGGAGGTCGTGGGATTCATCGCTGACGGTAAATTCCAAAGAACCTCCGGGACGCAACACGAAGCGGACATCGTAATGGAGATGCTCCGGCTCTCCTTTCCTCGCCGGGATCGGGTGGATATCGATATCGAAAATCCCCTTGCCCACTTGGACGAAATCCAGCAACCCAGATTCCTCCTCCGCTTCTTTCACCGCCACGGCTAGCACATTTCCATCGCCGTCAGCATGTCCGCCGAGCTGCAACCAGCGATCCAGCTTCGCATGATGTGTCAGCAACACCTCACTGCCGTCCGCATTCACCACCCAGGCAGATCCGGTGATATGCCCGATCGCCAGGCTCCTCTCGAAACACTCTGACTCGGTCTCGACGAATTCGATGAAACGACTTGTCACCTCCGCCTCCTCCGGATGGCGGGAGGCGTATTCATAAAGCTGTCCTAGAAGATACTTGCGGTGCACGGCGCGCATGATGCGGACAGACCTAGCAAATGCAAGCCGGAGCGAACCCGGTTAATATGCAGACAGGACTCCCGGACTTGACTACAGTCATCCATCCGGGACTTCTTTCAGCGTGACAGAACTCATTCTTAACGAGGCGATCTATTCAAGGATCGTGGAAGAGGAAATTCCCGCAGCAGAGAAGTTCCTCTGGATTGTAACCGCCGACATCAAGGACATGCACGTCGTTCGCGGGAAAAGGTCTATACCATTTCTCGCCGTCTTGGCCGAGCTACTTGAAAAAGGCGTAGCCATCCGATTGATCCACGCAAAGGAACCCGGCCCCATGTTTCGGAAAGACTTCGACCGCTACCCGGTGCTCATCGAAAGCGATCTCTTCGAGCGCATCCTCTGCCCCCGCGTGCACACCAAAGCCATCGTGATCGACGGGAAAAAAGTTTTCCTCACCTCCGCGAACCTAACTGGCGCAGGCCTCGGCGCGAAACATCCCGACAAACGAAATTTCGAAGCAGGCATCCTGACCGACGAGTCCGACCACGTCTTGCCGATGATGAAATGGATCGACGAACTTTATCTCGGCGAGTTTTGCGGAAGGTGCCGCCTGAGATCCGTCTGCCCGGATCCCCTTGATGGGTAGGTAAAAAGAAAAAGCCGCACCGGAATAAATCCGATGCAGCCTATAGGTGGTCATTAGCGGAATTCATCCGCTATGAAGATCACTTCTTCGCTGCTTTCTTAGCGACCTTCTTGGTTGCTTTTTTGGCAGTTTTCCTAGCGGTCTTCTTTTTCGCTTTCTTGGTCGCTGGCTTCGGAGCGGAGCCGTCGTTGATCGCTGCCTGTGCGGCGGCAAGGCGAGCGACTGGCACGCGGTAAGGCGAGCAGGAAACGTAGGCGAGACCGAGCTTGTGGCAGAAGGTCACGGAATCCGGATCTCCACCGTGCTCACCGCAGATGCCGAGCTTGATGTTTGGCTTGGTGGCGCGGCCTTTCTCGACGGCGATTTCCATAAGCTGTCCAACACCTGTGGTGTCGAGCGAGGCAAACGGGTTCTTCGGATAGATGTCGTTTTCCTGATAGCTATTGAGGAACGATCCCATGTCGTCGCGGCTGACGCCAAGTGCGGTCTGGGTAAGATCGTTCGTGCCGAAGGAGAAGAACTCAGCGTGCTTCGCAATCTCATCAGCAGTGATCGCGCCACGTGGGACTTCGATCATGGTACCGACGAGGTATTTGAAATCAACACCCTTGGCTGCCTTCACCTCTGCGGCGACGCGATGGATGATCTCCACCTGAAGCTCAAGCTCGCGGGCATAGCCGACGAGAGGAACCATGACTTCCGGAGTAACAGGAATGCCCTTCTTTACGCACATCGCTGCGGCTTCGAAGATGGCCTGCGCCTGCATCTCGGCGATTTCCGGATAGGAAATGGCGAGACGGCAACCGCGGTGACCGAGCATCGGGTTGAACTCGTGGAGGTCGTGAACGCTCTGCATGATCGTCTCTACCTTTACGCCGAGCTTGCGGGAGAGATCCATCTGCTGCTCCTTGGAGTGCGGAAGGAATTCGTGAAGCGGTGGGTCGAGAAGACGGATCGTGCCAGGCTTGCCGTTGAGCGCCTTGAAGATGCCGAAGAAGTCCTTGCGCTGATGCGGAAGGAGTTTCTTGAGTGCCTTGCGGCGGGCAGTCTCGTTGGTTGCGAGGATCATCTCACGCATCGAGTCGATGCGATCGCCTTCGAAGAACATGTGCTCCGTGCGGGTGAGGCCGATGCCTTCCGCGCCGAATGCGATGGCGTTCTTGACCTGCTCCGGAGTGTCAGCGTTGGTGCGGACGCTCATGCGGGTTGCTTGAGAGCACCAGTCCATGAGCTTGACGAAGTTTTTGAACTTCTCGGTGTTCTGAGAAGCTTTCTTGTTGTTGATGAGACCGGTGATAATCTCGGAAGGCTCGGTGGCGAGTTCGCCGCCGTAAACCGTTCCTGCAGTTCCGTCGATGGAGAGGTAGTCGCCTTCTTTGAAAGTCTTACCACCTGCTTTGACGGTTTTCTTTTCGTAATCGACTTCGACACCGGATGCACCGCAGACGCAGACTTTGCCCATCTGGCGGGCAACGAGTGCGGCGTGTGAAGAAACACCACCACGTGAGGTGAGAATGCCCTCCGCAGCGATCATGCCACGAAGGTCTTCTGGGGAGGTCTCAACGCGGACGAGGAGAACTTTTTCACCACGATGGGAAGCTGCCTCTGCACGATCCGCGTTGAGGTAAACTTTTCCGGAGGCAGCACCAGGGCCGGCGGGGAGACCCTTGGCGATGATGGTTTGCTTCTTGGTCTGCTCGATGTCGAAGACAGGTGCGAGAAGTGCGTCGAGCTGATCGGCAGGGTTGCGAAGAACCGCAGTCTGCCAGTCGATGAGTTTTTCCTTCACCATGTCTGCTGCAAACTTGAGAGCGGCGGCAGCAGTGCGCTTACCGTTACGAGTCTGAAGCATGAATAGCTTGCCATCCTGGATGGTGAACTCGACGTCCTGCACATCCTTGAAATGCTTCTCAAGAATCTTGCGAACTTTCATGAGTTCTTTGAATGCCTTTGGAAGCGCCTGCGCCATTCCTGCGACGGCATCCGGAGTGCGGACACCAGCTACGACATCTTCGCCCTGGGCGTTGACGAGGAATTCTCCGTAGAGAACGTTTTCACCGTTTGCAGGGTTGCGAGTGAAAGCAACTCCGGAACCTGAGTTCGAGCCGGTGTTTCCGAAGACCATAGCCTGCACGTTAACAGCGGTGCCCCATGCGGCAGGGATACCGTACTTGCGACGATAAACGATAGCGCGGTCATTCATCCATGAGCTAAAGACGGCACCAGCCGCACCTTCGAGCTGCTCCCACGGATCTTCAGGGAAGCCCTTGCCAGTGCGGTCAAGGACGAGCTTCTTGAAGATGGCGACCATCTCCTTGTTGTCCTCGGCGGTGAGCTCAGAATCGACGATATCCTTTTTATACTTCGCGTGCTTGAAGGATTCAATGGCGTGCTCGAAAGGCTCGTGATCTTCGTCAGGAGTTTTCTGAACGCCGAGAACGACGTCACCATACATCTGGATGAAACGACGGTAGCAGTCCCATGCGAAACGCTCGTTGTTAGTTGCCTTTGAGAGAGCCGCGACAGTCTTGTCGTTGAGGCCGAGGTTGAGGACGGTGTCCATCATGCCTGGCATGGAGTCGCGAGCACCGGAGCGCACTGCGAGGAGAAGCGGGAAGCCTTTGTCGTCGCCGAACTTGTAGCCCATGATTTTTTCCATGTTGGCCACGCCAGCTTCCATCTGGGAGCGGAGAACCTTTGGATAGGTTCTCTTATGATCATAGTAATAGGTGCAGACCTCTGTGGTGATCGTGAAACCGGAAGGAACCGGAAGACCGATGAGTGTCATCTCGGCAAGGTTCGCACCTTTTCCGCCGAGGAGTTCTTTCATTTTTCCGTGACCATCGGCTTTTCCTGCGCCCCAGGTGTAGACGTATTTAGTTGCCTTCGTGGAGGATTTCTTAGCCGCTGCTTTTTTTGCGGTCTTCTTCTTGGTTGCCATCTTATTTATTTTGTCGGGTTGTTGCCGCAAGCGGGATTTTCGTTTTTAGGAAAAGGATTCCTATACTCCCGGAGCAGGCAGGGAGGCTAGCAATAGTCGAATGGCTGTCAACTGACCAGTTACCAGAAACTCACGGTATTTGGTCGGCAATACAGAGCGCAAAAAGGACGAAACTTGCCCCTCTCAAATGTGGAAACCAATTACTCCGACTTCTCATCAATAGCCGCCTGCCGAACCGCTGCGGCAACGGCAGCCGCCACCTCAAGCGAAAGAGCAGAGGGAAGAATGTGCTCTGGAGTAGGCTCCGGAACTGAATCCGCAATCGCCTTGGCCGTCACGAGCTTCATGCGGTCAGTGATGCGTGGAGCGCGGGCATCGATCGCCCCACGGAAAATTCCGGGAAAAGCTAGGACGTTGTTCACTTGGTTCGGAAAATCGCTCCGCCCCGTCGCAACCAATGCAGCACCGCCGGCAAGCGCCTCATCAGGCATGATTTCTGGAATCGGATTTGCTAGGGCGAAAACAATCGGATCGGGTGCCATGGTTCGCACGTCATCTGAAGTAAGCAAACCTGCCTTACTGACACCGATGAATACATCTGCTCCAGCGAGTATTTCCCTCAGCGAGCCTGACTTATCATTTGGATTACTATACGCGAGAATCGCCTTTTTCACAGAACCCAGATCGGTGCGCCCCTTGTGGATAGCACCTTTCGAATCGCAAACAATCACCTCACCGACCATCGTGCAAACTCCGGGTTCAAGATTGATGCACCGCAGCAAGCGGACGATCGCACGACCCGCTGCGCCTGCTCCGGAGATAACGACTCGCAGAGAAGAAAAATCCTTACCTGTTGCTTTCACAGCATTCAACAAACCGGCGAGCAGAACAATGGCAGTACCATGCTGATCATCGTGCATCACGGGAATGCCGAGATCCTGGAGGCGCTCTTCAATTTCAAAACAACGCGGTGCACTTATGTCCTCGATATTGATGCCGGCAAAGCCCGGAGCAATTGCCCGAATCGCAGCGACGATCTCATCGGGTTCACGGGCATCCAAACAAATCGGCCAAGCATCGATTCCGACAAGCACTTTAAAGAGTGCACACTTCCCTTCCATCACAGGCATCGCCGCACGCGGCCCGATATCACCGAGACCGAGAACCGCCGAGCCATCTGTGACGACCGCCACCGCATTTCCAGAAACGGTAAGTGCACGCAGTTCATCGGGGTTCTTGTGGATCGCCTCACAGACCGCTCCGACACCCGGTGTATAGGCCAAACTCAGGTCGTCTATTGAGGAGAGCGGCACATTCAGAGAGATACCGATTTTCCCTCCAGCCTTCCGGTGCATCTCAATACTACGATCACCAATGCTCTCAACGTTCTTCTCCATATATGACACTAAGTCGAGCATACCTTGATTGGCAAGGATGCTATCCTCGCAAGGTCTGGACAAAAAAAATCCCGACCACCAATCGGCAGCCGGGATTTATTGAATATTTCAGTCTTACGCGGAGACCACGTCTTCTTCGTCATCGAGCACTTCTGGCTCCTCAACGATGGGTTCCGGCTCCTCGACCGTGAACTCGTATTCCGAGTCGCGGTGATGATGGAAGCCCGTTCCAGCAGGGATAAGGTGACCCATGATCACGTTTTCCTTGAAGCCGGTGAGGTAGTCGATGCGTCCGAGGGTTGCTGCTTCCGTAAGGACACGGGTGGTGTCCTGGAAGGATGCGGCGGAGATGAACGAATCGGTCTCGAGCGATGCCTTAGTGATTCCGAGAAGAACCGGCTCGCCTTCGGCAGGCTTACCACCGTTTGCGATGATCTCAGCGTTGACCTTCTTGAAGGTCGTGCGCTCGACTTGGTCTCCCCAGAGGAACTGGTCGGCATCACCTGGCTCGGTGATTTTAATCTTACGAAGCATCTGGCGGACGATGACCTCGATGTGCTTGTCGTTGATCTCCACGCCTTGGACGCGGTAAACGGACTGCACTTCGTTGACAAGGTGCTCTTGGAGTTCGGTAGCGCCACAGGCTTCGAGAAGATCTTCCGGAGAGACAGGCCCCTCGGTAATCTGGTCGCCGTGCTTCACTTGATCCCCTTCGGTGACGATGATGTGCTTGCCCATTGGGACAAGGTGATCGACTCCTTCGCCGGTTTGCGGATCAGTGACGATAACCTTCTTCTTGCCACGGACGTTTCCACCGAATGAAACCTCACCAGCGATTTTCGCGATGACGCAGGATTCCTTCGGTTTGCGTGCTTCGAAAAGCTCGGCAACACGTGGAAGACCACCGGTGATGTCCTTGGTGCGGGCAACTTTACGCGGAGTCTTGGCGAGCTGCGTTCCTCCTGTGACGGTCTCGCCTTCCTTGACGGAAAGGTGGGCGCCAACGGGAATGGAGTAGCTGATGATGACTTCGCCGGACTTCGGATCGGTGATGCAGACCTGAGGATGGAGATCCTCTTTGTGCTCGGTGACCATAGTCCCCTTCTTGCCGGTTTCCTTGTCCACTTCGGATGCCACGGTGATGCCGAGGATCATGTCGCGGAATTCGATCTTACCAGGTTTCTCGGTGAGAATCGGCACGTTATATGGATCCCATGTGACGATGGTTTCGCCCTTCTTGGCATCTTCGCCATCCTTGGTCGAGATGATCGATCCGATGATGATGTTGTGGCTTTCGAGTTCGAGACCGCCCTTGTCGCGGATGGAGACGGAGCCGTTCTTGTTGAGCGCGACCCAGTTGCCTTCCGAGTCTTGAACGACGCGGAGATCTTTGTAAACGAGGCGACCAGCGTTCTTCGTCTTGATGATCGGCTGTTTGAACGTTGCCGCAGCAACACCGCCGACGTGGAAGGTACGCATGGTGAGCTGAGTTCCCGGCTCTCCGATAGATTGTGCCGCAATGATGCCGACTGCTTCGCCGACCTTGACCGGAAGTCCGGTTGCGAGGTTGAGGCCGTAGCAGTTTGCACAGCAACCGCGATCCGCTTCACAAGTGAGGACGGAACGGATCTTGAGTTTCTCGTGGCCGATCTTCTCAAGCATGTTCGCTTGGGACTCGGAGATGACGTCGTCGACTTTTACGATAACATCACCGCTAACAGGATCCTTCACCTTCTCACAAGAGACGCGTCCGTAAACACGGGTGGAGAGGGAAGCGACTTCTTCGTCGCCGTCGTAGATAGCTTCGACACTGATTCCGTTGGCCGTGTTGCAGTCCTGTTGGAATACGATCACGTCTTGGGCAACGTCGACGAGCTTACGGGTCATGTATCCAGAGTCCGCCGTCTTAAGAGCGGTATCGGAGAGACCTTTACGAGCTCCGTGAGTGGAGATGAAATACTCGAGCACCGAGAGACCTTCGCGGAAGTTCGAGATAATCGGGCGTTCGATGATCTCGCCGGAAGGCTTGGCCATCAGTCCGCGCATACCGCCGAGCTGCTTGATCTGGGACTTGTTACCCCGTGCACCTGAATCGACCATCATGAAGAGTGGTGAAGCTTTCGGTTTGCCTTCGTTGTATTCGATCTTGCGATAGAGCGCGTTGGCGATGGTGTCGGTGGCTTGCGTCCAGATATCGACGACCTTCTGGTAGCGCTCGCCGTTGGTGATGACACCGTTGCGGTATTGCTTGGAGACCTTTTCGACTTCGGCGTAAGCGTTGGCGATAACCTCTGGCTTTTCCTCGGGGATGACCATGTCGATAATACCGATGGAGATACCGGAGCGCATGGCTTCCATAAATCCAAGGGTCTTAAGGTTATCCAAAACCTCCACAGTCTTCTTCTTACCGGAGACTTGGGTGGTGCGCCAGATGATGTCACCGATCTGCTTCTTGCCGACGGTCTTGTTGTAGAAACCGATTTCGTTAGGCCAGATTTCGTTGAAACGGACACGACCCGGAGTGGTCTCAATGATTTTGAGATCCTTTTCGCCGTAAGGGGTGTCTTTTCCGTAATCGATGTTCCTAATGCGGATCCAAGAATGGTAATCGATTTTCCTCGAAGCGATCGCGAACTCGACTTCCGAAGAGTTCTCGAAGAGAGGAAGGTGCTCCTGCTTTTCGCGATCCGTCTGGGTACGGATACCTGCCCATGTGAGGTAGTAAGTTCCAAGAATGATATCCTGCGAAGGAACCGTGATTGGACGTCCGGATGCAGGTGAGAAGATGTTGTTTGGAGCAAGCATCAACTGGCGGCACTCCATCTGTGCTTCGATGGAAAGCGGAACGTGCACAGCCATTTGGTCACCGTCGAAGTCCGCGTTGTAAGCGGTGCAGACGAGCGGGTGAACGCGGATGGCGGAACCTTCGATCAGCTTCGGCTCGAAAGCCTGGATGGAAAGACGGTGAAGCGTAGGAGCGCGGTTCAGAAGGATCGGGTGACCCTTGGTGACTTCCGCGAGGATGTCCCAGACCTCGGTGGTCTTGCGGTCGATCATCTTCTTCGCTGAGCGAACTGTGTGGCAGTAGCCGAGTTCTTTCAGGCGGCGAATGATGAACGGCTCAAACAAGGTAAGAGCCATTTTCTTCGGGAGACCGCACTGGCCGAGCTTGAGATCGGGACCAACGACGATGACGGAGCGGCCGGAGTAGTCGACGCGTTTTCCGAGAAGGTTCTGACGGAAACGACCACCTTTACCCTTGAGCATGTCGCTGAGAGATTTAAGCGGGCGGTTACCTGCGCCGGTGACGGCACGACCATGGCGGCCGTTGTCGAAGAGTGCGTCAACAGCTTCCTGAAGCATGCGCTTCTCGTTCCGGATAATAACTTCCGGGGTTTTGAGAAGAAGCAGGTTCTTAAGACGGTTATTGCGGTTGATAACGCGACGATAGAGGTCGTTGAGGTCGGAAGTCGCGAAACGTCCGCCTTCGAGAGGCACCAGCGGACGAAGATCCGGCGGGATGACTGGAAGGACGATCTGGATCATCCACTCAGGGCGCGTCTTGGAAGCCGCGAAGCCCTGGGTGATTTTCAGACGCTTGGAGAGCTTCTTCTTGTTCTGCTTGGACTTGGTAGTGCCGAGTTCCTCCTCGAGTTCTACTGCAAGTTTCGCAAGGTCGATTTGCTTGAGCAGTTCCATGATGGCCTCTGCGCCCATCATCGCTTTGAAGGAGCCGTCGCCGTAGGTGTCTTCCGCTTCGCGGATTTCCACTTCGGTGAGGAGTTGGCCGACTTCTAGTGCGGTGTTGCCCTGATCTGTTACGACGTAGTCTTCGTAGTAAATGACGCGCTCGAGTTGGCGTGCGCTCATGTCGAGCATCAGACCAATGCGGGAAGGCATGCACTTGTAGAACCAGATGTGTGAAACAGGTACGGCAAGCTCGATGTGACCCATGCGCTCGCGACGAACGCGGCTGAGGGTAACTTCGACACCGCAACGGTCGCAGACAACGCCCTTGTGCTTGATGCGCTTATATTTTCCGCAGGCGCACTCCCAGTCACGTGTAGGACCGAAGATGCGCTCACAGAAGAGACCGCCTTTTTCGGGTTTGAACGTACGGTAGTTGATCGTCTCTGGATTTTTTACTTCACCTTTAGACCACGACCGGATGATTTCCGGTGAGGCTACAGTGATGGAGACTTGGTCAAAGGCTTCTGGACGGTCGTCCACGCCAAAGATTTCGCGAAGGTTGTTATCGACACTCATGATAGATGGTAGTTCGGGATGTTAGGTTGGTTTCGCGTTAAAAATTAGAGGGTAAGATCGTCAAGGGAGAAGTCATCGCCCGAGCCCGGCAACGGCGAACCGTGGCTGGTCTGTCCTTGGCGTCCTGGGCGGACGTCGAGGCCGAGTGATTGCATTTCCTTGATAAGGACGTTGAACGATTCCGGCGTGCCGGCTTCGAGGTTGTTGTCGCCTTTGACGATTGCCTCGTAGATGCGTGTGCGTCCTTGGACATCGTCGGATTTGACAGTGAGGATTTCCTGAAGGGTGTAGGCAGCTCCATATGCTTCGAGCGCCCAGACCTCCATTTCTCCGAAACGCTGGCCACCGTATTGTGCCTTACCACCGAGCGGCTGCTGGGTGACGAGGGAGTAGGGGCCGACGGCGCGGGCGTGGATCTTGTCTGCGACAAGGTGGCCGAGTTTCAGCATGTAGATGTAGCCGACAACGATCGGGTTGTGGAAGGCTTCACCGGTGCGACCATCATAAAGGGTCGATTTACCAGCGGTGCTGCCGTCCTTGCCATCGCCGATCCAAGTGTAACCTGGTGTTTCGGGTTGGTTCGGCTTGCGCTCCACCGCCTTGCGACCGTCACCGATGATTTTCACACCATCGACTTTCTTCGCCTCGGACATGAAGTCCCAGATAGCTTGTTCCTTGATACCGTCGAAAATCGGGGTAGCAACCTTGAAGCCGAGAGCCTTGGCAGCAACGCCGAGGTGAGTCTCAAGAACCTGTCCGACGTTCATCCGGGATGGAACACCGAGAGGGTTGAGGCAGATATCGACTGGAGTTCCGTCATGCAGATAAGGCATGTCTTCTTCCGGTACGATGGTTGCAACCACACCCTTGTTTCCGTGGCGTCCGGCCATCTTGTCACCCACCGAGAGCTTACGCTTGGCGGCAACGAAGACCTTGACCTCCTTGATGACGCCTGGATCGATATCGTCGCCGGACTCGAGCTGGTCGAGTTTGCGTTCGCGGTCGGTGTCCAGTTCGGAGAAACGGCTTTCGAAGGAATTGACGATTTCGACGATCTTGTTGCGGATCGGCGATGGGTCGATTTCGATATGATCATGAACCGAAGCGAGCTTACGGAGCAGGGTCTTTGTGATCTTGCGGTTGGCAGGAATAATGATCTCACCGGTCTGTGCGTTGACAACGTCGAGTGGGATCTTCTCACCGAGTAGAATATCGGAGAGTTTTTCGGTGAGGTCGTCGGTCAGCTTATCAGCCTTCTTCTTGTGCTCATCGTTGATCTTCTTGAGGTGCTTCTTCAGCTCGGCAGGGTCGACCTTTTCGGCACGCTTCTTAGCGAGGCCGTGTGAGGAAACGCGAACGTCTTGGACAATACCCGTGCAGCCGGATGGCACACGGAGGGAAGTGTCTTTAACGTCAGCTGCCTTCTCACCGAAGATGGCGCGAAGGAGGCGCTCCTCGGGAGCGAGTTCCGTTTCAGATTTCGGAGTGATTTTACCGACGAGGATATCGCCGGGTTTCACTTCTGCACCGATGCGGATGATGCCGTCGTGGTCGAGGTTGCGGAGTGCTTCCTCACCGACGTTCGGGATGTCGCGGGTGATTTCCTCAGGGCCGAGTTTCGTATCGCGGGCTGCGACGTCGAACTCGGAGATGTGGATGGAGGTGTAGACGTCGTCCTTAACTACACGCTCGGAGATGACGATGGCATCCTCGAAGTTGTAGCCGTTCCAAGGCATGAAGGCGACGAGGACGTTGCGGCCGATAGCCAGTTCGCCGTCTTCCGTGTTCGGTCCGTCTGCAAGGACTGTGCCTTTTTTGATCTTCTGACCTGCCTTGACGATTGGCTTCTGATTGATACAGGTGCCTGCGTTGGAGCGCATGAACTTGCGCAGCGGATAGGCGAAGATGCCCTTGGCTACGTTCGTTTTGACGACTTCAGGCTCACTGAGGAACTTCTCGTCGGAGACGGGAAGCTTGCCATCAGGAGTGGTGATGATGATTTCTGCGGTAGCGGCGGCGACGATGCCATCCGCTTCGGAAACAACCACGGCACGGGAGTCGCGGGCGGCTTTGCCTTCAAGGCCGGTGCCGACGAACGGAGATTCAGAAACGAGGAGCGGCACACCTTGGCGCTGCATGTTCGATCCCATGAGTGCGCGGTTGGCGTCATCGTGCTCAAGGAACGGGATGAGGCCGGCTGCCACTGAAACGAGCTGTTTCGGGGAAACGTCCATGTAGTGCACTGCGTCCGGGGTGGATTCAATGAACTCTCCACGCTCACGAGCGTCGATCCGGTCGTTGTCGAACTTGCCGTTCTTGTCGATGACGTTTGACGCCTGGGCGATGAGGTAGTTTTCCTCTTGGTCGGCGGTGAGATACTCGATCTCATTGGTAACCTTGCCTTTTTTAACCTTACGGTAAGGAGTTTCTATGAAACCGAACTCATTGATACGTGCGTAGGTGCACATCGAGTTGATCAGGCCGATGTTCGGGCCTTCCGGTGTTTCGATCGGGCAAATACGGCCGTAGTGGGATGGATGAACGTCGCGGACTTCGAAGCCTGCGCGGTCGCGGTTCAGACCACCTGGCCCGAGTGCAGACAGACGGCGTTTGTGCGTCAGCTCGGCCAGAGGGTTGGTCTGATCCATGAACTGGGAGAGCTGAGAACGACCGAAGAAGTCACGCACGACGGCGGATAGCGCCTTCGGGTTGATGAGTTTCTGAGGGGTCATGCCTTCGATGTTTACGTCGAAGAGAGTCATGCGCTCTTTGACCAAACGCTCGGTGCGGGCAAGGCCGACGCGGCACTGGTTAGCAAGAAGCTCACCCACTGCACGAACGCGGCGGGAACCAAGGTGATCGATATCATCGATGACACCTTCGCCTTTTTTCAGCTTCAGGATGTAGCGAACGGCAGCGAGGAAATCCTCGGGAACCATGATGCGTTGATCGGAATCGACACCGATGCCGAGCTTTTGGTTGATCTTGTAACGGCCAACGCGAGTGAGGTCGTATTTTTTCGCATCAAAGAACAGACGCTTGAGAAGTGCGCGGGCGTTCGAAGCCGTCGGCGGATCGCCGGGACGGAGCTTGCGGTAGATATCCTTAAGCGCAGACTCTTCGTCTTTCGCAGGATCCTTACGGAGAGATTTGAGAAGAATTTCGTCTTCGCGTCCATCGATAACCTCAAGCTTCTTATGACCAAGAGAGGTAAGTTGCTTCACGATACCAGCAGTGAGCGGCTCGTAGGCTTTCGCGATGACGAGTTCACCATCTAGGATGTCTTCGAAAGGCACCTTGTGGCCGAGTTCTGCTTCGTCGATCTTGCTGTTGAGGGCGAGGTTTTCGATGGAGTAGAAATGGCTGACGATGTCGCGGTCTGTCGGGTAACCGAGGACGCGCAGGAAGGTCGTTGCAAGGAACTTACGACGACGGCGACGGCGGTCGAGGTATACGTAGAGCAAGTCGTTCGTATCGAACTGGACTTCGAGCCATGAACCGCGGTCAGGAATGATGCGGAAGCTGTGAAGCATTTTACCGTTCAAGTGCTGCGAGGTCTCGAAGCAGATACCTGGTGAGCGGTGAAGCTGAGAAACGATGACACGCTCTGCACCGTTGATGATGAACGTGCCGCGGCGGGTCATCATCGGAAGCTCGCCCATGTAGACGCGTTCCTTCTTGGTGCCGGTCTCGTCTTTCAACTTGAACGTCACGTAGAGAGCGGCGGAAAAGGACTCACTGTTACGCAGCGAATCGAGGGAGGTCATCTTCGGGTCTTCGATGTCATACGCCACGAAATCGAGCTCGATGGCCTCATCGTAGGATTTGATCGGGAAAACCTCGCGGAATACTGCTTGCAGGCCGGTGTCGGAGCGATCGCCTGGAGAGGCATCCTTCTGGAGGAATTCGTCATAAGACCTGCTCTGGACTTCAATGAGGTTGGGAGGGTCAATGACCTCTTCAAATTTTCCGAAATATAGACGTTCAGCCATGGTGTGCGGTGGTTCAGGTGTTACGAGTTTGAGCCCGTGCCGTTGAGGGCGCGAGCGAATTGAGAATCAGGAGATGGAAGATGGAAGCAAATGAGCGAAAGCGGCGTGTAGCACTTCGGGGTTGCGTAGTATCACGCGCCGATTCCGGTTTGGTGAAATTTTTTTGATTTCGTGAGGGAATGACCCGGAGCGGAGCAAGTCCGCCCCGGGTGAAATTCCGTAACGAATTACTTGAGTTCGATTTTGGCGCCAGCAGCTTCGAGCTTTTTCTTAGCTTCTTCAGCCGCTTCCTTGGCAACGCCTTCGAGGACTTTAGCCGGAGCGGACTCGACGAGTTTCTTGGCATCGGCGAGACCGAGACCAGGAGCAACTTCACGGACTGCCTTAATGACAGCGATCTTGTTACCACCGGCTTCGGCGATTACGACGTCGAATTCGGTTTTCTCTTCGCCTTCTTCAGCAGGGCCGGCTGCGGCAGGGCCTGCGGCTACGGCTGCTGCGGCAGAGACGCCCCAGGTTTCTTCGAGTTGTTTAACGAGGTCGACAGCTTCCAGAACGGTGAGCTTGCCGAGTTCTTCTACGAGGTTTGCAATATTTGACATGTATTTTCTCCTTTTTGCGGTGTCGTCGCCTCCGGAGCTTCCGGAGATTTCAATTTCCCTGCTGGGAAACCGACGAGGTACCATTATTAATCAGGCCATTGCGTGGAGACGCGACAGGCCATCCATTCAGATTGTTTGTTATTCGGCAGCTGGGGTTTCCTCGGCAGGTGCTTCAGCTGGTGCCTCGGCATCGGCCGACGCTTCAGCGTCTCCGGATTTGAAATGTTCGCGCTCCGGATCGAATTTCTCGAGGAGGATGCGTGCGATGCGGGTAGCAGGCTCGTTGATGAGGCCGAGAAGCTGGGAAAGAACCGCTTCGCGCGACGGAATGTCTGCGATGGCCTTGAGCTTGGCGTTATCAAGGACGTCCTCACCGAGGATGCCGATCTTCATTTCTGGCTTCTTGAATTCCTTTTCGAAATTCTTGAGAACCTTCGCTGCTGAGAACACTTCTGCATTACCAGTGACGAATGCCGTTTGACCGACAAGATCTGCTCCGACATCGGGAAGACCTGCTTCTGCGAGGGCTTTGCGCATGTAGCTATTCTTGGCTACGGTGCATGTGGCTCCGTTGTCGCCGAGGCGATTGCGAAGCTCGCTGAACTGAGGAACGGTCAGGCCGGTGTAATCGATGACGATGACGTATGGCGAGTCGTTGACGCGTGCCAGCAGGCTATTGATGATGATTTGTTTATCTGGATTCATTTTCTCTGCGTGCTGGGGTTATGCGGTGGCTTTGGCGTATGCCGATGCCTCAATCAGAAGACCTGGGAGCATGGAAGCTGCAAGGGTAACTGTTTGGACGAAATTTCCTTTTGCGGAAGCGGGCTTGGCGCGGACAACGCTATCGAGGAAAGCGCGTGCATTCTCAGCGAGCTTTGCTTCATCGAAGTCGGCTTTGCCGATGGCTCCGGAGATATTGCCGTTTTTGTCGAGCTTGTAGTCGATGCGTCCAGCCTTCACTTCGGTGACGGCCTTGGCGACATCGTCGGTGACGGTGCCGGTCTTAGGGTTCGGCATGAGGCCGCGTGGTCCGAGGACACGGGCGATCTTGCGGACTTCGGCCATGGCATCAGGAGTAGCGATGGCGGAATCGAAATCGACGAAGCCTTCTTGGACTTTCTTGATGAGATCTTCGTAACCGACGTGCTCTGCACCTGCTGCGATGGCAGCTTCTGCGGCTGCGCCTTGGGCGAAGACGACAACGCGGACGTTCTTACCCGTTCCATGCGGAAGAGAGACGGAACCGCGAACCATCTGGTCGCTCTTACGTGGATCAACACCCAACTTGAAAGAAAGGGTGACGGTAGGGATGAACTTCGGCGCCGGGAGTTTCTTCACGGTGCTGATTGCATCGGCGAGGGAGTAGGACTTGTCAGTCCCGACTAGCTCGGCGGCTTTTTGGTAGCGTTTGCTGCGTTTTTTAGACATGTGGTGTGTTGGTTTGCAGTGATAACGGATGAGGCTTGCGACCCACCCTCTTGCGATGCTCCGGTTTGAAACGGAGCTGAGATTTGTTACATTCCTTCGACTTCGAGACCCATCTGGCGGGCGGTGCCTGCGAGAATGCGTGCTGCGGCTTCGGGATCTTTCGTGTTAAGGTCTGGCATCTTGATGTTCACGACTTCCATGAGTTGTGCCTTGGTGATCTTGCCGACTTTCTTTTTGTTCGGCTCACCGGATCCAGATGCGAGACCAGCTGCTTTCTTCAGGAGATTTCCTGCTGGTGGGCGCTTGGTGACGAAAGTGAAGGACTTGTCTTTGTAGACGGAGATCACGCAAGGAAGCACGTCACCGGACTGAGCCTGGGTGGCGGCATTGAATTCCTTACAGAACGCCATAATGTTGACACCTGCCTGTCCGAGGGCTGGGCCGACCGGCGGAGATGGATTTGCGGCTCCAGCTTTGATCTGGAGTTTGATGATTTTGGTGACTTCCTTGGCCATGGTACTATTTGGTAAATGCTGAAAACTGAAATGCTGAAAAACTGAAATGAATGCTTACTCGCGCTCGACTTGCCAGTATTCGAGTTCGACAGGAGTGGTGCGGCCGAAGATATCGACGGCGACGCGGAGCTTTCCGCGTTCCGGATCGATTTCCTCGACGATGCCGTTCTGAGATTGGAAAGGGCCATCGGCAACCTTGACGGTATCGCCGACTTCGAAGCTGATGGCGGGGCGGACAGTTTCCTCACGCTCTTGGATCTGGGAAAGCATCGCATCAACTTCGCGCTGACGCATAGGAGCAGGACGGTCTTTGGTACCGGCAAAGCCGATCACACCGTCCATCTCTTTGATGAAGAACCAAGTCTTTTCGACGAGTTGGTTGTCCTCGGTGGCGAGATACATGTTTACGATGATGTAACCGGGGAAGAATTTCTTCTTCGTCTCGGTTTTCTTACCGCGCTTAATTTCGGAGACCACTTCTGTGGGAACGAGAACTTCGCGGATGTAATCCTGCATCTCCTCGGCCTCAACCTGACGGGCAATTCGGTCGCGCACCTTGCCTTCCATGCCCGAGAGGACTTGGACGACATACCATTGGTCTTTGTAATCTTTGGCGTTAGGCATGAGGATGTGAGAGTAAGCTTAAAAAGGATTAACGGAAAATTTCGGACAAAAAGCCGACAATAAGAATCTGGACGAAATCCCAGAACTGGACGAATCCAGCGAGAAGGATGACGGCGATGAGAACTACGATGGTTGAATCGATGAGTTCTTTATATTTTTTGAAGCCCTTTGCCTTAGGATCTTGATCCCATGGCCAGCTGGCTTTGCGGAGCTCGCCTTTCACTTCCCCGACGAAGCCGGAAACCTTTGCTAGGTTCTTAAGCAACAGGACGATGGCGATGATGAGGACACCGTAGATGATTCCGGTGGTGACCCAGTTATCGTCGATCATCAGATTTTTGAGGAATTCCATTTGAAAAAAGAGGAGAAGGAAGAGTGGCACGCCAGGAGGGACTTGAACCCGCAACCCTCGGTTTTGGAGACCGATGCTCTACCAATTGAGCTACTGACGCGTTGTTTTGAGAAAATTGTGAAGTTTTGAGGCGATTCAAGGGCACCCCGTTTTTCACGGGATGCCCTAGAGTCTAGCTCACCTCAGGCACCCGGCCTGCGGTGGCGATTGATTTTGTATTATTTGATGATTTCACCAACGCGACCTGCACCGACGGTGCGGCCACCTTCGCGGATAGCGAAGCGCATGGTTGGCTCCATGGCGATCGGGTTGATAAGCTCAACTTCGAGGCCGATGTTGTCACCAGGCATGACCATCTCGACTCCGTCTGGGAGTTTGATGCTGCCGGTCACGTCAGTCGTGCGGAAGTAGAACTGTGGACGGTAGTTCGAGAAGAACGGGGTGTGGCGTCCGCCTTCTTCCTTGGAAAGGACATAGATCTCGGATTTAAAGATCGTGTGACCTTTCACGGTGCCTGGCTTAGCGATGACTTGGCCACGCTCAACTTGGTCTTTCTTGAGACCACGGATGAGGAGACCCACGTTGTCGCCTGCACGACCTTCGTCGAGAAGCTTGCGGAACATTTCGATGTCCGTGATGGTGGTCTTCTGGGTGTCGCGAATGCCGACGATTTCGACCTCTTCCATCTTTTTGACGATACCGCGCTCAACACGACCGGTGCAGACAGTTCCACGACCTTCGATCGAGAACACGTCTTCGATAGGCATGAGGAAGGTCTTGTCGACTGGACGCTCAGGCTCAGGGATGTAGGCATCGACAGCGTCCATGAGTTTCATGACGTTTGCCATGTGAGTAGCGTCTCCTTCGAGAGCTTTCACAGCGGAGCCGGCAATGACAGGAATGTCGTCGCCTGGGAAATCGTATGAAGAAAGAAGCTCACGGATTTCCATTTCGACGAGCTCGAGGAGCTCTTCGTCATCCACAAGGTCAACTTTGTTCATGAAAACGACGAGGGCAGGAACACCAACTTGGCGAGCAAGAAGGATGTGCTCACGTGTTTGTGGCATTGGGCCGTCAGCTGCAGAGACAACAAGGATACCGCCGTCCATTTGTGCAGCACCGGTGATCATGTTTTTGACGTAGTCGGCGTGTCCTGGGCAGTCAACGTGAGCATAGTGACGCTTGTCTGTCTCATACTCAACGTGTGCAGTATTGATGGTGATACCGCGCTCGCGCTCTTCCGGCGCAGCATCGATGTCCGCATAGGATTGCTTCTTGCAGTAACCTTTTTCAGCAAGCGTGTTTGTGATCGCTGCGGTGAGGGTGGTTTTGCCGTGGTCGACGTGACCGATGGTGCCGATGTTTACGTGCGGCTTGTTGCGTTGGAATTGTTCTTTGGCCATTTTCGTTGTGGTTTCGCTGAGACGTTTTTGAGATATTTCGTGTGGATCTGGAGCTCGTGGACGGAATTGAACCGTCGACCTCATCCTTACCAAGGATGCGCTCTACCCCTGAGCTACACGAGCAATCTGGATTGTTGTTGCTCGTCCTGTCTGCCGACAAAAGAACCGCGTCCTGTCCGAATCGAACCGGGCGCGGCACCCCTGACTTGCTGTGGGGAAGAGCGGGCGGACAGTAACAAAGCGCGGCACTCTGTCAAAAAAAATATGGTTGTTTCGTCACTTTCCCCGAATCCCTTTATTTTAGCGGGTTTTAGAGGGTGAAAGAACCTCATTCAGCGGCCTGCGAGGGCACTTGTTTGACGAATCTATCGATGGCCAGACAGCGCCCGGAAGCCACATCCACGTCGACAATGACTCCACAGAGTTTGACATCGCCTTTCGCTACGGGGAAACGGGTCGGCATTCCGGTCTGAAAACGCCATACGACTGACTCGATGCACCGCCCCAAAACGGATTCTTCCGGCCCGCACATGCCTGCATCAGTCAGGTAGCCGGTGCCTGCTGGGAAAATGGTATCGTCAGCAGTCTGTACGTGCGTATGCGTACCTACCACGAGCGAAACCTTGCCATCCAGCATCCTGCCCATGGCAATTTTCTCCGAAGTCGTCTCCGCATGGAAATCGAGAATGATGACATTCACGCCTTGCTCCCGTAGGCGGGCGACCTCGGCATCTACGGAAAGAAACGGATTTTCCAAAGGCGGCTGCATGAAAGTCCTGCCCTGTGCCTGCATCACGGCAATCTTCCCTTTCGCCGTTTCTAATACCACGCTGCCCGCACCCGGCGTTTCCGCAGGATAGTTCAGCGGGCGCAGAAGTCTTGGCTCCGTGGGAAAATAGTCGACGATCTCCTGCTGATCCCACACGTGATCCCCTGTGGTTATAACGGCTGCACCGGCACGGAGGAGGTCGATGGCGATCCTTGGAGTAATCCCCCGCCCCCCCGCCGAGTTTTCGCCATTTACGATGATGAAATCGATGGCTTTGTCCTGCCGTATTCCGGTTAGTTCCGAGATTACCGCCTTTCTTCCGGGTTCACCGACGATATCGCCGAGGAAAAGCACACGTATTGCGGAATCTAGCGGGGTATCGGTCATCTCGACGCAACTGTCTTTCATTTGCGGATCACCGGACAATCATAAACTCCTACTGCAGGGGAAAGGGTGCGTTTTTAAAGCGCTCATGCTGCTTGCGGATCATGATGTCGGACGGCGGCGTGGTCAGTGGATAAAAACTAATAGCTCGTGAAGACCACTGCAGAGCAGCCTTCCGATCGCCTTTCGCGAACTGGACTTCTGCCATTGTGTCGAGATACGCCGCCTGATCTGGGTTCTGTTCAAGGGCAGCAATCATATGTTTCTCAGCCTCTTCGAGATTTAGGCAAGCCCTTGCAGCAAGCCAGCCAGCCGTGTTGCGAGTGTTGTCGGATGCCGGGTATTTCTCAATGACAGCGGACAGCTTTTCCCATGATTTTGCAAACCAACCCGCGAGTTCCTTTTCCAGACCCGCCTTTCTGACCATTGGGAAAAAATCATCTGCGAGCACACCGTCGGTAATGAACAATCCATGCAACTCCTCCAGCATGGAGATCGCTCGTGCACGATCTTTATCAAGGAGCGAAAGCGCGCGCGCGAGATCCGCACTGAGCCTCGCCTTGGTATAAGTTTGTAGATCTTGACCAGTAAACTGGCTACTCACATGTACCTGCACCAGAGCCTCAAAGCAGGATGCAGCGATCTTCCAGTTCCCCTCTTCCAACATTTCCTGGGCGTAGTCCCCGAGGCTGTTGGCAAAATCCGTTCCTGACATATCCGCTTGAAATGCCGCACGACGATACCACTTCATCGCCCTCACAGGATCCTCTCCGTAGGTGTAGTGATCTCCGATTCTGTTACAAACCGAGGCCTGACCTAGAGCCAGTTTGTCTGCCCATTCATCATGCACTGCGGCTTCTTTTTCAAAACCCGCCTTACGAAGCGTCGCAGCAGCACGTGCATGGACTTCAGCAGAGGTACTGACCGCCGACATATTGTCTCGGAGTATTTCAGCCGCATCCCCCCACCTGTCTGCCGCGGTAAGGTATTTATCGATGTTCGACCACATCGTGCTTTCCTGAGTTAAAGCTTCCAGCATGTCCTTAGCCTTCAGTGCATTGGCGACATCTTGCCGTGATATTGCTAGGTTCAAGATCCTACGAATCAAGGGTTCACGCTCGTTTTCGGGACGCTCAGCCACATCATCCCATGCCGCCGCGATCCACTTCCTTGAGAGTTCCCCATTGTCCCCTCCAATCCCGAATAGTGCCATGAGCGCCCCCATCTTCTCCGCAGGTGCTATCTTGGGTTCCATTTCAGAAACCCAATTCACCCACTCTATGATTTTGTCTTCAGCGCCGAAGGCTGCGTCAAATAATTCCGCCCAGCGATTATCGTCATCTACCGCCCAGCGTGTAGCGTGAGCCAGCGCAAATCCGGGAGCGCCCAAACCACCCTCGAGCTGCACACGTAGGTATTTTAGGAAAATCCCCTGCCTAGCTTCGGCTAATTCTTCCACAGGCTTAGAAAATGCCGCCATGTATTCCTTTTCCATTCCCCTGAGCTCCATGAATCCGGCAAGCAGCAGCAGTTCCGTGAGCGTGTTATTTACTTCGTGGCTTTCCTCATCCTCTGCAGCAAGCAAGTTGCTGAACCTCTCTCCAACCCATTTGCCATACTCGGGGTTTTCAGAATCAATCCCAAGAATCGCGAGCGCCTCCGGTATACGCTCCGATGACATGAAGTAGAGAAACGCGAAGTTCGAGTTATTTTCCACCAGCGACTTTTCGGCAGGAGCAATACGCAACAGTGCCGCAAGCGATGCGATGGCATGTTCACTTTCGTCTCCATCTTGAGACTTCGCCGCCGCCATGAGAGGTGCGAAATCCGCTTCTCCGATACGCACACCATCCCAGCGCTTCAGCGCCAGATCCACGTAGGAATCCATTGCCGCCATGTCGGGATCGCCCATCCCATTTTGCTGTAGCCATAGCGTCGGGTCACCTGCCAAGACTTTGAGCCCAGCAAGCTGCTGAGAACGTCTGACTGTTGATGCCACTTTAACCGCGCCTTCGAGATCGCCCTTGGCACGCAGCAAAGTAATTTCCCAGAGCCCGGTGGGAACATTCGCAGGAGGCTCAGGCATCTTCATACCGTCTTCCAATAAGCCCATATTCCGGTATAGGCAGGCTAGAGCCATCATATCCATCGGCTCCATCGCAGACATTTTCAGTAACTCCTCCGCGGTAGAATAATTGTCTTCGGTAATAGCTACTCTCGCACCTGCGATAGCCACTCCTCGGATGACAGGTAGAAGCCTAATTTTCGTCTCTGGCTCGGACTCCATCTCCACGAGTTTGAGCACTTGGAAATATGCTCGGCGTGATTTTAGTTTCGCCAGCAAATCAACCTTGGTCTCGATGTTCGCGTCGCGGTAAAGGCGAATCAGGCCGAGAATATCTGCAGGTGTCTCCGGGGTAATGCGCAACTCCACTTTCTCCAGCACCTCCATGGCACGCAATGCCGTTTCCGGATCATCGGACTGCGCAGCTTTGCGCAATTCCGGGACGGTCGGCGCCCCGATGAGCCAGAGTTCAGCGGTGGCTTCCTCTCTGTCACGATAAGAATCCGAACCGAGCCTTGAAACGATCTCGGCAATATTTTCAGGCGAAAGCTCCGCAGCCTCCATACACGGAACAAATGCAAAGAGTATGGCTGAAACCAAAGTTAGAAATTTCATGGACTCCTAAAAATGAACCAATCGCAGGATTTTTCAACCCCCGCGATCAGTTCGGAAAAAAGAAAAGGATAACCGCTGTGCCGTCCTTGGGGCTATGAGCCACGTTCCGGAGACTCAACAGGTGGGATCGTCCAAAGGGTTGCATGTCTTCCTAAGAAGGCATGACAGTCGCCAGTTGGATAATGATCCCTATTATTAACATCGGTCCGGGCTAGCTTCCAAAATGGTCGAACACAGCAGTAGGCCGTCAAACTATCCACTGAAGTCTGTCCGCGCAATCGGCTTTTTCTCTAATCTTTCAAAACGTCCCGAATAGCCGATCCCCCGCATCACCAAGCCCTGGAAGGATGTAGCCCTTTTCGTTCAGACAACGGTCAATCGCCGCCGTGTAGATCGGCACATCTGGATGGGCTTCTTCGAGCGTCGCAATACCTTCAGGAGCTGCCAGGAGCGAAACAAAACGTATCCTCTTCGCCCCGGCCTCTTTCAATGTCGTTACCGATTGTGCCGCAGACCCGCCCGTCGCCAGCATAGGATCCAGCAGGATCAGTTCCGCTCCAGCCATCTTCGCAGGATGTTTCAGATAATAGGCTTCCGGTTGGAGCGTCTTTTCGTTCCGCGCCATACCTAAGTGAGCGACGGCTGCCTCAGGCATCAGATCCAAGAAACCATCCAGAAAACCAAGCCCAGCTCTAAGGATCGGCACGAGCACCACGGGCCGCAATGTTTCAGTGCCCGAGGTTAGCTCCAGAGGAGTCGTGCACTCCACCACCCTGCACTCTAGATCCGACGTCACAGAGGGAACCATCAGTGAGGCGATGCGTCTCACACGCTGACGAAACTCGTGACTCGGACAATCCGGATTCCGAAGGCGGGTGAGCTCATGCGAAATCAGCGGATGGTCGATGAGGTGCGTCATGTTAAACTTTGTCTTTGGAAGCTAGTATGCGTTTTACATCAGCAACTTGCACGCCAAGAGCCGCAGCAGCTTCCTTGATATCGCCTCCTGAACGATCCAGAAGCCGACCTATCACCTGCCGGGAAAGCCAATCCATCAACGGCGTGTCCGAGGGCGCGGAGTTGATCACCTGATCGAGACCATGCGCTAGCGCGGATGTCCTCGCAGGTGCCGAAGCAAGCGGGATATCCGCAGGCAGTAAGATATTCGAAGAAGCGAGTGCACAGGCACGTGCGATGGTGTTTTCCAACTCGCGGACATTTCCCGGCCAATGATGCTCCGAGAGGGAAGCCGACGCTTCGGCGGAAATCCTGATCCTTGCCATCCCGTTTTTACGCGTGATGCGCTGGAGGAAATACTCGGCCAGCAACGGGATATCCTCTGGCCTTTCGCGTAGTGGTGGGATGCGAAGCTCTACGACGTTGAGCCTGTAGAAAAGATCTTCGCGGAAACGACCTGCCGTCACTTCCTGCGCAAGGTTCTTGTGCGTAGCCGCAACGATTCTCACATCTGTCTTAAGCGTGTCGTTAGAACCGACCCTTGAAAAAGTTCCATCCTGCAACACCCGCAGGAGTTTCACCTGAATCGAGAGTGGCATATCGCCGATCTCATCTAGGAAAAGTGTGCCGCCATCTGCCTGCTCGAAGCGCCCTTCACGCTTCGCGATCGCGCCCGTGAAGGAACCCTTTTCATGGCCAAAAAGCTCACTCTCTAGCAAGTTCTCAGGGATTGCACCGCAGTTGATCGTAATCATTTCCTGCTGACGGCGAGGGCTGTATTCATGCACCGCCTTCGCGACCAACTCCTTGCCGGTGCCGCTCTCGCCGGAAATTAAAATCGGCGCATCAGAGCGCGCCACACGACCTACGAGTTTAAAAACATCCTGAAGCGCGCGGGATACTCCGATAATCTTCACCCGCCCATCCTGGCTCGGCGTTTCATCAGTAGGATGCACAGCTCCCCTTCTGTCCTCCACCGTCTGCAAGGCAGTCTCGACTACTGGGCGCAGCTCGAAGGAAAGCGACTCTTTCCTCAAGACATCGTGCGCACCTTTTTGCGTTGCCTCGATAATCTGCCCGGTCGTAGGGAAACCCGTCGTGAGAATAACTAGAGTATCGGGGCTCTGCGTCCGGATACGCCCAAGAAGATCCATGCCGTCGAAGGGCTGGATGTTCATCGCAGTGACCACCACATTCACCGCCGTCTTTTCGATCACTTTGATCGCCTTGCCTGCATCATCACAACGCAGAATCCTAAGTCCCTTGGCGGCAAGGTGTTTTGTCGCCCAGTCGAGAAAGTCCAGGTCAGGATCGACGAGGAGTAGTGTTTCTTCTGGAAGGATGTCTGCCATGCAATGTTGGAAAGACTGTGGAAATGAAGGTTTTTCCCGGAAAATGCAAGAGCCTTCCGACATCCGCCAGTCAGCTACAAATGTTGCATAAACCTAATTTTTCGACTCTCTGAGCATCCTTTCGGAAAGTTCGCGCAGTTCCTCCACAGGTATCGCAAATGTCTCAGCGCGGTTGGCTCGGGCAATATTCATCCCTACCAGATGACCCTCCAGATTGATCACTGGGCCGCCCATTGTCTGGCTATTTGCTAAAATATCATGCTGGATCACACGCGGGAAACCACTCCGGCGTTTCGAGAAATCGCCGCTCATTTGATCATTCCGGTCAGCTTCTGCAAAAAGCTCACCCCTAGCGGAAAGCTCCACCTCTAGCTCTAGTGATTCTTTTTTACGAATTAACGAGATCGAAACCTTGTCACCTTCCTTTTTCCCCTCCAGCGCCTCAACTAATCCTTCCAGATCCTTCACCTCCACACCATCCACTGCTTTCAAGATATCCTCCGCCTGCATCCCTGCGGTCTCTGCACCCCCACCTTCCGTTACAGCTTTGATCACCAGCTTATCCTTGTCGTTCCCGAGCTCGACTCCTAGCACCACGCCACCATCCGCCGGGATCTCCCGCGCATTCGCGCTAATCACCCCGGCCAGCACCCTGCGCTTCGTCCTGCTCGTCGCTCCGTTCACCACCACCCATGTCCCCTGCGCGAGATCGCTAGATTCCGCAAAAACCGCCGGCTCCAGCCGTTCCCCATCCACCTTCACCAGCGCCACATCCCAACGCGCATCCACAGAGATCACTACGACATCCTTGTAAGACTCCTTGTCCACCCTAACGGAAAGATCCTCTATCCCCTCAATCTCGCTCGCTTTTGTCAAAACATAGCCGTCCTCCGAAATTACCACCCCATACGCGATCTCATCACGCCCGTCATAGAAGACCGCGCTGCACTTCTGAATCACCTCCGCCTGCGGCGAAAATACAGCCAGCACCGTATCTCCGGTGATGCGGAAGGTCGTTTCCAGACTCTGCTGCGCGGAAACCACACCTGCACAGGCCAGCCATAAAACCGCGAGCCTAGCGCGAACCGAGCTGCATCTTGATCGTTTCATTTTTTCCATCTCGTATGATCTCTAATTCCAGTTTGTCGCCCGGTGCCATTTCGGCAAGCAACTCCTTCATACGCTCCTTTGTCTCCGTTTTCTCACCATTAAAACTCTTGATAACATCACCAACTACGAGCCCTTCATTTTCCGCAGGACTGCCCTTGCCAACCTTGGTGATCTCCAACCCGCCATCCACAGGCTCCGTGCCCACTCCTAGAAAGCCTTTTCCTATTTCAGGCTTTTGCGCGAACGGCCCCTCGCCGATGAACTCCGATTTCATCATCCTGTCCCAGCTATCCAAAAAGACACGCACCGGCACATGCATATTTACCGGCAGCTGCGGCCCCACACGTGAGTGAATCCCGATCAAGCGCCCATCCATATCAAACAACGGCCCGCCCGAATCCCCACCGATCAACGTGCCATCGGTCTGAATCGTGTTATTCGCCATCCGCACCAGCCTAGCGATGCGCACGACAGCTCCGCGCTCTTTTTTAAATCCCCCGGAATGCCCTAGTGAGAAAACCCAATCACCCAGCTTCGTATCATCCGTCTGATTCACCTCGACGAAGGGATACCCGTTTTCATTCGGTGCATCTTCCAAAATCTGGATCAAAGCCGCATCAGTCTCCGCCATCAGCCCCAGCGTTTCCGCCTTCAACTTCGTCCCATCTTCCATGATGATCGTCACCTTCTTTCCCACCGCCGTGGAAACGTGAGCCGCCGTCATCACCAGACCGTCTTTAGATACGATCACGCCGCTCCCCGTTCCCTCACCAAGATCCACACACACAGTAGCTGCCTCGGCATTTGGCAGCGCCGCCTGCAATGCAGCCTGTATCTCAAGTAGATCCTCCAGAGACTCGGGAGCCTTCTTGGAATTCAATGGGAAAGCACTCGCAAGAGGTGGCAACCCGAGCGAGATAGACAGAATAAGGGCTTTTGCGATTTTTGACATACTAGCGTTCCAGTATTTCCACCTCGTAACCATCAGGATCCGTCACAAATGCCATTTTCCTCTCCCCGCTGGAGAACTTCTCACGCCACCCGCCCGGCCAGATCTCGATCCCCGCCTTCTCCACCATATCGCAATAGCCAATGATATCCGGCACCCCCAACGCAGTGTGCATGAGATCCTCGGGACAGCTTTTCTCATAGTCCGGCGAATAGGTCAGCTCTAGGAAAACGTCATTCCCCTCCAGCTCCAAGAACGCCAGCTTATTGCCCTGCGGCGAATCCTTG
Source organism: Akkermansiaceae bacterium (assembly GCA_030725745.1). Classification (GTDB taxonomy): domain Bacteria; phylum Verrucomicrobiota; class Verrucomicrobiia; order Verrucomicrobiales; family Akkermansiaceae; genus Luteolibacter. The sequence goes on from JANRFH010000056.1 coordinate 49,365, forward strand.
CGCTCACCCAGCTTGTATCCGAGCTTCTCATAAAACGAAATTGAATCCTCCAGACTTTTCACTCGGATACGTGTGTGCAAAAACTTGATTTTCATCTCACAAACCTAGCCAGCCTCCGCCTCCCCGCAAGCCCCACTTCGCCTTCATGAATTTCACCGAAATCGACCGCGAGGACTTCCGCAACCTCCTCGCGGAAATCCATCGCACCCACATGCCTTTCGGCATGTTCGGAAAGGAAAAATACCCACCCCACGGCGTCCCCATCATCGACCTCCCTGAGGAATACCTCATCTGGTTCAAACAACGCAGCTTCCCCAAAGGCCGCCTCGGCGAACTCATGGCCCACGTCTGCGAAATCAAAGAATGCGGCATGGACTCGCTCTTCAACCCCATGCGCCAAGCCAACGGCGGCCGCACGAAGCTGAAACTTTAAACTCTAAATTTTAAACCTCAATTCAGAGAAAACTGATCGCCAAACCCCATCTTCCTTCGAGTTTATAGTTTAAAATTTAAAGTTTCAAACCAGCCCGTCTTTTCGCGCCTGCTTCCAATACGCATACTCAGAGCGATTGAAATCTACATATTCAGGCGAAAGGTCACTCGAATACATCCGGTATTTTGCCTCACCTTGATTTAGATTGATCTGGATCACGAACTCCCTGCCGGAAACGGCTTCCCGCAGCTCATCCATAGGTGTATCCGCCTGCAAGCCGCCGATACAGGCAAGCTTCCCTCCTATTGAAATATCGATCAACTCCTCGCGAATGCGCGCTCTAGAATATCCCACTGCATGAATGATGCGCCCCCAGTTCGGATCACCACCGTTCCATGACGCTTTCACAAGAGCACTCTTACAAACCGCCTCCGCCACCTTCTTTGCATCCAGATGCGTGCGTGCGCCCGCTACCTCGACCGTCACAAATTTAGTAACACGCTCCCCATCCCTCACGATCGCCTTCGCCAGCTCCAACATTACCCACTTCATCGCAGTCCGGAACTGCCTACATGCGGGGCTATTCCTCCTAGCTGAGGGCATCCCGGACTCACCGTTTGCTAGTACGATCACCGTATCGTTCGTGCTCATATCCCCATCGATGGTGATGCGGTTGAAACTTTCTTCCACTGCCTCACGCACCGCCTCATCAAGGCAGGCCTGCGCGACATTTGCATCCGTCGTGATGAAACACAGCATCGTCGCCATGCTCGGACAAATCATCCCAGCACCTTTCACACACCCGCCTATCCTCACGCGGTGATCACCCAAATCGAAGGAAATCGCGACCTCCTTCTCGTGCGTGTCACTGGTAATTATCGCCCGGGCAAAATCGTTGCCCTTCTTTTTCCCAAGCCCAGAAACTAGCGTCGGTATATTAGGTGAAAGCCGTGTCATTGGCATCGGCAGGCCGATCACTCCCGTCGAGCACACACCCACCTCCGTGGATTTTAGCCCAAGACCCTTTGCTACATCCCCACACATTGACTTCGCGTCATGGATACCTGGAAGACCGGTGCACGCATTCGCATTGCCGGAATTCGCCACCACCGCACGGATCGACCCTTTACGCAAATTTGCTTGAGACACCTTAACTGGAGCGGCCTTCACCTTGTTCGTCGTGAACATCCCTGCGGACTTGCAAGGCACTTCAGAATAGATCAGCCCCAGATCCAATCTATCACTTTCAGGATTCTTGATTCCACAACTCACCGCACTCGTCGCGAAGCCTTTCGCGGCGCCAATCCCTCCTTTGATTCGTGTGATAGGAAAATCCATTTTTGAAAATCGAAAACGAACCTATCGTTTTAGAGGCTGTATCCACAAGAAAATCCTAAAGCAGATAGAAAAAATTTAGCCAATCACTCGTCCCCACACCGCCTTCAGGTAACGCGACTCCGGATAGTTCGAGAGCGTCGGGTGATCTCCACCCGCTCCCGTCCTATCGAAAACCTGCAACCTCTTGTCCTGCCGGTGCACCACTCCAGTTACGATATTTTCAAACGCATCCACTCCGAGCTGACCCGAGCAAGAACATGTCACCATCACACCATCTTTCTCCACTAATTGGGATGCGAGCTTGTTCAGATCGTGGTACTTCGCATAGCCGATCTCATCCTCTTTCCCGAACATAAACTTCGGAGGATCCACCATCACCACATCCCACTTTCGCCCGTTCTCGATCATCGTGCGCACCCACGTAAATGCATCTGCATGCGTGAGCTTCACCCGCGCGTCGTTGAGGTTCGCATTGCGCTTCGCCATCGCCACCGCCGCTTCATCGAGATCCACCGCAGTCACCTCGCTAGCTCCTCCCAGCACCGCCGAAACGGAGAAACCTCCCGAGTAACAGCAAAGATCTAACACGCTCTTCCCTTCCACCAAACCACGAAATTTCTTCCGATTGTCGCGCTGATCGCAGAAGAAACCCGTCTTGTGCCCTTGTGAAAAATCAATCTCATAGCGGATCCCGTTTTCCACCACCTTCACCAGCCGCACATTGTCGCTTTCCACACCTCCACTCCTCGGAATGCCCTCTATTTTCGCTAGCTCGCCATCCACCTGCACCACCACCTGCTTTGTGCCGAAAACCTCGTGCATCAGAGGCAACCAGCCTTCCAGCCGCATCCACGCCGCCAGCGCAGTGATCTCCACTGATAGCACCTCGCCAAACTTGTCCGCCACCATTCCCGGCAGGAAATCCGCATCACCGTGGATACAGCGGTAGCATTCCGTCTCACCATCCAACTTCAGGATATTTCTGCGCAGCTCACCCGCACGCCGGATCGCATTTTCAAAAAACGTCTCATCCAGATCGTCCTGAGAATGATTCACCATGCGCAGCGGCATGCGCGCCTTCGGATTCCACAGTCCCCAGCCAAATCTCGTCCCCTGCCTACCGAAAACCTCCACGAGATCCCCTGCCTTCGCATCACGCGAAACCTCACCCACCATCTTCGGCCAAATCGAAGGGTGAAACGTCTGATACTTCAAATGAACTGTCGCCACCCGCCCATCCTCAACAGATCCCGCGACCATTGGCAACCCGCTTCCTCACGAGCACGTAATATGGAGCGAAGCGTTCAAAGCCGCCCACACCCTATTCCTCGTCCGACACCGGCGGCACAATCCTCGGCCTCGGTTGTCTCGTCGGAGCTTCCTTCACGCTCAGGACATGATCCAGAGTTCGCCTCATTGCACAAACTGGCTTCCTCCATTCGGTCGGAACTGACGATTGATCCGATCGCCCTTTAAGTATGCCTTCGAAAACGATTTCACCCTTTGTATCTAGGATTTTCACCTCATCCCCGTCCTTACCCCTCGATACCTCCGCACTGCCATATTTATTGATCACCGCCGCCTTTTTCTCGCCAAGGCTCTCGATTTTTACACCTCCGTCCTCCTGCCTCATCACCGTATCCACAAGCATTCGCCTAGTGCACTCACCACTATCCGTATTTCCCTTCCCTAGTTTCACTTCAATATCCGATGACTTTCCATCACGGAAAACGGAAACCATAGCTTTGTCTCCTGGGCTCGCCAGCCTCAGCAAGGTAGCAAGTTGCCCTTCGTTCACTAGCATCTGCTCGTTCAACTTCCAGAGAAGGTCATGCTTCTTCACCCCAGCCGTCTCTGCCGGCCCCCCCTCAGTCAGCTCCGTCACCACAAAACCTATCCCCGGAGGAAGAACCGGTAGCTGATTCGCCATCGCTTCGTCCGGCTTCGACAGGCCGATCCCAAGCCACGCCCCTCCCGAAGGCTCCTTCACGGCAACCACCAATTCCGTCTCTTCGGAAGGCGACAGCCCACTCATCAGAAACGACAGGCAAACCAAATGGAAAAAAGTCCGCATGATCAGAAAGTGCTAATCGGCACCAGATAAGTTTCCTCCCTCGGTGCACTCAGATTCACCACAATACCCGTCTGCTTATCGCGCATCCGGCTCTCTTCCACCACACGCACACGTAGCTTACGAACCGCCGAGCCACCCGCATCGACATAGAGACCCTCATCGCTCACCTGCTCCACACGATCCGCTTCTTCCAAAAATACTACGTCTGACTCACCATCAACAACACCGGCAGATCGATCGATAGAAACACCATCCTTGGTGAAGCCTAGGAACACGCCAAACGTCACCGCCGCTGCCATACCCAGCCCAGTCATCCATTTAACTGCGGTATAGAAATTAAAAATATTTTTCGAATTTTCACTAGCAAGCTCGTCAATGCGCTCCTCCAGCTCCTCATGCACACCTTGGCTAAGCCCCACCGGCATCAACCGCTGCAGCGCCGCCTCCATCTCACTATGGACATCACGCTTCTGCATACCTGTCCTCCTTCACCTTTTTCATGCTCAGCGCCAGCTGCTCCAGCGCATATCTATACCTCGATGCCGCCGTATTCGGCGAAATCGCCAGCGTCTCAGAAATCTGTGCAAAAGTAAGCCCACCCCACGTCTTCATCACCACCACCTCACGGAGCTTATCACTAAGATTCTGCACCGCCTCACGCAAAAATATCGCCTCCTCATCCTCCTCCACTACCGGATCCAGCCAGACATCCTTAAAATCGTTAAGAAAAACGATCGCCTCCTCCCTCTTCCGCCGCCGCTTCTCAGTGCGATGCAGCATCAGGCCTCCGAAACGAATTGTAGAAAACACCAACGGCAGATCCGGCGGCCCTCCGCCACGGTTTTCCTCCTGCTGGTAATGCCACATCTTCAACACGGCGTCCTGAACCAAATCCTCGGCATCCTCACGCGTCTTCCCCCAGCCCCTAGCAAATAGCAGAAGCCGCGGGCCGTTCTCGGCCAGCCACACTTTCCATGCCTTCGATAGATTCTGCATCGTTACAGCCCTAGAATGCCCCGAAATCTCCCACTTGTCTCCGGAAAAATCAATTTACGCCCCCCCAATCTCCGTCCTTGCAGCATCACAAAAAAACCTCCAGATTCCCTCCCATCGCCGGGGTGGCGGAATTGGTAGACGCGCCTGACTTAGGATCAGGTGTCTTTTGATGTGCAGGTTCGAGTCCTGTCCCCGGTACCACTTTTCACTCAAGATCATGATCAACGAACTCAAAATCCGCCTTACTGGCCTCGGCCTCTCAGATGAAATGGCAACCAAAGCCATCGAAACCGTAGCAGATTTTACCAAATCAAAACTCCCCGATGCCCTCCACGGCCCCATCGACGACGTCATGGCCGGCAAAACCCCGGAACTCGGAAAACTCGGCGGCTTACTCGGCGGCCTAGGTGGTCTTTTCAAATAAGCCTACCCAGCTGATTCAATCATCCTGAGAGAGGATGGAGGCGGAGGTGGGAATCGAACCCACGAATGACGGTTTAGAGAGTGATCCAGTTCCGACGCAATCAATCCTGGGACCGTCATTCAATTCCCGATGCAGTTCTCATGCGCCGGGATCTGTGTAGAATGAGCTCAAAG
>JANRFH010000057.1:0-6936 GCA_030725745.1 Akkermansiaceae bacterium
TATTAGTTCAGCCCATTCAATATCGCTTTAGGATAGCTCCGTCGAGTGTGAATAACTCTGCGCCGCAAGAGGCTCGATTTCAAAGACTTGCAGCTTCCCTTCGGAAACCTTTATTTTTTGGATGGTACGACGGTATTGGATCGCTGGGCTTCTTGTTATCGCTTGAGTCGTGAGTTGAATTTTTAGAACACAAAGAAGTCAGGGTATCATGCTGCCTTCAGCCTCCCGCAGAAGAACAACCAGAGATAACCGAGGACACCCGATGCTACCGATGCGATGAGCACCGCCATGATAGAGCTATTGATCAGTTCGGTATCTGGCTTGTAGGCAAGGTTGGTGATGAAGATGGACATGGTGAAGCCGATTCCCGCCAGCAGACCAGCACCGGTGACGTGCCTCCAGCCCATCCCCATAGGGAGCTTGCATACGCCCATCTTCACTGCGGCAAAGCTGAACAACGATACTCCGAAGATCTTTCCAAGCAGGAGCCCTGAGATAATCCCGGAGCTGTTCGGCGAGGCGAGGGTCGCAGCCCAATCGGCACCGATGACGATGCCAGTATTGCATAGAGCGAAGATTGGCATGATGAGAAATGCCACCGGCTTATGGAGGTTGTGCTCCATGATGTAGGAAGGCGATTTTACATCATCCTGCTTAGGAGTGAACGGAATGGTGAATGCGAGGAGCACGCCAGCAATCGTCGCATGAATGCCGGACTGGAGCATGAAGAACCACATCAGAGCACCGCCGATGAGATAAACGGGCAGACTCATCACACGCCTGCGATTTAGGATTGCGAGAACAACAAGCACTGCCATCGAAAGGCCAAAAAACAGCACCGAAAACTTCGCCGAGTAGAATAGGGCGATCACGATGATCGCGCACAGGTCATCAATCACCGCAACGGCTGTCAGAAACACTTTCAGCGAGGTCGGAGCCCTGCTGCCGACCAGTGCCAGCACAGTGAGAGCGAAGGCGATATCAGTCGCCATCGGGATACCGAAGCCCTTCGCAGTAGGAAGGCCGATGTTAAACCCGAAGTGGATCAGGGCAGGAAACGCGATCCCGCCTAAAGCGGCGAAAATTGGCAGCATGGCGCTTTTCAGATCCGATAGCTCCCCCTTGTAGAGTTCACGCTTCAGCTCCAGGCCGATGAGCAGGAAGAATATAGCCATCAGCCCATCGTTCACCCAGTAGGCTACCGTGAGGCCAGCGACCTTCATTTTCCAGAAAGCGAGGTATGACTCGGAAAACGCTGAGTTCGCAACCAGCAGGGATACCAGCGCACAGGCGATGAGCACGAAGCCAGATGATTTTTCGCTCTTGAAGAATTCCTGGAAAGTTTTGGTCAATTTGTATTCTGGCATGATCTCTTTTCTGTCGTCGACGGGACATTATATACGCTAAATTTTTCACGCAATTATTTTCGTAAAATATCGACACGAACACAAAAAAAGGCGACCCGTAGGCCGCCTCTTGAAAGGATGGTTTATCCGGAAAATCAGAACGGGATATCGTCCTCTTCCGCGTAATCGTCCGCAGGAGCGGCGGATCCACCCTGACGGGAAGAAGAGGAATCATCGTTGCCTTGGTGGGATGAACGAGCGCCGCCCTTGCCATCTGGAAGGAACTGGAGGTTGTCCGCCACGACTTTAAGCTTGGTGCGCTTCTGGCCGGTGGCCTTGTCGTCCCAAGTGTCCATCTGCAAGCGACCTTCGATGAAAACACCGCGTCCCTTGGTCAGGTATTTCTGCGCATTCTCAGCGCTGCTGCCCCAGACGGTGACGTCCACGAAGGTCGTTTCGTCTCTCCAGCCGCCGTTACCATCCGAGACCTTGCGGTTCACGGCTATGCCCAGATCCGCTACTGCGGAGCCTTTCGGTGTGTGACGCAACTCAGGGTCGCGAGTCAGATTACCAAGCAACATCACTTTGTTTAGATTGGCCATTTTAGGAAATTTTTAGCGTTTTAGGTTAGTGAGAGAAACAGGGACAGCGATCAGCACCGCGGCACTCAGGCCACGCGGTTGAACTGATTCATGTAAACAGAATCGTTCAGGGAAAGCTTTTCGCGGATCTTAGCAATGCAGTCAGGCTCGCCGGTAACTGTGTAGGTCACGTAGTGTGCACCTTCGATCTTGCGGGGTGTGTAGGCGAAATCCTTGCGGCCGAGATTGTCGATTTTCTCGACCTTCGCGCCTTGGGACTCGATGTCCTTGGAGATTGCGGTGACAAGGTCATCCATGGTGCCCTCTTGGTTCTTCGTCGTCAGGACGATCAGGCCTTCGTATTTGCGGCTCATCTTCTTCTTTTTCGGTTGGTTGGTTGCGCGGAGGTTTCACCCGCGGAGTATTGAAACGGTTCGATGCCAAGGCGATACCTTGGGAGCGCGAAAACTGCACGGCTTCTCGTGCGGTGGCAAGCATGTTTTCAAGGGTTTCCCGCTCATCAGGGGCGAATTTCCCCAACACGTGCCCAGTCATGCCGCCGGGATCCGCCCCGCCGATGCCCATCTTGAGCCTCGGGAAGCCGTCGCCGCCCATGTGTTCGATGATGGACTTAATCCCATTGTGCCCGCCAGCGGAGCCTTTTTCCCGGAAACGCAGGTGGCCGAGCGGCAGGGCGACATCATCGTAAACCACCAAAATACGATCCAACTCCCATTTATAAAAACTCGCCAACTGCCTCACCGCGCGGCCGCTGAGGTTCATGAAAGTCTGAGGTTTCATCAAAAGGGTGCCATCCGGCAGCTTAGCGACGTGGGATTGCCACTTCGGCTCCGATTTAAACGCCACACCTGCCGCCAGCGCCATGCGATCGAGCAGCATGAACCCGACGTTGTGCCGAGTCTCCTCATATTGCCTGCCCGGATTCCCCAGGCCGATGATTAGTGAAATGCTCATGCTGTCTTCTCAACCCGACACGCCCGCCTATCAAACAAAAACGCCCGGGGCGAATCGCACCGGACGTTTTGTAAAATCGAATGGTTCGATGGAAGCTTACTCTGCGGCTGCAGGCTCGGCCTCTTCTTTCTGGGAAGTTGCAGGAACTTCGGCGGCTGCGGCTGCATCGGTGCCGGAAGCCTCTTCGGAAACGAGGGCGGCTGGCTTGCCAATGTGTGCGACAACCACTTCTGCACCGTGGGTCGGCGTGACACCGGACGGGAAGGAGATTTCACCGATGTGGAGGGAATCTCCGTCTCCGAGTGCGGTGATATCATGTTCGAGTTCCTCAGGGAGGTCTTTCGGGAAACAGGTGATCTCGATGGTGTGAGCGTATTGTTCAAGTATGCCGCCGGCCTTAACGCCTTTGGACTCACCGGTGAGATGGATCGGGATGTTCGCGGTGATCTCGGTCTTGTCGTTCACTGAGAGGAAATCCACGTGGAGCGCTTTGCCCGTCAAAGGATCGTGCTGGATGGTCTTGAGGAACACTGAACGTGTGCCTTCACCTTCGACATCGAGGTTGATGAGGATGCTGTCCGATGAGCTGTGTGCGAGCAGTTCGGAGAAAGTCTTGGCATCGATCTTGAGGTTTTCGTTCTCAACACCGCGTCCATAGACCACGGATGGAAGCCAGCCCTCACGGCGCATTTGCTTGAGTTTGCCTGAACCGCTGCGAAGGCGCGGTGCCGCTTTGAGTGTGGTTTTCTTGGACATCTTGAAAAAATCGGTTGTGGTGGATCGTGGTATCCGCAGCGGCAAATTCCTATTGCGGGGCGCGTTCTTTAAACAGCATTCCGCTTCTTGTCAAAAATTTGTTCGGCCTTTCCGCACTAATAACTCGTTTTCTCGACCCTGCCCACCTTCCTCGCCATGCTGTTTCCCGTGCATATCGTCATCTCCCCGGACAAATTCAAGGGTTCGCTCAGCGCTCGTGAGGCCGCAGAAGCCATACATAGAGGCTTTTCTAGCATTTTCCCCACTGCAACCTACGACCTCCTCCCCATGGCAGACGGTGGTGAAGGAATCCTTGATGCTTTTCTCTCCAGTGTGGAAAATTCTCCCTCCCCCATAGAAACGACCGTTTTAGATGCGCTTGGACGCCCTGTTTCCGCGAAATGGCTGATGCTAACAGACGGCACTGCCATCATCGAATCATCTCAGGCAAACGGCCTCTGGCGCATAGCCGAAGACGAAAGGGACCTACTACGCGCCTCCACCTTCGGCGTCGGCCAGCTAATCCACGAGGCGGTGGAAGCGAAGGCTAAACAAATCATTATCGGCCTCGGCGGAAGCGCCACCAACGATGCCGGCCTCGGCATGGCCGCCGCTCTAGGATGCCGTTTTCTCGATGAGAATGGTGATGTGGTAGACCCCATCCCAGAAAACATACCCGCCATCCACCGCATCGATTTCTCGGAAATCCCATCCCTCCCTCCCATCACCGCCGCCTGCGATGTCGCCAATCCACTGCTCGGCGCCCGAGGTGCTACACGGGTCTACGCCCAGCAGAAAGGCCTCCGCCCGGCAGATACCGGGTTTTTCGAAAACGCCCACTCCCACCTCGTGAAGCTCACGAAGGAAGTCTCGGGCAAAGATTTCAGCGAAGTTCCCGGAGCGGGAGCCGCAGGCGGTTTGGGCTTCGGGCTCATGGCCTTCTGCGGAGCCACCCTGGAATCCGGCTTTTCATGCATCGCCGGGCTGCTTGGTGCGGAGGCACGACTTTCCCAAGCCGAACTCATCATTACCGGCGAGGGATCGCTCGATTCGCAGACACTCGAAGGCAAAACCCCGTTCGGCGTTTCACAACTCGCCCGCAAGCATTCTATCCCAGTCTACGCACTCGCTGGATGTGTTGCCGATGAGGAAATTCTCCTCCCATATTTCGATGGCATCACCGCCATCACCAACGAAAACATCTCCGTGCAACAAGCCATGGCCAATGCCCAATCACTACTGGAACAAGCCGCCCGTAGCCTCGCCGAGAGCCTCCGGAAGGCATGATGTGCTGCGCAATTTCTGCCAAAATATACGCAACATGCGTTCCTTGTTGGACGTAAGCCCCATCATAAGCGTTACTCCCCCCGATGACTTCAGAAATCCCCACCTCAGTATCCGATCCCATCAACGCGAAAATCCTCGCCGTATCCGAGGATCTCATCGCCGGCTTCCAACGCAATCCCTTCCACGTGATCTCGGAGAAATCTGGTGTCGCCCTTGAGACCGTCATCGAGCGAATCCGCGCCATGCAGGAAGTCGGCATCATCCGCCGCGTCCGCCAAACCATGCTTGCCACCAAGCTCGCTCACGGCGCACTCGTCGCATGGAAAGTCCCCGAGGAAAAACTCAACGACGCCTTCGACTTCATGGCCAAGGAAGATCCCTTCTCCGGCCATGTCGTCATCCGCTCCACCGATACCGAAGTCTCTGGCTCAGGCTACCGCCTCTGGACAACCCTCAAAGTCCCCGTCGGCGAATCCCTAGATTTCCACGCCTCCAAACTCATCGAACTCACCGGAGCCACCGAATACCTTCTCATGCCCGCCAACGGAGTTTTCGCCCTAGGAGTCGGCCACATGCGCCGCAAGACCATGGAACCCGGTGAGAAATCCCCGGAGCCAGCCGTCATGCAAACCACCGTCCCCGCCGATCTCACCGACGAGGAATGGGAAATCCTCCTAGTCCTCAAAGAAGAACTCACCCTCGACGAGATCAACGAAAGCCCATGGGCAGGCCGCGCCGAGCAAGCAGGTGTCTCCCTAGATCGCTTCTGCGAAGTCGCCGAAGCACTCAACGAAAAGAAAGTCATCGGACGTTTTTCCACATTCCTTGAACATGTAAAACCCTCCGCAGAAACCGGCGAACGCGTCACCCGTTTCAACGGCCTCTTCCACTGGGCAGTCCCCAAAGGCCGTGAAGAAGAAGCAGGCAAGGAAGTCGGCCGCCACTACTGCATGACCCACGCCTACTGGCGCGAAGGCGGCCCACAATTCGGCGACGTCAATATCATGGGCGTCATGCACGGCACCGAGAAACCCCGCGTCCTAGAGCACAAAGCCGCCATCGATAAACACCTCGCAGAAGCAGGCATCCCCGTTTCCTACACCAACGTCTTCTGGGGCGGCCGCTCCGAGATCAAACCCTCGGAAATCTCTCCGAAGGTTTACAAAGAGTGGCACGCAAAGCACGCAAAGCACGCGTAGCTGTCGCCGTGCCGCCGCGGGCCGTGCTCACCGCGTCTCGCTGTGAGTAGCATTCACCACAGCCCATACTTCCCATATGCCATCGCATACATGCCCATCAGGAAGTTCGCCACCGCGTGCATGATCACGCAGGCACCCAGATTCTTGCTCCACACGCACAGCAGGTAAGTCAGCGAGCCATACACGAACGCGGCAGGTCGATCGACCGCTCCATGCGCCACTATAAAAAGCCCAGTCACGATCAGGTAGCTCCTCCAATGCGCGCGCCCAAACGGCTGCTTCCAGTAGTCGCCCTCCCAGTCCATGCAGAAACGCATCACGAAGCCGCGCCAAAAAATCTCTTCCACCAGCGCCACAACCACTGCCGCCCGCAGGAATCTCAGAGAAAGCGATGTCCAGTAAGCCGCCGAACTCTCAAACATCCCCGGATCGAACCCATCATCCCGCTTCGCAATCCCCAGCCATTTCATCCAGCCCTCAGTCTCTCCAGTAAGACCCCAAGCATCATAAAGCGTAGTCGGAAGCAGCCAGAAACCAATACCCACAGCTCCAAAAATCACCCCGACGAGCGACCACTTCAGGCTCCAATTGAAAGTGAAATATTTCCAATAATACGCCAACAGCCCGAGTACTACGATTGTCTGAATCGGATACAACCACTGCGCCACATCCTCCCTCCACCAAGGAGCATCCGGGTGATCCCATCCGAAAAACACATCCGCCACCTGCAGCAGAATCAGGAAAACCATGAACACGGCGAACGGCACCACATGCGCCAGCGTCTTCTGTTCT
>JANRFH010000057.1:7036-255217 GCA_030725745.1 Akkermansiaceae bacterium
AGTTTAGAAACAAAGCGCTCCATCCGATTCATCGCCGTCCGCAGATCATCCATCCCCGTCGCATAGCAGCAACGCAGGAAGCCCTCTCCGCTGGGGCCGAAAGCACCGCCCGGCACCGCCGCGACACTCTCCGCTTCTAGCAGACCCATCGCAAAATCCTTCGATGAAAGCCCTGTGCTCCTAATATCCGGGAAGACATAGAAAGCACCGCCCGGAGTATGGCACTCCAGCCCGATCTCATTGAGCCGTTTCACTAGGAAATCCCGGCGCAGGTGATAGCTTTCCTTCATTTCCTGCACGCGCGGTGCACCGTTTTCAAGCGCCTCAATCGCCGCATTCTGGCTCATGATCGGCGCGCAGAGCATTGAGTATTGGTGAATTTTCATCATCGCCTCGATGATCGGCTGCGGCGCACAGGCATAGCCCAAGCGGAAACCCGTCATCGCAAAAGCCTTGGAAAATCCGTGCATCAGGATCGTGCGCTCCTTCATCCCCGGCAGCGAGGCGATGGATACGTGCTTGATCCCGTCATACCGCAGCTCGCAGTAAATCTCATCCGCCATCACGATCAGGTCATGCTTGATCGCGAGCTTTGCAATCCCCTCCAGATCCTCTTGCGAGGCCACGGCTCCTGTCGGATTCGTCGGGAAATTCAACATCAGGACACGACTCTTCGGCGTGATCGCCTTCTCTAGAGCCTCAGGTTTGAGAGAAAAGCCATCCTCCTTCGTCGTCTCCACCGGCACCGCCACGCCATGCGCCATGACAATGCTCGGCGAGTAGGAAACGTAGCACGGCTCGTGGTAAATCACTTCGTCACCAGGATTGAGAAGCGCGCGCAGCGCGATGTCGATCGCTTCCGAGACTCCCACCGTCACCAGAACTTCGCTGGCAGGATCGTAATCGATCTCAAACAGACCGCTCACGTATTTGGAAATCGATTTCCGCAGGCTCAGTAGCCCGAGGTTCGCCGTATAAGTCGTCTGCCCCCTTTCAAGAGAATAAATCGCCGCCTCGCGGATGTGCCACGGCGTCACGAAATCTGGCTCGCCCACGCCCAGCGAAATCACATCGTCCCTCCCGATCACAAGATCGAAGAAATCCCGGATCCCAGATCTCGGTATCGATGCCACATGGCGTGCTATTTTCCCTGAATAATCCATAAATTCGCCGCCCGGAAGCGGACGCGAATGAAATCCCCCATCTTCCCCAACGTCAATAACGGAGAGCCGCGTCTACGACCGACTTCTTTCCACTTCCATAATCACAAAAACCCATATTAACCTCAGCCGCCCATGTCCACCGAAGCCATACTCTCCACCGCACGGCAATACCTTGAGGTCGATCCAACGACCCCGATCACCCTCATTCCTATTAAAAAAGGAGCCTCCGGTCGAACTATAGCCCGTGTGAAAACTCCCGTTCACGAAGATTTCATCGGCATCCACTGGACAGACGAACGCGACGACAACGAACAGTTCGTCCCCATTGCGGAGTTCCTCAAAAAAGCACGCTTCAACGTCCCTAAAATACTTTACGACCGCTCGCAGCACAGCGTCGCCCTAATCGAAGACCTCGGCGATACCGATCTACTTTCCCTAAAAGACACTCCATTCAAGAAACGCCTCCCCCTCTACCGCTCCGCCCTCGAGCAAGTGGATCGCCTCTTTTATGCACGCGTCCCGAAGGATCTCGAACTCATGCCTCCCTTCGATGCCGATCTCTACCGCTGGGAGCAGAAATATTTCTTCGACTACTTCATCGAGGATTTCCTCAAGGAAAGCCCAGTCGCCCTAGAGAAAAACGAAGCATTCACCGATATGGCGGAAGGTCTCGGTGCCTCACACAAACACCTCGTTCACAGAGATTTCCAGTCTCAGAACCTCCTCATCAAGGACGACAAACTTTACATGATAGACTTCCAAGGCCTCCGCCGCGGTCGCCAAGAGTATGATCTCGCATCGCTTATTTTCGACCCCTACATGGATCACTCCGCCGACGAGAGAGAGCAACTCCTCGATCTCTGGGAGGACATCTCCGACGAACGTCCGGAAACCTCCCTCTTTCACAAATGTGCCTCCCAGCGCCTCATGCAGGCACTCGGAGCATTCGGAAACATCATCGAAAACCGCAACGACGAATGGTATCGCCAACACATCCCCGTCGCCGTGAAATCACTCCTAGAAGTGACAAAGGACACCGAAATCGGCGAAGCCCTCGCCCCCATATTAGAAAAACATTACTCCTAACTCGAATCACTACCTTCTTCCTTGGAAGTTGAATTTTGAGATTTAAAGCAAGCAGCGCATCGGGATCATGTTCGAGTAATCGAATCCCTGCTTCTTAAAGAATTCCTGACTCTCCGCGCTAATTCTATCCGTCAGCAGCGTGATGCGCAGGAAGCCCTTCTGTTTCGCAAACTCGATCACGTGATCAACCAACATCGTGCCAAAACCTTGCCCACGGTGATTTGGATGAATCACTACGTCTTCCATCAGGATCACGAATCCACCCCGTGCCGTTGAAATCGTGAACAAGGTGTTCACCATCCCGAAAATCCGGTCATCGTTCCTCACCACCGCGATCCTCCCCCGGCTCGGTTGCTCAAGAATCAATCTCAGCCCTCGCTCCTGCACCTCCTTGTCCGGCGTAAAATCCCCATCTGACATGGAAAAAAGATCCATCACCAGCTCCGTGAGAGCAGGCAAATCATCCAGAGTCGCCATCTCTACTCTCAGTCCACTTCCAGCCTGATTTTCCCCCTCATGCAGCAAATCCTCAGATGTCGTCGCTAAATCCATTGCCATGAGCTTGCGGCCATACCGTAGGAAAAATACAGGACAAATCACAAAAAAAATCTACCTCATCACCCCCCATGACTCCGCCTCATGGAGTAGATTGAAACCATTCCTTCCATGTTCCACAGGATATCTTCCCATGGCATCCCCTATGCTATTTGCAGGAAGAATCCTACCCAAAACCATGGTCGATCTGAATACCTCCGCCTTCACCAAAGAACAGAAAACCTACCTAGACGGCTTTGTATCGGGAATTCTGCAAGGCCGCCAAATCCCCTACCTCGGCCAAGACGGAGCCGGACGTTTCACCGGAGATCCCGAAGAAGCGATCGAAACTGTCCACGGCACCCCAGTCGACGAACTCTGCCGTGAGGAAACCATCAAATACGAGCAAAACGGCCTCGATTGCTTCCCGACCATGCTCGAAAACGCCGAGAAAAACGTTTTCCCAGACGCCGACAACGTCTTCCGCTACAAATTCCACGGCCTTTTCTACGTCGCCCCCGCCCAAGATTCCTTCATGATCCGCTGCCGCATCGCCGGCGGAGCGCTCACCACCACCCAGTTCCGCGGCCTCTCCCGCATGGCGGAAAAATACGGCCCCGGCCACACCGACCTCACCACGCGCAACAACGTTCAGATCCGCGAAATCGCCCCCAAGGACTGCCCAAACATCCTCGATGACCTAGCAGACATCGGCCTCACCAGCCAAGGCTCCGGCGCCGACAACATCCGCAACGTCACCGCCACACCCACCACCGGCTTCGATCCCGACGAACTCCTCGACGTCCTTCCCTACGCCCGAGCGATGCACTATTACATCCTGCGGAACCGCGATCTCTACGGCCTCCCCCGCAAATTCAACATAGCCTTCGATTCCGGCGGTCGCATTTCCGCCTGCGCAGATACCAATGACATCGCCTTCTACGCCGTCCGCAGCCAGAGCGGTGAAATCGGCTTCCGCATGCAGCTCTGCGGCATCACCGGGCACCAACAGTTCGCCACCGATGCAGGCATTTTCCTCACCCCATCCCAAGCCATCCCTGTAGCCGCTGCCATCCTCCGCGTCTTCATCGAAAACGGAAATCGCACCAACCGCAAAAAATCCCGACTCAAATACCTCGTCGATGAATGGGGCATCCCAAAGCTCCTCCAGGAAACAGAAAGAAAACTCACCTTCCCCATCACCTTCACTCCCGTCTCAAGCTGCGAAGTCCCCACTCCAAAGGTAAAACACGGCCACCTCGGCATTCACAACCAATCCGACGGCCTCAACTACGTCGGAGTCCTCGTCCCTGTCGGTCGCCTCACCTGCCTCCAGATGGATCAGCTCTCAGACATTGCCGATAAATACGGGCGCGGTGAAGTCCGCCTCACCGTCTGGCAAAACCTCATTATCCCTGGCATTTCAGCTGAAAAACTCGAAGCCGCCACCGCTGCCATCATCGCCACAGGCCTCGACTACCGCCCCTCCGCCATACGCGGTGGCATCATCGCCTGCACCGGCTCACGTGGCTGCAAATACGCCGCCGCTGACACCAAAGGCAATGCCATCGACCTCGGAAAATTCCTCTCTGAAAAATTCGATCTCGACCACCCCATCAACCTCCACGTCACCGGCTGCAACCACTCCTGTGCCCAGCACTACATCGGAGACATCGGCCTCATGGGAGTCCCCGTGAAAAACGCCGCTGGCGAAACCGTCGATGGCTACAACATCGTCCTAGGCGGCGGAGTCGATGACACCCAAGCCATCGCCCGCGAAGTCTGGAAATCCATCCCCTTCACCGAAATCCCCGCCCTACTCGACAAGCTCCTCACCCACTACCTAGCCACCCGTGAGCCTGACGAAACCTTCGTTAGCTTCAGCAACCGCCAGCCCCTCGAGGATCTTGTAGCCCTCAACTCCTGAGCGGCATCTCGTGCGCAGCTTCTTCCTTGAGAGTTGAAATTTGAAAGTTGAAATTTAGTGAGAAACCTCATCGACGAGCTACTGGAACAGCAATCCACCCTCCAAACCCCCGTCGCGAAGTTTTCAGAAAAACACCACAGCGAGCCGGATCTCGAGCCCCACTACCGCTCCCTCATCCCCCTGTCAAAACCCGGCCCAGGCGAGCAATACGCATTCGAAGTCTCCCTAGACCGCTGCACCAGTTGCAAAGCCTGCGTCTCCGCCTGCTCCTCACTCAACGGCCTCGATGAAGGCGAAACCTGGCGCGATGTCGGCACCCTCCTTGGCGGCTCGGATGAGAAAAAATACCAGCAGACCATCACCACCGCCTGCCACCACTGTGAAGACCCCGGCTGCATGAATGGCTGCCCAGTCGGAGCCTATGAAAAAGACGCAGACACCGGCCTCGTCCGCCACCTCGATGACCAATGCATTGGCTGCTCCTACTGCATCCTGAAGTGCCCCTACGACGTCCCGAAATACTCCAAATCCCGTGGCATCGTGCGCAAGTGCGACATGTGCCACCAACGCCTCGCCGAAGGTGAAGCCCCCGCCTGCGTCCAGGCCTGCCCCACCGAGGCCATCCGCATCGTAAAACATAAAACCATCGGCAACCGCGACTCCGCCGAAATCTCACTCTTCAAATCCCGCATCTTCGGAGAAACCTCCGGCATCCCAGACTCACGCATCACCCTACCCACCACTCGCTACATCGGCCGCGAAACACCACCCGCTGTCCACGCCGCAGACCGCGATACCCTGCACGCACAGCACGCTCACTGGCCGCTCGTCTTCATGCTAGCCCTTACCCAAGCAGGCCTAGGCCTCTGTGGCGGCGGATTGTATCCGCCCAGCCAAGCATCACTCCCCCTCTTCATTGTTGGAGCCGCACTTTTCAATCTCGGCATGATCGCCGCCACCCTCCACCTCGGCCAGCCGCTCAAAGCCTGGCGCTTTTTCCTCGGCCTAAAAACATCATGGCTCTCCCGCGAAATCCTCGCCTTCTCCATGGTCGCTCCCCTGCCCCTCGCTCTCATCGCTCTTCGTTTGACACCAGATTTCCCCTTCAAAGATCTAGCCACCACCATCACCCTCCTCTCCGTCATCCCCGCCTCCCTCGGAGCCATCTTCACCAGCGTGATGATCTACCAAGACACCCACCGCGCCTCATGGCGTTTAGGCCTCACCATCCCGCGCTTCTTCGGCACCTTCTTTTCCTTCCTCACCCTCGGCCTCTGCATCGCAGATCCGTCCTCGTCCCACATCATCCTCTTCGCCCTCGTCATCTTCGGGAAAATGATACCCGAACTATTCGTCCTCAGTGATGCGAAGGATAAGAACTTTTCCGCAGATCAGCACTCCGCCCGCCTACAGCTCGGCCCGCTACGCCTCATCACCATCCTGCGCTTCGCACTAGTCCCACTAGCACTCATAGCACTAATCATCACCCCATGGGCAGCCCTCGGAATACTCCTCGTATCCGAAGTCCTAGAGCGTCAGCTATTTTTCCAATCCTGCTACGCGCCGAAAATGCCCGGACACTTCGGCTAAAATGAAAATAGCCGCGATTGAAAAATCGCGGCCAGTTCGACAAACAGCTCAAACTCAGGCCATCGCCATTTCTTTCTTTGCAGCAACTTCCGCAGCCTCTGCCGCCAGTTCTTTCTCGAACTCGATTTCCTCCTGTGTCATCCCGGCAAGTCTTGCCTCTTCAATCGCAGCAATCTCAGCAGCCTCATTTTCCGCCTGCTTTGCAATAAGCTGCTCTTCCTTAGCTGCTTCGCGAGCAATTCGCTTATCCATTTTCTTTTGCTCCCGCTCGCGGCGTTTGTGGTCTTTGCTTGGTGTGAAGGCCATAAGTCAATCAGTAGTTAGATTTTGCGGGCTCATCTTTCTGTCATTGGACAGAAGCGGCAACCGCTGCCCCGCCGCGATACCTGCCAATCGCCTTCAGAAGCAATAAAATTCGAGACCTACCCCCATATTGGTGAAAGACGGCAATAGAGTTTCGGATTTTCCGAACTTCCCCTAAGCTGACCTTTGCATGCCGCCTCTTCACATTCTATTTCAAGACGCGTTCCTTGTCGCCATCAACAAGCCCGCCGGAATGATCGTGCATCCCGGACGCGACAAAGAGGATCCCGAAGACATCGCCATCCTGCGCCTTCGCGACCTGCTCGGTCGCAGGGTGTATCCCGTCCACCGGCTTGATCGACCCACCTCCGGCGTCCAGCTCTTCGCTCTCGACAAGCAAACCGCCAGCCTCACCCAACAAGCCTTTGCCCGCAGGGAAGTATTCAAAACCTACCACGCTATCATCTCTGGGTGCACACCTCCGCAATGGACTTGTGAAACCCCTCTAAAAACCAACCCCGAAGACGAGCCCCTCTCTGCAGAAACCTCCTTCGAGCGCATCGCCGTCACATCACCAGGCGATTTCCCCAACCACGCAGAACTCATCCTTTCCCTTCTCAAAGCCTCCCCTCTCACCGGGCGTTTCCACCAGATCCGTCGTCACCTGCTGGAGGCCGGTTTCCCCATCGTCGGCGACTTCCGCTACGCCGGCATCGAGCGCAGTTTCGAACTCGGTGAAATCCTCGGCACCGGCACCCGCATGCTGCTCCAGTCAAAAAACCTCAAGCTCACACATCCGCATACCAACGAACCATTGGAAATCATCGCCCCTACCGACCCTGAATTTCGCAAATGCTTTCCCGACCTGAGCTAGCGCTCGAGCCATCTACAAACGCTTTTTCTTCGCCTCGGCTTCGCGGAGTTTATCCTTTTTGCTCTTCCGCCTTCCTTTGACTCCTCCCGTGCCTGGAGATGGCGGCGGTGCAGATTCGGTAGGTTCAAAGCCAAGGATTTCTTCCCTCACAATGTTCGATCCATTGCGTTTCTCAATAAGCAAGAAATGCGCTTGGGATTCCGCAGCTACAAAACTGACCGCAACACCGGCCTCCCCCGCTCTTCCGGTGCGCCCGATGCGATGCGTGTAGTCCACAGCGGAGCGTGGTAAATCGTAATTCACCACCACCGGCAACTGCGCGATGTCCAACCCGCGCGCAGCTAGATCAGTCGCGACAAGCACCTTGATGTGCGATTTCTTAAAATCCTCCAGCACCTCATTGCGCGCACCCTGGCTGAGTTCGCCATGAAACGCCTTCGCACGTATGCCGTTTCTCCGGAGTTTATCGACCACGTGGTCGGCGCTGTATTGAGTGGCTACAAAAACCAGCACGCGTTTCCACTTCTCCGTAGCGATCAGATGCCGCAGCAGTGGAGTGCGCTTGTCTGTATCCACACGTATCGCCCGCTGAAGAATATCCGGAGCATCAGTCGTCTCGATCTCGATGCGTGTGGGATCGTGCAGAATTTCCCCGGCCATCGCTTCAATCGCCGGAGGAAAAGTAGCGGAAAACAAAAGGCTCTGACGCCGCTTTGGAAGCAGCGAAAGGATGCGTCCCAGTTCATCAGCAAAGCCCAGATCGAGCATACGGTCGGCCTCATCCAGCACCAACGCCCTGACATCCGAGAGCTTCACAGCATTGTGATCCACCAAATCCAGCAATCGTCCCGGAGTCGCAACGATGAAATCCGCACCACCACGCAAAGCCATCATCTGAGGATTGATCGAGACACCACCCACCGCACTGACCACCTTGATCCTCTCCGGCAGATTCGTAGAAAACTCCTGCACCACCTCCCGCACCTGCGCCGCCAGCTCACGTGTCGGCACCAAGATCAAAGTATGAACCCGCCTTGGCTTTTCATGACGCGCCTCGCTCCAGCGCTGCAAGAGCGGTAGCACGAACGCCATAGTTTTGCCTGAACCAGTCTTCGCCGTCGCAAGCAAATCTCCCCCCGCCAGCACGACGGGAATCCCCGCCGACTGCACTGCGGTAGGTGAATCATACTTGCTGGCTACGGAAACCAATTGAGCCGACAGGCCGAAAGCGGAAAAAGGCATGCTTGGTTTCTATTCACGATTCTAGCGTCCCGCAACTGCTCACCACGCGTTTAATTTTTCCTCCTCGCCAGATAGATGCAGTGCCTCGCCCGCTTCGCCTTCTCATGATGCTTCGCAGCGAACTCCTCCACCAGAAACCCAGCCTTGAGCAGGCATTTCTTAAACTTCGGCGCCGGCTCTGAAAGCCAGTAGGCGACTCGACCGTTCGGCGTCACCACATCTCGGATCTTCGCCAAGAAGCCCGGAGAATACAGCCGCGCGTTTCCATCTGTGATCAGGTCGTCAGGCGTATTGTCGATATCCAACAGCAGCGCGTCATAACTCCCCTTGCCCTTGCTAGAGATGATATCAAACAGATCCCCCTGTGTGATCTTCGTCCGTGGATCTTCCAACAACGGCCCATTGTGTTCGACAAGAAACGTCCAGTTCCACTCGATCAGCGGCGGCATCAGCTCAGCTACCTCCACCGTCGCCGGACTACCAATCAGTTCCAGCGTCCGTTTCAGAGTAAACCCAAGCCCTAACCCGCCGATCAAAACCCGCGGATTCGCTGGCCGATTCGCCTTGCCCTCGCACAAATCCGCACACCCAATTTCCGCGAGCATCTCTTCAGAAAAGGTCAGCGCCGTGCTCATCAGCTCATAGCCATTATACTTTAGGTAAAATTTCCCATCATGCTTGTGCAGGGAGAAAACCGTACCGTCTGACATCGTCGACTCACTGAGCTTTACATAGGGCTTCATCGACATGGAGTGAGCCAATACTCATTATTGAGCAAGCCAAGATGGCTACGCCTCCCATTTGATGAAGAATTACAACCCTTCATGTAGCTTCTAATACTGAATTGGATTGCAGAGATATCCCCCCATCAAGCTATGCTCACATGAGTGAAATATGACTCAGGAAAGCAGCAATAACGAGAATCCAGCTAAAGAAGTAATACCGGTTTATTCTTCACTCGGATTCCGGATCCCCACAGATGCAAATGCCTTAGGAAGATTACTGGAAGTAACTGCCACGCTTTCAGAGTCCTACCCCGCAAGAGTAGGAGAAGCGATGCTGTATTCTCAAGATTATTGCCGGATTTGGCAAAACTTCGGATTAGACGGCGCACTTCCAGTATTGGAGTGCAATCCCACTCCTGGAATGACTGCCTACACTCAGAAAAGCCCAGCCGATGCTCTGATATTCGCTTGGGTCTTAGATCCAACAGACCAAGAAAATTCGGAACCATTTCCAGTTCTTTTTTCCAATCCGCATCATTTGATCGATGGATGTGGAGAGATCGAAGGCCTGCTTCCTCTAGCACTGACAATGTTGGCGGATTCTTGTATGCTATTCTCATCCGGAGAAGAGCTCACTGCCGATGCTAGAGTCATCGACTGGCCGGCATACGCTTTCGCAGCGATCGGGATCTATGATGAAAACGGAAATATTGCAGAGAAACCATCAACCACGGCCTTCCTCACTGGAAAAATCATTCTCGCAGTCAAAACAACCAACGAGCTAACCGCTATAAACTTCTGGATGCTTCGTGTCAGAACTCAACACGGAGAACTCTTCGTTTGCCTACCCAGCGAAGCAATTAGAGAAGACCCTACGGGAAAATTTATAGCTGTCGGCGGTCGTATAAGCGGGAGCTTTCCTGATCTATTGCCAGAGCGATTAACTGAAGATCAGCAGCTACAAGAAACAGAATCGAAGTTCGATAATGAAGAGGTTGAGAATAAAATCAGGGAGCTAACGCTCGCCTTCACACAGACCCCTGAGTTCGATTTGGTGTTCAATGAGATTCACACCAGCAACCTACAAATTGGGCTAGTGAAGGGAATCGGACTCTTCAACAAGGACTTTCGTACCGCTGGAAAAAATTTGGCAGCGACTAGGCAACTTGCCACTCCACAATTGCGTGAGAGATATCTCCATGCGATTGCCAACGCTCCGATTGTCTTTGCCAATATCGTGATGGCCAATACCGAGGCTGTAGAAAACGGGAGAGGCTCAGCTGCACTGGTTGTCCTATCATGGGGTGAGAAGTCCATGGAAGTCATGGGAAATGCTCGTTCCACTCTTGCAAGGGTTCATTTCGACATCCCTGAAAACGAAGCGGAACAAGAACTCGCAAATCTCATCGAAGATGAAGAATATCAGTTCGGAAGACGTCGGCCATTGCCTCACTGGCTGGTTGGCGACAATGAAGCATATGCAGCGGATCTCTGGATCACTGGTGCCGCTCTGGATCACGAACGCTTGCGATTAGAAATGATCGTATGCTTCGCCGAAGAGAACCCGAACGGACTCACTTTCGCAATTCCAGGAAAACTGATCCAGCAGGCGCTCGACATGTGCAGCAAGACCAACGGCCCACCGCCACTGCCTAGTTCTGCATCGTACGCTCAACCACCACCACTCCCGGGTAGCTAAGTTAACAGCAATACTTCCGACTTTGAAAACACCGGCATCAAAACGCTGAATCCGTTTCCCTAAAAAACCTAGACGCGGGTAGCGGATAAAGAGAACCCAGAAGCCTCATTCTTGCCCCTTGTGAGGCACCGTAAGTGACCATAGGATTTGGGCGAATGAATCCTTATTTTGAAAAGCTCGGGCGCACCGTCGCGACACGGTGGCAGGAACAGAACTTCTCGCTCGCAGCGTTTCCGGAGCTTGCCCTCACCGCCCTCAATGAATCGCCACCGTGTGAGAACGTCGATCTCGATGAGATGATTGCCGAGTTTCTCAGCAACGACGAACAACCCTTTCAAAGCCAGTCCGGGTTCGGTCAGCCCGAGTTGGTCGCCTTTAATCACCACCGTTTTTATATCCAGATTCTCTTTTGGCTGGAGGGAACCACCGAGATCCATCAACACGAATTTTCGGGCGCGTTTCATGTCATGCGGGGATCCAGCATTCATTCCGAGTATGACTTTGATGAAGCCCAAGCAGTTACTCCACATCTACGGATAGGCGATCTACGGATGAAGCACATCGAGCTACTAGAAACCGGGCGCACCATCCCCATCACCTCTGGCCGGGATTGCATCCACTCCCTTTTCCACCTCGATACCCCCTCCGTCACCGTGGTGATCCGCACCCATCACGACCCCGGCACTGGCCCGCAATACAACTACCTACCACCTCACATCGCCATCGACCCACTTCACGCGGATCCTCTCACCCTGCGCCGCCAGCAACTCCTCGATGTACTGGAAACTCTCGATGATCCCGATTACGCGAAATTCGTGGGCGAAATGGTGGAGAATCTCGATTTCGAACGCGGCTTCAACATCCTTCGCTACGCGATGCCCCGTCTTCAGAATCTCGACGAATGGGAATCGGTGCTCACGATTTTTCAAAACCGACATGGTGAACTCGCAGAAGGAATCCCCGACACATTGGCCGAATGCCTCCGTCGCGAAACCCTCACCGGCATGCGCTTCCATATCAGCGATCCTGATCATCGCTTTTTCCTCGCACTGCTCATGAACGTCCCGACTCGCAAGGACATCTTCGCTTTCATCGCCAACCGGGTTCCCGACCAATCACCAACCGAGACAGTCCTTGGATGGGCGGAAGAACTGATTGAGCCGGGCGATTTCGGAATCTCACTTCTGGACGCCACCTTTCCTGAAACGCTCGACGTGCCTATGGAAGAGCAGTCCAACCTACTCATCGCCGCTCTTGCACAAGCCCTGAAAGAGGACTGGGAAAGCAAAGAATCAACCACGGAAAATTCCGCGATTCAAACCGCCTTGGTCGACTCCTGCCTACGCCCCCTGTTTTTGTAAACACTGACTTAAAGATCCGATCTAGCGTTGGAGCTGAATACGATGCTGGCAGCCAATGATTTTTCTCTCCTAAATATCCTGTTAACGACACATACAGCCCAACTCCATCAGTTTTCTTGTCCATGCCCTGCCACCGATAAAAGCATCCAGCCCTGCCACCTATCAAACCATGCAAAACGAAATCCCCACCCCCAACACACTCGCCATCGACATCGGCGGCTCCGGCCTCAAGGCAGCCGTACTCGATGCCGAAGGCGAAATGATCACCGACCGCGTCCGCATCGACACCCCGACCGGTGCCGCGCCCGGAGCCATCGTCGAGCTACTGGCCGAACTCGTAAAGGATCTGCCGGATTACGGACGGGTCGGCGTCGGATTCCCGGGCATGGTGCGCGAAGGCATAGTCCGCAGCGCACCCAACCTCGGCAACGATGGCTGGAGCGGCTTCCCGCTCGCCGCTGCGCTCCAGGAGGCGCTCGGCAAACCGGTGCGCATCGCCAACGACGCCGACGTGCAAGGCCTTGCCGTCATCACTGGCAAAGGCCTAGAGATGGTGATCACCTTGGGCACCGGCTTCGGCACCGGCCTCTACGACAACGGACGCATGGCTCCGCATCTCGAAATCGCACACCAACCCTTCCGCAAGGGCGAAACCTACGACCAGCAACTCGGCAACGCAGGGCGCAAGGAGGCCGGTAACGACAAGTGGCAGAAGAACGTGCTTCGTGCTATCGACAAAATGCGCAACCTCACCGGCTTCGACCACATGTTCATCGGCGGCGGCAACAGCAAAAAACTGCAAGGGAAACTGCCCGAGGACGTGACAATCGTCGATAACTCAGCAGGCATCCGTGGCGCCGTCTACCTGTGGCGCGACGAAGCTGGTTAAGGAGTTTATCCGCCTATCTCTGACTGGCAAAGCACATGTCGCGCTAACATGGAAATCAAGCTAGGGATAAATATCTCTTCTGAAGAATCTTTAACCACAGATTGCTCAGATGAACGCAGATGGAAGAAAAAGGGGTGGAAAACCGAAGGTAAATTTGCCAACCCGAACCGGGTGCAAGTCCAATCCTCTTTATCTGCGTTCATCTGTGTAATCTGTGGTTAAAAAATTTCCAATGTCGGTGCCTTGGTCATTAAAATCACAGCTTGCAAAAAACCTCCGATGTAAGATAATCCTACCGTGACTACCATTTTATCACAAAAAGGCCAGATCGTCCTGCCGGGAGTCATTCGAGATCAACTCCAACTTCAGCCCGGGGATGATTTCGAAGTGACCGTGGAGGACGAGGATACCATCACCCTCAGACGCATCGCACATCCCGCGAACCGTGGCTTGGTGGATCTTCTGCTTGCCTGTCCGGCTTCATTTGAGATCACCGACCGGGAAAAGGACGACACCGCCCCCCTCACGTTTTGAACTACCTCGTCGATACCAACGTTTTCAGCGAACAGGCAAAACCCAAGCCAGATGCGAAAGTCATCGAATGGCTCCGCCAGCACGAAAGCCAACTCTACGTCAGCACCATCACCATAGCTGAAATCCGCCGGGGAATCGAACGCCTGCCAGACGGCAAACGCAAAACCCAGCTCCGCACATGGCTACAATCCCTCTGTGATTGCATGCAGGGTCGTATTCTCGGCTTCAACACCAGCACCGCCCACGTCTGGGGACAGCTCAAAGCGAAATGGGAAAAAACAGGTGTGACCATCCCCTCCCTAGACAGCCAGATCGCCGCCACCGCCAGCCGCCACTCGCTCGTCATCGTCACGAGAAACACTGCGGACTTTGAAAAGAGCGGAATCAAGACATTGAATCCGTTTCTCTAAATACCTAGTAAATCGAAGATAACCACATTTACTTTTCGTCGTTAGATTCTTCTATTCTCCAGTCCTTCAACAAATCACGAGCCTGATCGCTTCCCAATTCAACGGCACGAGCAAGTAACGAAAATGCAGATTTCGGATCACGCTCGCATCCGAGACCATTGAAGCGCATGACAGCAAGATTGATGATTCCACCAACATCGTTCTCATGGGCGGACTGCTGGAATAGACCGAGAGCCTTGTCGTAGTTTTGAGCAACGCCTTCACCCTTGAGATACATATACCCAAGATTGGAAGCGGCTCGTGGAGATCCCGCATCCAGGCTCTTCTGAAACAGTTCAGCTACTTTGTTCATGTCCTTCTGAACAAAGATTCCATGTTGGTAGGCGAAACCAAGGTCTGTCAGGCATGCCGCATAATTACGTTCCGCACCAAATTGTAACCACTCGATGCTTTTGGGCAAATCTGGCTCGCCGAGTTCATTACTTCGGTAAAGATCAGCTAAGGTGTATGCGGCCTTCTCGTTACCTAGCTTCGCAGCCTTCTCCAGAAGCTCGATCGCCTTCGTAAGGTCTTTGTCCAACCCAGCCAAGCCGTAGCGATAAAGGTGCGCCAGATTATTCAATCCTTGGTGGGCACCGGCTGCGGCGGATTCCTCGTAAAGCCGCCGTGCTTTCTGTAGATCCATCTCACAACCCCAACCATTGAAGCAGAGGAAGCCAAGCCCTGCCTTCGACGGCGCGTGTCCCATCGCCACTCCTTGTGACAGCAAATCAAAGGCGGTCCGATAGTCCTGATCTAAAATCGCTTCGGAACCTTTCATAAAAACCGCGTCCGCACCGACTTCTTCAACCGCAGCATCTTTGGAGCCGGGAGGCGACGCCATCAACTGAGTGCCGAAAAGAAAACCCGTCAATACTAGCACGATTTTCCACACAGAATTCATTCTTACTGTAAGTTCTTTCAGGTATCGGCTAAGAGGATGGAATCTCCAGTTGCAGATATTCGCCTGCATTAATGGAAGCGACAGCTTCGATGACTGCCGACTCCGCGTTAAGGATTCTGCGAAGGTCATTGGTGGAAAGTTCCAGAATAGCTATGCTTCGTCCTTCCAGATTCTGCTGATAACGGAGATTCTGATCGGAGGTGATGAAGAGTTCGAATTCGTTTTCCGCGAGTTCCAATAGGTCTCCGTTGGTAACCCCACTCCAGCCGCATTTATAAGGGTTGGAACATTCATGATCCACAAGCATCTTGCGCATCGGCCAAGGAACGCATTCATCCAACAGGATTTTCATGCGGGTGCCAGAAACGCCTCTTCCGAACGCATCAAGACGGTGTGAGCCATCTTGTGCGTGACGGACGGGAAGCACTCCAGAAACTCATCCAGAGTGTAGTTTCGCTCCAGATACTCGAATAGCGTCCTCACCGGAACACGGGTATTTTTGAATACGGGTGTTCCTCCGAGAATGTTGGGATCGATGGTTACGAGATCGGACGAATTCATGATGTTTTGCCGTTCAACTACGCGTTAATATAAACTTCCGCACCTTTCTCGGCAAATTCTTTCGATTTCTCCTCCATCCCCTTCTCCAGGGCTTCCTCTTCGGAAAGGCCTTGGGCGGCGGCGTATTGGCGGACGTCTTCGGAGATTTTCATCGAGCAGAAGTGGTCGCCCCGGCTCTTGTTAATGTTGAACTCATAGCGTAATTCAGGGTGATCCGGTTCGTTTGTTGAAGCGTCCGATGAAGATTCACTTCGACTGCTGCGCCACTGCCTGCTGGAACAGGGAATCCACGGTTTCGTTGGCAAAGAGTGCGTCACGATCCTTGACGTAGTCGCCTTTGCCGATCTGCCAGATGGAAAGCAGTCTGGCGACCTTGTGGGGAGAAAGGTGCTGACTCAGGATCGCGAAGGCTTCCTCTTTGAGCTCTTGTTCTGTTTCGATGGTGGCACTCATGATTCTTGTTGGAAGTATTCAACCACAAAGTCGGCAGGATTCAAGATATTGAGAGAGCCGGTGTAGCGCTTGCGAAAACGGTCATCGCAGGTCAGCAGGTGAGTGCAAGCTGCGAATTCCGCGGCGGCGGCGTGCAAAGCATCAATGGGTTTCACCCCAATCGCTTCCAAATCGCCCGCTCTTTGTCTGATCTCTGGTGCCAGTTCGACTTTTTGGGATGCGAGTTTGAGGCATTGTTATACCCAAAGACGGCGAGTCTCCTGTGAGTTTCGCGAGTTCTCAAGGTCATGGATGGAAGACCGGATCATTTCAAGTTGGCCGATTTCGACGAGATCCAGGATCACACACAAGGCATGGGTTTCCAACCAGATGCGAGGCTGGGTTTGATCGTCGAAAGTGCGGCAGAGCGTGCAGATGTCCGGGTAAATCCTCATATTTACGCCGGGACGTAAACTTCAGCACCCGCATCCGCAAACTCCTTGGATTTCTCCTCCATCCCCTTCTCCAGGGCTTCCTCTTCGGAAAGGCCTTGGGCGGCGGCGTATTGGCGGACGTCTTCGGAGATTTTCATCGAGCAGAAGTGCGGGCCGCACATGGAACAGAAGTGGGCGGTTTTTGCGCCTTCCTGCGGAAGGGTTTCATCGTGGAACTCGCGGGCGGTTTCCGGATCGAGGCCGAGATTGAACTGGTCTTCCCAGCGGAATTCGAAGCGGGCCTTGGAGAGGGCGTTGTCGCGGTATTGGGCACCGGGATGGCCTTTCGCGAGGTCGGCGGCGTGGGCTGCGAGCTTGTAGGTGATGACACCGTCCTTGACGTCCTTTTTGTTCGGTAGGCCGAGGTGCTCCTTCGGGGTGACGTAGCAGAGCATCGCGCAGCCATACCAGCCAATCATCGCGGCACCGATGCCGGAGGTGATGTGGTCGTAGCCAGGGGCGATGTCGGTGGTCAATGGTCCGAGCGTGTAGAAGGGAGCCTCGTGGCACCACTCGAGTTGCTTGGCCATATTTTCCTCGATCATGTGCATCGGCACGTGGCCGGGGCCTTCGTTCATGACCTGGCAGCCTTTTGCCCATGCGCGGGTGGTGAGTTCACCTTGCACCTGAAGTTCGCCGAACTGTGCCTGATCGTTCGCGTCCGCAACGGAGCCGGGGCGGAGGCCATCGCCGATGGAGAAGCTGACATCGTATTTCGCGCAGATATCGCAGATTTCATCCCAGTGGGTGTAGAGGAAATTCTCCTTGTGATGGGAGAGGCACCACTTTGCCATGATGGAGCCGCCGCGTGAGACGATGCCGGTCATGCGGGTGGCGGTCATCGGCACGAAGCGCAGCAGCACGCCGGCATGGATGGTGAAATAATCGACCCCCTGCTCCGCCTGCTCGATGAGCGTGTCGCGGTAAAGCTCCCAAGTGAGATCCTCGGCCTTGCCGTTGACTTTTTCGAGGGCTTGGTAGATCGGTACTGTGCCGATGGGAACCGGGCTGTTGCGGAGGATCCACTCGCGGGTGGCGTGGATGTTCTTGCCGGTGGAGAGATCCATCACGGTGTCCCCGCCCCATTTCGTGGCCCAGCGCATTTTCTCCACTTCCTCCTCGATGGAGGATGCGACGGCGGAGTTGCCGATGTTCGCGTTGATTTTCACGAGGAAATTACGGCCAATGATCATCGGCTCGCATTCCGGGTGGTTGATGTTCAGCGGGATGATGGCGCGGCCTGCGGCGACTTCGCTGCGGACGAATTCCGGAGTGATCTCTGCGGGGATGCGCTGTGGGAAACGTTTGAAAATACCCGGTGTGTATTCGCTATCCGGAAGCTGGGTCGAA
Source organism: Akkermansiaceae bacterium (assembly GCA_030725745.1). Taxonomy (GTDB): domain Bacteria; phylum Verrucomicrobiota; class Verrucomicrobiia; order Verrucomicrobiales; family Akkermansiaceae; genus Luteolibacter. The sequence continues at coordinate 25,154 of JANRFH010000057.1, forward strand.
CCCGCGTGCTGCTTGTCCAGATGGTTGCGCACGATGTCATCTTTCATGTCCGAGATGCGTGAGCGGCGCATGTTTTCACGGATCGCCACGAACTCCATCTCAGGAGTGATGATGCCTGCGTCGGCATAAGCCTTCTGAGTTACGGCTTTCCCCGTAGCACGCAGCGGCTGGCGGCGCTCGGCGGTGAGTCCAGAAAACTCGATGAATTTATTGGCTCGCTCGGACTTGGAGGCAAACTCCGCATGTTTCTCCGTCAGGTAACCGTTGTCCTGTGGCTGAACCTCGCGGCCTTCGTAGGCTTCCACATCACCCCTTTTCAAAATCCAGTCGCGACGAAGTGCTGGCAGACCGTCCTCGGAAGTCCCTTTGAACTCAGGATCACCCCACGGCCCAGAGCAGTCATACACGCGCACTGGTTCATTTTTCTCAACCACTCCGTTGAAAGCTTTCGTGTCATGCAACGCGATCTCGCGCATTGGCACCTGCACCTCCGGATGAAGTTCACCCTGCACGTAAATCCTAGTCGAGGCAGGCAACTGCGCCCTCGATTCATCGTGATTTGTGGTTTCCGTTCCGGTCGATTCTTCGGGGCTGATCATGGTCTTTCTGTGTTCGTGAGTTAATGAAATTCACGGATCGGAAAGCCTTCGGAAAACAAGAAAGCGATATGCTCTCCCGACTCCCTCCGGCGGCATGACCCGCTTCAGGTTCGAAGGGTTTTTTCCGCGCGCCGGAAAGTCTCAGCCTCCCGTTCGGAAAGCCCCCCTGTCGTGCTGTAAATCCTCAGCCCCAACAACGAGCGTGTCAAGGAGCCAGACGAAATGCAGCAGATCAATATTTCTCCTTGAGCCACTTTTCGTGCCCCCAGAGTCCCCAGACAACACCCGCAAGCCCGAAAGTGAGCAGGATGGGAGGAAGCCCCAGCAAAAGTGCATTGCCCAATGGCCCTATCGCATGGAGGAAATCCATATCCACAAAATGAGGAGCCAGCAGAATGTAAACCCTGGCAGCTAGCAGCGCGACAGCACCATAACCCATCATTGAACCACCCCAAGATTTGCTTTTCGCCCCTAACCTAAGAGCGGCCAAAGCAAGGACACCTAGCCCGAACACGCCAAAAACATCAAAAATCAGTCCGTTTGTGACAATGGATTCAAGCAACAGGCTCATGAGAAGGAAGTGGTTCGATTTTAGAAATTTTGAAAACAGCAGGCATACGCAGCAGACCCGAGTGAAGTCCTACACCCAGACCGAAAAGCAACCAACCGACGTTCATCACGACTAGCTTCACTGCGTGCCAGCCCATGGCAGCTGCAGGATTATGGAGATGGAGGCTCGGATGAAATTTCTCAATCTTCCCAGCCTCATACATGGGTACAAGGATCGCGTAGCCGAGACAGAGGAGAAACGCACCGCCGAATGTGAGTCTAGCCGACCAGCCGTGTGTTTCACGGGCGATACGCCATGCTACCACCATCAGGAAAACCCCCATCACGATCATGAAAACCGGGCGAACTGCTTCGATGGATGCAAGGTTTAAAAACATGGCGTTAGACATAACTAACAGTCATAAAACATATCATAAGTCACTGAACCAGAACTATTACAACGTATTAACAAACTATGAATATAACCAAAAATACCACGTATTTTGATAACCCTGACCTCCTTGATACTTAAGAAAAATTGGATATCAGTGGATTCCTCTCTTGCGCCATGATGTGCTTGCAGCCGCCCTGTCCCTCCTTTACTGCACTCCTCACATGAGCGACGCCAGCACCCAGCCCCAGTCAACCGAAGCCGAATTGATCGCCGTCCGCCGCGAGAAACTCGCACGCCTACGCGAACTCGGCGTGGATCCCTTTGGCGCACGGTTCGAGACCACCACCTCTCCTGCCGAGCTTTACGCGGATTTCACAGACGAAAAGCAAGTCACCACCGCAGGCCGCATCATCGCCCTCCGCGACATGGGAAAATCCTGCTTCTTCAGCATCGGCGATGCTCACGGAGCGATCCAAGGCTACATCAGTATTAAGAACCTTGATGAAACCCAAGCCGCCATCTGGAAGTGCCTCGACCGCGGCGACTGGATCGGTGTCTCGGGAGAAACCTTCACCACCCGCACCGGAGAGCCAACGATCAAAGTCGAGTCCTTCACCGTGCTCTCAAAATCCCTGCGCCCGATGCCGGACAAGTTCCACGGCCTTTCCGACCGGGAAACGAAATACCGCAAGCGCCACCTTGACCTCATCGGTAATCCAGAGAGCGCCACCCTTTTCATCACGCGCTCCAAGATGATTGCGGAAATCCGCAACTTCCTCCACGAGCGCGGTTTCCTCGAGGTAGAAACACCCATGCTCCAGTCCGTCGCCGGTGGAGCTGCGGCTCGTCCCTTCGAGACTCATCACAACGCCCTCGGCATGCCACTCACTCTGCGCATCGCCCCGGAGCTTTTCCTCAAAAGACTCCTCGTAGGTGGTTTCACCAAAGTCTTCGAGCTCAACCGCAACTTCCGCAACGAAGGCATCTCTCGCCGCCACAACCCCGAGTTCACCATGCTCGAAGCCTACTGGGCGTTCTCCGATTTCGAAGAAATGGCGAACATGGTCGAGGAAATGACCTGCCACCTCGCCGAGAAATTCTGCGGTGGCCTCCAGATCGAGCATAAGAACGAGGAAGGCGAAGTCATCCGCACCATCAATCTCCAGCGCCCATGGAAACGTGCCAATTACCATGACCTCATCAAAGGCGTGGCCGGTGACGATTTCTTTGACATCACACCCGAAGCCCGCGTCGCAAAATGCCAGGAACTCGGCATCCAGCTCTCAGAGAGCATGGAAGATTACGAAGTCATTCAGCAGGTCTTTGAGAAAAAAGTCGAGGAACACACCTTCGATCCCTGCTTCGTCACCCGCGTCGCCAGCGAGCTAGTCCCGCTCGCGAAAGTCACCCCAGGCGGCAAGACCGTCGAGGTCTACGAACTCATCATCAACGGCCAGGAAATCTCCCCCGGCTACTCCGAGCTCAATGACCCCGACGTTCAGAAGGAACGCCTCGAGCACCAAGCCGGCGGCGAAGAGGAACAAAAGGTCGATTACGATTTCATCGAGACCCTAGAGCACGGCATGCCTCCCGCAGGTGGTATTGGCATCGGCATCGACCGCCTCGTCATGATGCTCACCGGCGCCCCGACAATCCGCGATGTGGTGCTTTTCCCGCTTCTGAAGAAGAAGGATTAAGGAGAAGCGACACTCCTGTCGCTCATATCTGCAACCGCCATCAAGCAAGCTAGGGGACAAAAGTGTCCCCACTCCTTACTTGATTGCTTGCGCCCTCTCACTCTCCCAGAGCGCAAACTCCCCTGCCCTCAATTTCGCGGGATTCTTCCGAATATACCTCACCGCATTCGCAAAATGCCTTGAGTCCCGAATCATCGTATCCCGGTAATTCTTCTGCCAAATACTCCCCTTTCCGATCCGTCGCGCAGACACCCCCTTCCAAGTCTTCATCAGCTTCTCCAGCGGCCACATCGGCGAAAATAGCAGATGCACATGATTCGGCATAATCACCCACGCCTCATGCCGCACCCGAGTCCCCTCATCACGCATCAGCGTCTCCACCAGCACATCCCTGCACTCCGGCTCCTTCAACAAACAAGCGCCCTCACCTGCATCCAGCCAGTCCTCCAGCTTTTTCGTAAACCGCTGGTGATACTCCTTCTCTACCTCCTCCGTCCATGGCTCCGGATTCCACCCCAACCAGTTTTTTCGCTCCTCAGCCCAAATCCTCAACTTCACCTTCGGCATCGCATCCGCCAGCCGGAAAGTCACGAACTGCATCACCTCCCCCTGCTGCCAATGCGGCAGCTTGCCCCCGTGTTTCTCGATCTCCTTGCTGCCGTCTAGAAACATCCGGATCAGCCTACAGGACGCGAGTTTCCTGTCCAGTGGAGCATCGACACTCCTGTCGATTTATCTGCAACTGGATTCCGGGGTTGCTGGGGGACATGAGTGTCCCCGCTCCTTACTTTCCATATCCTTCAGCAATCACGCCCTCATCATCCATTTTCCCGCAAGCCCAGAGGATGCCACGGGTGACGAGGTCGAGGTAGCGGGCGTCTTCCACGGTCTCGTTGAAATGCCCGAGCGTGGTATTAAAGACACGCGTGCCGTTGTAGTCGTTTGTCCAGACAACAACCGCCGTCTCCTTGCCCTGCTTTCCGGAAGCCAAGGTGTGTGCCGTATCGAGAACCTTCACGTTGTTGTAGAGTTCCTCGTTGCCCGTCTTCCAGTCTTCGGAATGCATCGTGACGGGATGCTCCTTGTCTGTGAATACGACAGAGATAGGTTTCTTGGGGCCATGACCTGTGGATTGTATTCCGATGTATTCAAACCACTGGGATGTCGGCGTGCCGAGTTCTTCTAGAGGTTTCTTGAAGTCACCGATGCGATAAGAGTGCATCGCACAATGGAGATTCACACCCGGCATGCCGGCCTTGTGAGGTGCCAAAACACCTTTAACTGTAACATCTTCAGAAATGCCTGCCGCACATTCGTCGTGGATGACTACATCATAACCTTCCGCATACTCCGGCAGGCCATAGATCGGGAGATCCGGCTTGATCGTGCTGTCATCCGTGTGGATCTGATCGACGATGATGTTCGCCCGGCTCTCGATACCTTTTTTCAAAATGTCTTTCTGCGCCGCATAGTCATGGCAGCAACCGCCGGTGATCAGGAGCGCTTTGAGCGGCTTGGTTTCTTCCGCGTGCAAAGGAAGAACGAAGGCGAAGCCGGCCACGATGGTAGCCAGTGTGGATATGTTTTTTTTCATGATATTAATAAGAGTGGTAATTCGCTTTTTCAAAAATGAGGGATCAACCTCCAATCTCAGAAAGGGAATTGAGGTATTCGATGAGGTCTACAAAATCTTCACTGCCAAGAGAATCTCCAAGCCCAGCAGGCATCATCGATTGGGGTAGATGGTTTTCCGCATCAACATCTTCACGTTTCAGTTCTGAGACATTGCCTCCGATGTCGCGGAGTTGGATGACGCCATCCTCTTCATTTGTAACGAAGCCCATTGCGGTGGTGCCGTCCTTCATCGTGAACAAAACGGTTTGGAAGCCCTGGGCGACGACCGCGTTTGGATCGGTGATGGATTCGATTAAATAATCTCTAGTGAATTTAGAACCCGCCGAGCCGAGGTAGGGTCCCTTCTGCACCGCCTTGATATCGACCGCATGGCAGGCGATGCATCCTTGCGCGACGAAGAGACGTTTGCCGTTCTCCGGATCGCCTTTAGCAGACATTGTCATCTCCATGACTTCAGCCTTCGTCATCTCGCCGATCTTTTTTCCTGTGTCACCTGTGGCTGCAGCGGCGTCTCTGGCTGCGGCTGCGGCTGTAATGGTGCGCTTGTTATCGCTGTCTAGTCCAGCGGCGATCTGCTGATCAAAGCCCGAGATCTTCATGTCCGCGATGGCGAGGAAGAGCCCCACTTCCAAAGGGTTTTCGGAAAGCAAATTTTCCACATCCAGCTTATTCTTATCCTTCACCAATGGACTCGTGAATACCGTAAGCAGTGCTTTCCACGCGATCATGCTTTCCGTCTCAGATCCGTTTTTGGCGATCTTGTTGAGAATTTTCGCTTCGGTGAAGCGGGGGGTATCGTTCACGAAATCGGAGACATGGCTTTGAGCTTCCGGTTGCTCTTGCTCGATCCATACGGCGAGCGTTTTCACTTGGGCGGGAACGGCTTTCACCGCATTAGCCCGGCTGATCGCACGATAAGCCAGCAGACGTTGTTCCCATGTCCGCTCAGGATCTGCGGCAGCATCCACTAGCAGTGTTAGAGTGGAATCATCCGGATCGAGTTCGGAAAGGGCGATCATCAGCGGATCCAGTCCATCGAGCTTCATCTTGCTGACTGCGATGCGATTCTTCGCGAGCAAGGATATGAAAGCACTCCTGCGGTTTTCTGAGATTTTCGGAAAATACCGAACTATGGCATCACTGATTTTTTGGGTTCCTTCCCATTCGGTGGGTTGGAAGTAGGGGCCGCGGTCATCCGGCCGCGTGTGCCACCATTCTTCTAGATCCCACTCAGCTTCCTTGAAGTGAAGTCTCGCAAGCACTGCAAAGATATCAACGATGAGCTGCTGATCCTCCGCGCCGGCAAGCTGTGAGATTAATCCATCTACTGCGATTCCAGTATGCATTTCTTGGAGGGCACGCAGGGCGACTCCCCTTTCGTGTGGATTCTTCACGGAGGCCAGACATGCCTCATCCGCACCTAACGATACAAGTGCTTTGACCGCCACGTGAGGGACGATACGTCGCTCTGTTTCCTTAACTTCACCTGGATTGAGATCTGCGTCAGCCATCGAAGCCAGAATCGCCGGAGCAGCATCCTTCGCCCCAAGTCTTGCTAAGCCATTCAGTGCCTGCACCCGCACTCTGGGGTTTATATCGTTCAAGCATTTCACAAAAAGCTCCACTGGCACTCCCTCCATCTCAGACATCCTATCAGCCATCGCACGAAGCGCATACTCGCGCAGAGCTTCGTCTCCCACGAGTTCTGTGAGATACTTCGTAGAGCCGGTTCCGTAGATCTGCTTGAAGGTGAAAATTGCCGCCACACGCTTAAACAAATCCGCCCCGGAATCTTTCGAAATTGCAAAAAGCCTATCAGCGAATACTGCCTTCTCTCCCCTCGCCACCATCTCCCGTTGAGCCTCCAAGCGCATTACCGCACTGTCGCTGGCAATCAACTCCACCAGCGCTGCATCATTCAATTCTTTCAGATTAGGAAACTCCGTTTTTTTCCAATCCGGTGGCAACACCTGCTGGATCATGCCGATTTTTTGTGACTTATCGTAATTGAATCTCCCGTTCCTCCAATCTGCAAGATAGAGCCGCGAAGAGCCGTCCACATCGATGTCGATGGCACGTGGTAATTTATGGAACACTTCTTGGCCGATCTCATACGTCGCCTCCATCGGCTTCATCGGATGCAGATAGATATTTCCAGTCGTCCAGTCTGCGGTAAAAATTGCGTTGCGATATTCTTTGGGAAAACCCGGTTCGTTTAGCGCCAGCGCCCCAGTTCCCGAGCCTCCGCCGAAGTCCTTGAGCGGCGTGACGATCTCATCCGCGAAGTTCTGATACAGGCGCGGGTAGCCGTGATCACCCATCGGCACGAAATGGTGGAAGCGCGTGTTCCAGCCTTTCCCGTCGTTCGTGTTGTCGCGGGAAAACATGTCCATCGTAGGCGTGATCGCGATGTCACAGATATTGCGCACATAAAGCGAGTATGGCTCCATCTCCGATCCATCTGGACGCACCCTCACCACTCCGCCGCCCCACAGGGTGTAAGTTTTCCCATCCGCGCCCACCGCCTCAGGCATTCCGAAATCACCCACTGCAACGTAGAGCCAGCCATCAATGCCCATACGCACGCCATTCGTCGTGTGGTCAGCACCTCGCGGGTGCTCGATGCCCCATCCGAAGCCTTTGACGAGCACCTTGTGCTCATCGGCGACACCATCACCCGTCGTATCGCGAAATGCACTGAGATAGGGCGGATGAATTAGATAAAGCGTGTCCCCCACGAAGTCTCCTCCGCGTGGACTCGAAACTTTTGGCACAAAATCCAGAAACTCGTCCGCCTTGCCGTCACCGTCGCTATCTGATGCCCGAATAACTTTTCCAAATTCAGGATTATGCCCGATCGAGCCGTTTGGATCCGAGGAAATGTAGACATCCCCGCTTGCCGCCGCCGAAATGGCACTCGGATAGTCCATCTGGGGAGGAGCCGCGTATTCCGTGATAGTCCAGCCCTCTGGAAGAGCATTCAGAGAAATACAGGAACTGATCAAGCAGGACGAAACACCGGTAAAAACGCTCAGAGGTCGGCTGGGGAATTTTTTCATCAAAAAAGTTTTCGGGTATTGGACAGCTCTCTGGATGGAGAACATTCGCTAATTAGTAACAACCGAAAACATAAATTCTATCGGAAAAAGGATCATTTCTAGGGTTTTCTTCATCCCAATCCGCTCTTAGTCCCCAAGAAGCCCCTTGATGATCCCACTGGCATCATCGATCACCTTCTCTCCTTCCTTGATGATCTTTTCCCCTCTTTCGATGACCTCCTCCGGGTTATCTCCGAGCACAGATTTTGTAATTTCCACCACCTTGTCGGCTCCCTCGGGCAGCCCCTCCAAAATGCGGAAGCCTGCTGCAATGATAAGCCGTTCTGAGAGGTCTTCCTCGGGATCATCCAGAGTGCCGGTGATATGAACAGAAGTCCACAGCATGCCCCGCTCACCAGGCTTGAACACATGCGTTTCTGCTCCCGGTAGATTCGCTAGTAATCCAGGAACAACACCAAGTCGCAACCTTCCGTCGATGGTATCGCCGCGCACTGTCACATCACCTTCCAACCTCAGCAGACCGTCGCTCGCTACTACCAGATTAGTCAGGTAAGTCACACGATCCGAGTAACGCCAGTCCGTGTGCGCCTCGCTGAGCGGGATCGTCCTGAAACGCCGCGTATCAGCATAAGCCGCAAGTATGTCTAAGACAGGCATCGCCGTTAGAACACCATTGCTCAGGGTGAGATTGCCGCTTGCTGCAAACTCACCGGAGAGATTGTTCACCGAAAACACGGCTTCGACATCGCCTTGCAGCTTGCGAGCCCATGTTTCGTCTAGGATTTCGTCACACTTCAAACCCTTGGCTTGCCCCTCGAAGGAATAGATCTCGCTCTCAGCACTCCACTCCCCGGCACCCGTGATACGCCCCTCGCTCCATGCGGAAACCTCCGCCTCAGTAATGAAAACATCGCCATCACCATAACGTCCGTTGAGCGTCTCGATTGCCAATGGCGGCAACCACCCTACCGAAGTTTTTAGATCCCCTCCATCCACGGAGATCTTATAGGACTTCTTACCACTAGCAGGCTCAAGCAACACCCTCATACCAGTCGCCGCCACCGGCCCCTCCTTCGTCATCGCCATTAGCGAGAAGTCGGAAATCTCCAGTGACTCCATCTCTACATCCTTCGGAACCCAGCCCTTTTCATGGGCTTTTCGTTCCTCATCTCCCGCGACATCTTTCTCTTCTAATTCCTCTTCCGTTTCGCCAGTAAAATCCAGACCGACTTCCAGCTTGTGGATACGAGTGGCCTTTATTTCCCATACCCCACGACTGACTCCGCCGAAGCCGATCTCCGTAGCGATCCTTTCCGCATGGATGAATGAAACCAGTTCCTCACCTTCCGCATCGACCCCCTCAGTCTGCACCGCCAGCCCATCCCACCGGAAGGGACCGAAAACTGCTTCGACATTCGCCGCATCACCCAGCTCGGCGGCAAGAAATTTCCGGAAAGCCTCGCTATGCAAATAAGAGCGCAGCCACATGTATCCGCCTGCTAGTGCCACTACCAAAACGATCGCAAATATCGCCATCATCTTCGGCAAAGGGGAACTTTTTCCGGCCGCTTTACGCTTTCTTGCACGTCTGCTCATTGCAGAAAGGCTAGCCCGACCTCCGCCGAGCGCAAGACTTCGCAAAATCTAGGGTATTCGTGGATAGACATCCCCATGGAACCACGCTAGACCCCCGCCATGCCCTCCGCATCACCATTTTCCGAACGTAAGGACAAATCCCAGATCGAGGAATCCGCCGATTTCGCCCCCAAATTCGATGCCGACGGACTCATACCCACCATGGCGATCGATGCCACCACCAAGGAACCACTCATGCTCGCCTACATGAACGTCGAGTCCCTCAAGCTCACCCTTGAGCTTGGCGAGGCGGTCTACTGGTCACGCTCGCGTTCGGAAATCTGGCACAAGGGCAAAACATCCGGCCACATCCAGAAAGTCGTCGAAATCCGCACCGATTGCGATCAGGACGCGCTCGTGGTCGTCGTCGAGCAAATCGGGGCAGGAGCCTGCCACACCGGGCGGAATTCCTGCTTCTACCGCAAGGTCATACCCGGCTCCCCCGCCGCATTGGAATTCACCCAGAGCGACCTTTCGTTCGATCCGGATGCGGTCTATAAGAAGTAAATTCTGTCAGATTTTCAATTTTTCAGCGTTTCAGCATTTATTCCACCATTTTCCCTTGCAAAAAGGGAGCGCATCCCCTAGCCATCTCGCCCCGCGCGTCCGGTTAATCTTCCGCACCGCACCACCAACACCTTTCCGCAACTAACACCGCCATGGACATCATCAAGAAAATCGAACAAGAGCAGCTCAAGGAAGACATTGTCGCCCCGAACGTAGGTGACACCGTCAAAGTCCATTGCCGCGTTGTCGAAGGTGGCAAAGAGCGCATCCAGATCTTCGCAGGTCTTGTCATCGCAAAAGGCGGCAGCGGCATCAACGCAGCGTTCACCGTTCGGAAAATTTCCTATGGTGAAGGCGTCGAGCGTGTTTTCCCACTCCACACACCGCGTATCGCACAAATCGAAGTAACGAACAAAGGCAAAGTCCGTCGCGCGAAGCTTCACTACCTCCGCGACCGCGTCGGCAAGCGCGCCCTCCTCGTCAAGAGCGCAGACTAATTTCGGTAAAACGATCATTTCTCGAAAACCTCGCCCGCTCTACGCAGGCGGGGTTTTTCTTTGTTTCAATCCGCCAAACCCCGTCTAAGTTTCCGCCAACCACCTGATGCGAATCTCACCCCTCATCGTCCTCCCGCTTTGCCTCCTCACCATTGCCTTCATCTGGTGGACGTCTACACGTGAAATGGATTTCATCACACCCCCTTCGGAAGCCCGCCTCGAGGAGATCCGGGAAGAGGCCATCGCCTCCATTCCTGTGACACAGAACCAAGACGATGCCATCGCCATCAAAGTGCCGATCCCGAACGACGACATCACGATCATTGATCCAATCGAATCCACAGAACCCGTAGACCTAGGCGACCTCACCACCCCCCCTGTTCTCGATACCTACTCCGACCGCGCTCCAGAAGGCGCAGGAAAACTCCTCGCCCTAGCCACAGCCTTGGAGAAAAACGGCACCTTCCAGCGCGCCCTACTCGCTAATGAACGCGTGCTCGACCTAGCGCAATCCAACCCCAACCAAATACAAGCTGCGGTATCAAACATCCAGCGCATCCGCCCCACCCTGACACGCTGGAACCGCGATTCTGAAACTGGCCTCCCCGTCACCATCCACATCGGTACTGGGGAAAAATTCGCCGATGTCCTTCCTGAAATCCTCGGCCAGATCACCGCAGACCTCGAAAACGCCTCCTCCGGCCTCCTCACTTTCGACAATAAACTCAATATCGGCCGCTCCATCCAGGACACCGATGCCCCCACCCCCGTAGCAGTCTGGATCACCGGCGGAGGAGAGGGTGAAATTTCAACCGACGTCCTTTCATTCACCTCAGATGACCCCCAATCACTCAACAACGACCTCCTAAAAACCGTCTTCAATCTCATCCGGGGTCACCTCCAGAAATCCGCTTCCTACAATCCAGCACCGGAAGCCATCGACGATCCGCTCTCAGCTCTCAATTCCCACATCACCCGCCTCCTCTGGCAGGAATTCGGGACTGTCATGAACCCAGAGCAGCCCTAATCCTGCTCTACCGTTTCAGCTTCCACCCCATGGATTCCATCACACAAGCAGTCCTTGGAGCCGCCGTAGGAGAAGCCATCCTCGGAAAAAAAATCGGCAACCGCGCCATGATCTGGGGACTACTTTTCGGCACCCTGCCTGATCTCGACATCATCGCAAATCCATTGCTCGACACCGCAGAGCGCCTAGAGTTCCACCGCGGAGCCAGCCATTCCCTGCTGGTAATGGTCATCGCCTCCATTCTCCTCGCAAAACCTCTCTCGAAACTTTGGAAACGAGAAAAAGTCACCCCCACCCGTGCTGGTGCCTTTGTATTCCTCGTATGGTCTACCCACGTCCTCATCGACTGTTTCACCGTCTACGGCACCTCTGTCCTCTGGCCTTTTTCCGATACACGCATCGCCTTCAATAACCTCTTCATCATCGACCCCCTCTACACCCTCCCCCTCATCGTCACGCTTATCTGGCTCGCCTTTTATCGCACCAAGAAACAGCAGCAAAAACGCACACGCCTCTTAAAATGGGGACTCGGCCTCAGCACAGCATACGTCGCCATCACCTTCGGGCTAAAATCCCTAGTATCAGCCGCCTTCGATGCAGACCTCGCCCGCCGAAACATCAATTACGAGCGCCGCATAGAGGCTCCCACCCCTCTAAACACCCTACTTTGGCGCTCCGTAGTTGATCGTGGCGATGAAATGTGGGTCGGCTACCGCTCCGTCTTCGAGCTATCATCCACCCCCGTCCGCTGGACCGTTTACCCCAAAGAAAGCGAAAGTATCGCCCCATACCAGGAAGAGCGCGAAATCAAAACCCTCATATGGTTCTCGCGTGGCTGGTGGATCGCACGCCCACATGCAAAAGGCGTATGGCTCGCCGATATGCGCTTCGGTGAATCACGCACCTACGATGCAAAACCCGATGCCGTCGACTCCCGTTTCATGTTCTCGTGGTCTTTTATCCCCGATGCCGAGCGGGATCGCCTCAGAAGCAGCACACGCCCCAACATTGATGCAAAGGACACCCTTCGCCGCCTAGGCCTCCGCATCGTCGGAAACACCGAGCAATGGGAGGCAAGCCCCCGCCTCGCAGGAGTCCCCGGCACTCTCCCGGAGTTTCTCCGTGTCGTAGAATGACCGCACTATTGAAAATCCTTGGAGAAAACCCGGAAAATGCTTGCCCTTTTCCCGCCAAACCCGTAAATCCGCGCCCCCTTTCAGCCACCTCACAACAACGGAGCCCCAGGGGAAACCAAGTGGCAGGACTCCAAAATCGCCCGTTCTGATTTAAGACGGGACAAAGAAAATACATATCATGGTCAACGAACTCATCTCCGCAATGGTGGACGCAGGCGTCCACTACGGTCACCAAACGAAAAAGTGGAACCCACGCATGAAGCCCTTCCTCATGAAGGACAAAGGCGGAATCTACATCATCAACCTCGAAAAAACCGTCCAGCAGCTCGACAAAGCAGCGGACTTCCTTGCAGACCTCGTCTCCAAGAACAAACAAATCCTTTTCGTCGGCTGCAAACGCCAAGCACAAGACGCCATCCGCGAGGCTGCTGAAGCCACCGGGCAACACTACGTCAATCACCGTTGGCTCGGCGGCATGCTCACCAACGCCACCACCGTCCGCAAATCCGTGGAACGCCTCCGCTACCTCGAAAACATCGAGAAACAGCCAGAATTCAAGGCAATGTCCAAAAAGGAACTCTCCGCCCTCGGTCGTGAGCGTGAAAAACTCCTGCGCAACCTTCGCGGTGTCCGCAACCTTGAGAACAAGCCCGATGCTATCGTCATCGTCGACTCCGCTCGCGAGACCATCGCCGTTGCAGAAGCTCATCGCCTCAACATCCCTATCGTCGCCATCGTCGATACCAACGCAGACCCAGCAAAAGTCCAATACCCGATCCCGGGCAACGACGACGCCATCCGCTCCATCCGCATCATCCTCCAGAACCTGGTCGATGGCATGGTCGCAGCAGGCAAAAAGTAATTTCCTGAAAACTGAACACTTCTAACTAGCAAACTTTTCTACGAAAGAATGATCACCGCATCAATCGTCAAAGAACTCCGCGACAAGACCAACGCCGGCATGATGGACTGCAAAAAAGTCCTCACCGAAACCAACGGCGACATCGAAGCCTCCATCAAGCTCCTCCGCGAGCGTGGTATCATGAAGGCCGGTAAGAAATCCGACCGCGCCGCCACCGAAGGCATCATTTCTGCACGCGTCAGCGACGCCGCAAACTCCGGCATCTTGTTTGAAGTCAACTGCGAGACCGACTTCGTCTCTCGCAACGACAACTTCCAAGCCTTCGTAACCGAAATCGGCGACAAACTCGCCACATCCGACGCAAAAGACCACGCAGCAGCACTCGCCATTCCTCATGGCGAAAGCAGCCTCGAAGACTTTGTGAAAGAGAAAGTCCTAGCACTCGGTGAAAACATCCAGCTCCGCAAATACGAGCGTTTCGATGCTGCCCCGGGCGGAGTCGTCACCTCCTACATCCACCTCGGTGGCAAAGTAGGAGTCCTCCTAGAAGTCGGCACCACCAAGCCTGAGACCGCTTCATCCGCTTCCTTTCAAGAGCTTAACAAAGACCTCACCCTTCACATCGCCGCTTCCGCGCCGAAAGGACTTTCCCGCGACGATATCCCTCAGGACATCGTCGATGCAGAAAAGGATATCTTCCGCGTTCGCCTCCTCGAACAAGGCAAGCCGGAGAACATCATCGAGAACATCCTCAAAGGCCAACTCGCCAAATTCTTCGCCGAATCCTGCTTCCTGGAGCAAGGCTTCGTGAAAGACCCAGATATCACCGTGAACCAACTCCTTGAAAACAAGGGCAAAGAACTCGGAGACACCCTCACAGTCACTCGCTTCGTCCGCTTCGGACTCGGTGAGTAAATCCTAACAGCGCGTGGTTTACGGCTTGACTCGGCAACGATCCCAGCCCATACCCCGCGCCCCAAAACATTATTAAAGATCTCAAACCAAACGAAGACAACAGCATGCGTGGAGTGAACGTCAAAAAAGGAGAGCCCGTCGATCGCGCTCTCAAACGCCTCAAGACCAAACTTGATTCCGAAGGAATCCTTGAGGAAATGCGCCGCCGCCGTGCATTCGAAACCCCTACCGAACGCAAGCAACGCAAGCTCCGCACCGCTTCCAAGCGTAACAAAGTCAGGTGGCGTTTCAGCATGGGTGCAGCCCCAGCCGATATCGAAACTGTCGATCTCACCAACGGGTAATGGAGCGCTGGCTTTAGCCGGCATCTTCCAACCATTCACAAAAAGCGGGCGCCGAAAGGCCCCGCTTTTTTCGTGCGTAGCTGCCGCGTCCCGCAGTGAGTCCAAAACCCAAACAATTAAACCACAGAGACTCAGAGAACACAGAGTCGCCGATCCCAACTCCATAACTCCGCATCAGTCCTCTTTGCTCTCTGTGTCTCCGTGGTAAATAACTCTCATACTCAGCGATCATCACCACCCGATTCCCTTGTAGTTTAGAGTTTAAAATTTAAAGTTTCCGCAAATGCGCCGCATCTTCCTCGGATACACCTCCCCCTTCTTACCTTCCCTCGTATCCCACCTTCTCCAGGATCGCGAATCCCTCGCGGACACCCTCATCATCGTCCCCACCTCGCAGAGCGGCCGCATCCTCCGCGAATCTCTCGCCGCCGCCGCCGGTGCCATCCTTTCTCCCACCGTCGCCACCCCCGGCTCCCTCCTCCACCTCGAAGATCCATCCATCGCCCCACCATGGTTGGAAAAAATCGCATGGATAGAAATCCTCGAAGAAATCGAGGCTGAGGAATGGGGTGCCTACCCCGACCTTTTCCCCACCCCACCCGATACCGGCGGAAAATCCTCAGACTGGGCCATCGCCTTCGCCTTAGAAATGGTCTCACTCCGCTCCAAGCTACAAGATCACCGCCACAACTTCTTCTCCGCCTCAAAATTCCTCGCCAATACCCCTGAAGCAGGACGTTGGGAAAACCTCTCCCGCCTCGAAACCCTCGCCGAAAGAAAACTCGGCTCCTGGACATTCACCTCACGTTCCACCGCCCTGCGCGAAAATTTCTCCCTGCCCACAAACTTCACCGAAATCATCCTCGCCGGCATCACCGAAATGCCGCCTTGCCTCGCCGAAGCCCTCGCAAACCACTCTGGCGAAGTCACCTGCATCATCGCCGCTCCAGATTCTGAAACCGCTAACTTCTCCGACCTCGGCATCCCTCTGGAAACTTGGGCGGCACGCGAACTCACCCTCCCCGCCAGCGTCTCACTCGCTGCCGATCCCGGCTCCCAAGCAGAAATCGCCCTCTCAGCCATCGCCGCCACATCCGCACCGTCTTCCGAAATCGCCCTCGGCTGCGCCGATGAAGGAGCCTCCGAAGCCCTCGCCTCCACCCTCACCCGCAACGGCTGGATCGCCTTCGACCCCGCCGCAGCAATGCCTCTGCCCTCCCTTCCCCGCTGGCTCGCGGCATGGCGCGAATGGCTCAGCGAGCCTACCTCACGCAACCTATCCGCCCTCCTCTGCCTCCCCGAGTCCGCTAATTTCATCCCCGGCGACCGCGCACAGACCCTTCTCACCATCAACCAACTCCGCGACAAACACCCCACCTCAGATCCACAAGCACTCCTAGATTTCAGTAAATCCAAGCCAGAAGCCCACCAATCCATTTCCTCACTCCTCACCCATCGCACCCAATTTCTCGCCGCCGATTTCTCAGCCGCAATCACATCCCACCTTTCCACCCTCCGCACCTCAGCAGATAACACCACCGCCGCTATCTCAGATTTCCTCGCCGCTGCCGATCCCATTTTCCGCAAAGTCACCCGCAGCCACACCTTCTGGCTCCGCATTCTCCTCTCTGAAATCCCATCCCCTCCAGCTCAACCACCCGCCGACCGTGTCATCGACATCCAAGGCTGGCTCGAGCTCCTCTACGAGCCCGGCGAGCACCTCGTCATCTGCGGCATGAACGAAACTTTCGTCCCCGCACGCTCCGGCGGCGAACCATGGCTCTCCGAGTCCATACGCAGCGCTCTCTCCCTCAACACCGACTCCAACCGCCACGCCCGCGATGCCTACCTACTCCACGCCATGCTGGAAATGCGCAGAGAAAACGGCTCCGCCCACCTCATCTGCACCAAGACGACCACCGGAAATCAATCCCTCCTCCCCTCACGCCTCCTCCTCCAAGTGCCCCGCGCCGACCTCGTCCCCGCCGTAAAAAACCTTTTCCGCCACACCGAGCCACCCGAGGCAAACCTCATCTGGGAACGCGATTGGAAATGGCAAACCCCAGCCTCCCCACCGCGTGAGCGCATCGGCGTCACCTCGCTACGCGACTACCTCGCCTGCCCATTCCGCTATTACCTCAAAAATCTCGCCCACATGCGCACCCCAGAGCCAGAGCGCCGCGAAATGAACGCCCGCGACTTCGGCTCCATTACCCACCTCGTCCTCGAACTCTGGGGCAAAGACCCCGAAGCCCGCCTCCTTACCGACCCCGAACGCCTCGCCCTCTGGCTCCACGAAAAGCTCGATCAGATCATCCTCCAGCGTTTCGGAAAAAATCCACCACTCGCCCTCCGCATCCAGACCGCATCCATCCGCCAGCGCCTAGCATGGTTCGCAGAGGAGCAATGCATCGTCGCCTCCGATGGCTGGGAACTCCTCCACACCGAGCGAAAAATCGCCATCCCCACCGGCGATCTCGTCATCAACGGCATGATCGACCGCATCGACCGTCACCGCGACACCGGCCAAATCCGCGTTATCGACTACAAAACCGGCGACGTCAAAAACGTCGAGTCCGAACACCGCACTAAAATCACTGCCGCCACCAACATTCCTGCCCACATCACACCAGACAGTGCCCCAATCCAGCCCGGCACTGACGCAAAAGGAAAACCCGCCACCTTCCTCTGGAAAAACCTCCAACTCCCCCTCTACGCCCTCGCCGAGGAGCTAGAATCTGGCTCCGAAATCCCCGTCCCTTGCTACATCCACCTCGGTAAAACCCGCTCAAATGTCGGCTTCAGCACCTGGGAAACCTTCACCCGCGACGACATGAACTCAGCCCACTCCTGTGCCGATTGGATCGCCTCCCGCATCGCTTCCCAGACCTTCTGGCCCCCTTCGGAAAAGGTCACCTACGACGATTTCGCCTACCTTTCCCAAGGTCGCCCCCTCGAAGAAGCCTTCACAGCCCCCTAATTTCTAGGAAAACGCACGGATCTTTCCGCGCGCACCGTGATAATCCTTGTAAATCAGGTCTCTCAACCTACGTTTCCGCCCGAGCAGGAGTCCCTTAATCTCCGATGTCCGCATCCAGCACCCATTTTCTCCAAACATTCGCATTTCCCATGGGAAATCGGATCTTTCGGGTCTGCCAGGAAATCCGGGACTCCCTCGCTCACGGACGGCGGCGCAAATCGCCGGCACCCGGCCCACCCGAGACCCTTTCCGCAACAGTTGCGGGGGCTCGACCCAGCACCAAAAAGCTGGCGGCCGGAAGCCACACCGATTGCGCGCAGGTTCGTTCCTGCATAGCCGGGGATTCAATAAACCCGCCGCGCCGGACCGTCCGCAACACCAAGACACATCCGAAAAAATGTCAGATGAAACACAGAACTCCCGCAATTCGGGAGACAGCAATCGCCGCCGCTCACGCGGAGGGCAGAACCGTAGTAACAGCAACAACAACAATTCCGAACGCAGGAGATCCAATGGCCGCCAATCAGGCGGTGGCAGGCGTGACGGTCGCAAACGCGAAGGCGGAGCCAAACAAGGCTCCGACTCCGGCAAACCCCAGCGCCGTCCAATGCCAAAACCCATCGAACTCTCCTGGTGGCAGAAGCTGCTCAAAACCGTCGGTCTCTACAAGGAACCTGTCCGCCCGCCGCGCCCCGAGCGCCGTCCGGACGCAACCGAGCCGAAGAAAACTCGCGAACCTCGCCGCAACAAGACACGCGACGTGCGTAACGAGAATTCCGAGGAGTCATCCGGAGAAGAACCCCGCCGTGGCAAACGCCGTGAGCGTGGCGACCGCGACAGAAACCGCCCCCGTGGTGGTGACCCATCGACCGTCGAGAACCGCCGCGTTTACGTAGGTAATCTCTCCTACGACACCACCGAAAGCGACCTCGAAGAACTCTTCAAGGGCGTCGGAGCAGTTCGTCATGTTGAGATCGTTTACAATCGCAGCACGCACCGCTCCAAAGGCTACGGCTTCATCGAGATGATCGATGTGGACGAAGCCAAGCGCACTGTCGAAGTCCTGCATGATCAGTTCTTCATGGGTCGCCAACTCACCGTATCCGGAGCCAAGTCCAAGGATCACGAAGATGCGGAAAAGGAAGAGCCAGTCAACGAGGTTCAGAACAACACCATCCCACCACTCGCTCCAATTAATCCGAACAAGGAGGAAGTCCTCGATCTCATCGACGAAACTCCGAAGGATAGCCCGACAGAGGAAGCCGTGGTTGCGATCTCCGCAGAGGAAACTCACGCAGAAATCCCTACCGAGGAATTTTCCCCGGAAGCGGACGCACCTGAAGAAGTGAAGAATGAGGCCAACGCTTAATCCTCGCTATCGATAAATCACATCACCAAAAGAGGCTCTCCATACCGGGGAGCCTCTTTTTTTGGAAAGCTAAGCCCAACCCGGGATCTTAAGATTGAACTCAGGGATCCTCGTGAAAACGAATTCTCCAGTTCCAGTTTCAGCGAAAAATGCGCCCGATACCTTCGAAGCCCTACCCACCACATGATAGCTGTTGTAAGAGAAATGCTCTCCCGCCGCAATCTCAGGCTGCTGTCCCACCACACCATCGCCCTCCACCACAGTCGTCTCACCACCATCCTCCACTACCACCCACTTCCGCCCCCGTATCGTCACAGGCACCGGTGAGTCATTGAAGATCGATATGAAATAAACGAAGGGGTGTGGCCTATCCGCCGGAGCATCAAGACTCGGCATATAGATGACATCATCGACTTTCACCCGCAGGCCGGTAAATTCCTTGATGTCTTTGGGCATGAGCAAAGGATTGAAAGCACAGCAAAAAGAATCAAGTAACAATGAGCGATCATAGCAACATGCAACCCGCCCCCATCATGACCATTGCCGGATCAGATTGTTCCGCTGGCGCCGGCCTGCAAGCGGATCTCAAGACCTTCCAGCACTTCGGCCTACACGGACTCACCGCCGTCACCTGCATCGTCTCGGAGACGGCAAACATCGTCCGCAGAGTCGATCCTGTGGATCCAAGTATGATGGAAGA
This sequence comes from Akkermansiaceae bacterium, assembly GCA_030725745.1. Classification (GTDB taxonomy): domain Bacteria; phylum Verrucomicrobiota; class Verrucomicrobiia; order Verrucomicrobiales; family Akkermansiaceae; genus Luteolibacter. Next base: position 45,059 of record JANRFH010000057.1, read on the forward strand.
CCAGATTCGCCTGATGCTCGATGCCTTCCCCCTCACCGTAGTGAAAACAGGTATGCTCGGCTCGGCAGAACACGTCCGCCGCGTCGCCACTATTTTCCGAGACCATCCCAATATTCTTCTCGTGGTCGATCCAGTGATGATCGCCTCCACAGGTGCCAGCCTACTGGAACCCGATGCGGTACAAACCTACAAAACGGATCTCCTGCCCCTCGCCCATCTCATCACGCCGAACCTCCCCGAAGCCTCCGCGCTTCTCGGAGAGAACATCTCAACGCTTTCGGAAATGGAAGCCGCCGCTATGGCACTCTCCACCTCCTTCGGCTGTGCCACTCTGCTCAAAGGCGGTCACCTCGACCTCACCGAATGCACCGACCTCCTCTGGGAAAACGAAAAAATGCACCGTTTCAACTCTCCCCGCCTCAACGTGAAAGCCTCACACGGTACCGGCTGCACCCTTGCAGCCGCCGTCGCCTCAGGTCTCGCCCTCGGCAACCCCCTACCCGAGTCCGTCAAAATGGCAAAGAACTACCTCAATCACTCACTCGCTACCTCCTACACCTTCACCAGTCCCAACGGCGAAGCCATCCACGCCCTCAACCAAGGCACAATTAAGGTTTAGAATTTCAAATTTAATGCTTAGGATTTGAAACCATGCGCATCGCAGTCTACGCCGGTTCCTTCGATCCCCCGACCAACGGCCATCTATGGATGATCGAACGCGGTCTGGAAATGTTCGACCGCCTCATTGTTGCCATAGGTAGCAACCCAATCAAATCCTACTCCTACTCGGTCGAGGAACGTTTGGAAATGCTCCGCGCCTCCGCCCCCAAAAGCGAACGCCTTGAGATCGCCCACTTTGATAACCGCTACCTCGTCGACTACGCCGAAAAAAAAGGAGCCATCTACATCCTGCGCGGTATCCGCTCCCCCAACGACTACGAATACGAGCGCGTCATGCGCCATATCAATGCGGACATGGCTCCAGAGATCACCACAGTCTTCCTCATGCCCCCACGCGATATCGCCGAGCTCTCCTCCAGCATGATCAAGTCCCTCACCGGCCCCGAAGGCTGGGAGGAAACCGTAAAACGCTACGTCCCCCCTCAGGTCTTCGAAGTCTTAAAAAAGGGCAGTTGAAGCGGCTCACTCGTGATCAGCGAGATACCTCTCAGCCTCAAGCGCAGCTGCACAACCCTGTCCTGCCGCCGTGATCGCCTGGCGGTAGTAGTGATCCGCCACATCGCCCGCTGCGAATAGCCCAGGAGTCTTCGTCGAAGTCCGTCCCGGAGTTTGGAGAATGTATCCATTCTCATCTAGATCCACCAAGCCGCTTACGAAGCTGCTGTTTGGCACGTGACCAATTGCTACAAAAACACATTCGACTTCCAGCTCACTCTCAGAGCCATCCACCAGATTCTTCAGCTTCACCGCGCGCATTTCACCCTTCTCGTTTGTGAGATACTCAGATACGCCGCTGTTCCAAACCGGTTCGATCTTCGGATTTTCCAAAGCACGATCCGCCATGATCTTCGAAGCACGTAGCTCATCACGGCGATGGATCAAATAAACCTTGCTGGCGAAACGAGTCAGGAAGCCCGCTTCTTCGCAGGCACTATCACCGCCACCGATGACCGCCACCGGCACATCACGATAGAAAGCACCATCACAGGTAGCGCATGAAGTCAGACCGCGCCCGATCAATTCTTTTTCGTTAGGCAGCCCTAAGTGACGCGGTGCTGCGCCGGTCGCGATGATCACCGTCTTCGATTCAAGTGTCTCTTCGCCGATCTTCACCTTGAAAGTCCCGTCAGATTCCTTGGTGATCGATTCCACCGTCGCATACTGGATGCGTGCACCGAATTTTTCCGCCTGCTTCTGCATGTTCATCATCATGTCTGGCCCCATGATCCCCTCAGGAAATCCTGGGAAATTCTCCACTTCCGTAGTGGTCGTAAGCTGACCGCCAGGCTGTGTGCCAGAAATCAGCAAAGGGGTGAGATTCGCGCGTGCAGTGTAAATAGCCGCCGTGTAGCCAGCGCAACCTGTTCCAATAATAATGACTTCTTCCATGATATTTTTTGTTCCGGGGAATTTCTGGCGAATTATTCCGGTCGCCCATCATGGGAGTCAACCCCGGTCTGCAAAATCGAACAATCTCATGATAGGAACTCTCCCGATGCGTCGTAAAATTTAAACGTAATTACTCAATAATACTTAACTAATAAGCTGGCATAGCCGCTGCTGAACCATCACCACACCCACCTACACCATGAAAACAACCACGAACAACAAAGGTTATCCGGATCTATTCTCGCGCCCTACATCACACATTTTCGGAGGCAATTGGGATACCATCGCTGTCGCACGACTTATCCGAGAAAACTCCGAATTAGGAAAGTCACCTGCCTTCCTTTATCTCGGAAGGAAAGAATCAGAACTCCTACGCCAACATCTTGCAGCAGCTTTCGGTGAAGAATCTGTTACTACACTCCACGACACCTACTACATGGGACTCGAAGTCGTCATCGTCGATGCAGAACAATACATCTGCACTGGTGGCAGCAAGGTGTCTCTCACCCTCCAGGCTCCGGATTTCCGCTACGCCTCATAGGTTTCCATTTTAAATTTCATTATCGACCCGGGATTGTTGCATTATAGATGCGACAGCCCCGGGTCGATTTGCTTTGGAACTAATACCCTAAGCTCTAAAAAAAAACACCCGCTCCACGAATGGAACGGATGTTTTTGGAAAGGTTGTTCTTGGTATTGATCAGCCCCAGTCGTCACGACCGCCGCCGCCGCCGCCACCTTTGTAGCCGCCACCGCCACCTTTGTAGCCGCCACCGCCGCCACCGCCACGACGATCACCGCCGCCGCCTTTGTAGCCGCCGCCACCGCCGCCACGACGATCACCGCCGTAACCACCGCCGCCGCCACCACCGCCACTGCGGAAGCCGCCACCGGAACCTGGTTCCTTGGGCTCAGATGCATTGACCCGGAGCGCGCGGCCCTGGAAATCCTGTCCATCGAGTGCTTCGATGGCTGTGTTCAGCTGGCTCTGGTCACCAAGGGTGACGAAAGCAAAACCTTTAGAGCGTCCGGTCTCGCGATCAGTGATGATCTTGACCCGATCTACGGCTCCATATGCGGCGAAAAGATCAGTAACGTCCTCTTCGGTGGCTGTGTAGGGCAGGTTGCCCACATAAATATCCATTTTTTCTTATTCTTATAAACTGCACCATGACTGTGAAACGTTTCCCGAGACCATGGTACAAAGACCGGACAAAACGCGCCAGCACTCAACTAAATGACGAACTGACAGATGCGAATTATGCAAAGTTTCCAGCTTTGGCAAGTTCCGATTTTAATTAGAAGAATCTATAGAGACAGTCGGCGACATCAGAGAACTCAGACATTTCACCACAATTAAAATTTTTCGCGCCTAAAACGAGGCAAGGAACTTGTTCCCGCGTATGGTCAGTACCGGTGTGATAGGGGTCATTCCCATGGTCAGCGGTGATGATCACGAGATCCTCTTCACCTACTGTGGGCAAAAAATTACCAAGCCAGACATCAAACTCCCTCAGGCATTGCGCATAACCTTCTGGATCCCTGCGGTGACCGTAGAGAGAATCGAAATCCACTAGATTCGCGAAAATAACATGATCTCCCGATTGTCTCTTGTTCCATAATTGCGAAATCACCGCCATTCCATCGGCATTGCTCTTCGTCGAGTGTGATCTAGTAATTCCCTTTCCTGCAAAAATATCAGAAATTTTGCCAACACCGATCACATCGACACCTTTTGCGATGAGCCGATCCAGAACCGTCTCCCCCGGCGTAAGCGAATAGTCATGGCGGTTCGGAGTCCTCTGAAAGCCATTGCTTTCATCACCGGTGAAAGGCCTCGCGATTACCCGCCCTACTTTCATTCCTGACTGATCAAGTAATTCGCGTGCGGTCTTACAAACTTCATACAGCCTTTCTAGGCCGAAGGATTCTTCGTGCGCCGCTATCTGCAGGACACTGTCTGCACTTGTGTAGAGGATCGCGTGGCCTGTCCTGAGATGTTCGCCTCCCAGCTCGCGTAGAATATCGGTACCAGATGCGATTTTGTTCCCGATGAAACGAGTTCCCGATGCATTTTCAAGTGATACCAGAAAGTCAGCAGGAAACTCACTGCAGGTAAAAAAAGCCTCTTCAATAGGGCACCCCATGAGTTCCCAATGTCCGGTGGTCGTATCTTTCCCGGCGGAGTGTTCCGTCAACCTGAATGCGGAAACTCGGTCTGAACTCACCTTTTCTCCAGCAAGATCAATAATCGAGGCGAGCCCGATTGATTCGAGGTTCGGAAGGCGGAAACCTGTAATCCCTTCATACAGGTGCCCAATCGTGTCGGTTCCAGCATCACCATAGGCTTCTGCATCTGGCGCACCTCCGCAGCCGACCGAGTCCAAAACTACTACTAACGCCCTCTTACTCATTGAAGTAAAAGTCCCACATCCTTGCCACCAGTCCAAGAAAAAGAGCCGGGAGAATCAACTCCCGGCTCTTGTAGATAATTTTTCGAATCAGTTGCTAGGCAACTCCTCAAGAGGAGGAAGAAGCGGCGTATCGAAATCGGAAACCGGAATCGTTTCAGTGGTAGCACCACCACGGAGCGGACGACCTGTTGCATCGATGATCTGCGGAGTCACGAAGATGATCAGGTTGCTCTTGATACGATTCTCGCCTTTGCTTTGGAAAAGGCGTCCGATGATCGGGATATCCCCGAGGATAGGCACCTTGTCCTCAACGTCTTGCACGTCTTCACGCATCAAGCCGCCTACGGCAACGGTGTATCCATCATAGATGGTAAGCGCGGTGTTGACGCTGCGCTTGGAGAAGACAGGCATCTCGATACGGTTCTCGGTGATGACCGCATTGACGGCATTTCCGAAGATGTCGGTCGATGGTGACTGGATCGGGCTACCGTAGTTGATGAAGCCTTCGAATTCCACGATTTCCGGGAGGAAACGGAGGTCGATGACGAAATCGTTATCACCAATGGTAGGCTCGATTTCAAGCGTGACACCGGTGTTCTTCGTTTCGAAGGCGGTAGGTGTAGCTGGCGTAACAGGGAAGCTAGAGCCGCCGGTTGTCAGTCCGGTGCTAATGCCGCCAGTTGCTCCCACGCTGTTCGGCAGTTCAGGGGGTTCGTATTCGGTTGGGTAGATGAATTCACGGATGACCTCAATAGTCGCCTTCTGGCCGGAACGAGCGGTGACGGAAGGAGCCGTCATCAGATCGGTTCCTTTTTTCTGAGCGAGTCCGCGCATGATCATCTGGACTTGGCCGTCGGAAAACAGACCCGTAAGACCAAGTATACCTGGAGCTACGTTTGCAGTCTGTGCAGTGCGGTTAGGGTTATTGAGGAGAGCGTCAATGCTGTTGCTATTGATGCCATTGTCGCCGCTCCGAAGACCTGCCGTGACGATGTTGCTGACACTGTCAGTTCCAGCAGGAATACCTGGAATGCTAGTTCCGTTGATAGGACTGACGAAATCGCCTCCGGTACGGGTTGAACCGTTGCCGATCGTTCCACCTGATCCGAAGAGTGTATTCTTGGAAAGACCGAACGGGGTGACGATCCAGTCGAAACCTAGCTCATCATTATTCTCCTGCGAGATTTCAACGAACTTGGTGGTGATCTTCACCTGTTTTGGCTCCTTGCCAATGAGTGCATCCACAAGCTGCTCAAGTTTATCGAGTTCGGAAGGAGTATTGGTTACGATAAGGCTACCAGACGCACTCAACGTGGCCGAGCTACCTTCATTAAAGGCAATGCCCGCCTGCTTAAGCGAATCGATGATGGGAGGCCGCGCCGTAAGCGTGCTAGCAGCGCTACCAGATGTTTCGGCAAAGGGATCGGTTTCTCCGCCACCAGTTGTCCCACCTCCTCCGAGGCTGGCTTGGAAGTCTGGCGGAACGCGGAATGTGCGGGTGAAGAGGTCTTCGCCTGTTTCTGTCTGAGGAACGAGGGTGACTGCAAAGTCATCGACCTTGTAACGAAGCTTAGTCTTGTCGCCGATGTATTTGAGAGCGACAGCAAGCGGAACGTTGCGAAGTCTCAGTTCATCAATGCGCAGGGCACCTGGATCATTACCACCGAGAAGACCACCGCCACTCGCAGCGGCATCGAGGCCTCCGTCTCCCACAGTGCTGCTGCGAGGACGGCGAATGACGAAGTTGACTCCCTTTTTAGCAGGATCCAACTCGAGAGTATCCAATTCTGATGCACGGAGGCGAAGGAAATCAATCGCTTCTTCGACAGTCGTGTCTTCGAAATCGATGCTTGGGATGATGATCCTACGTAGTTTTTCGGTGATGTATGCCACACCATCGGATGGACCAGTTGAGCCACGTGATGTTGGATCGAAGTTAGGGACGTCTGCAGGAACGGAAAGCTCCCATGCTGCATCCACTTGGCTGAGAAGTGTGGAACGTGTGTGATCGTAAGCAGCGCGATAGTAATCAGACTTCGCGTTTGCTACTTTTTCCATACCGCGGCGAGCAGCGGAGTTGTATGGGTCGATGCGAAGCACTGACTCATAATTGCTGAGTGCAGCGTCGTATTTCCCGAGGTCGAAGTTGCCCTGTGCAGTGTAAAGCAAGCGGCGGACTTCATCTACATTCTTCGCGTGATCGTAGTTGAGAGCCGGGTTGGTGCGGATCGGATCGTCAAGATAGCCGAGTTCTGCCTTAGCTGCGAAATTCTGTGGATCGACGTCCGGTGCAAGCACGTTGTCGAGGAGGGTTCTTGCTTCGTCGTATTTGCCGAGCTTGCGGAAGTTTTGTGAAAGGGCGACGCTCGCATCACTGAGGTGCTGAGTGTAGCTAGCGCGACGATCCGCAAGCACCGGGCCTTCTGGCAAGATGCTGAGTGCTCCGCGGAACTTGTCTACCGATGTCTGGTAATCAGCCTTCGCATATGCTTCGCGACCTTCGCTAAAAAGCGTATCCGCCTCAACGACTGCCTGTTGGCGGCGGATCATTTCCCTCTGAGCAAGGCCGGAATATTCCTGAGCTACTGCGGTGGTGGGAATGCTGAATGGCATGGTGGCGGCAAGTGCCATCAATACGGTGGCGGTGCGGCTTGTCTGCGAAGGTTGAGTTTTTTGCATAAGAACGTGTGGTTTTTGGACGGAAAACAAGGATTTGGAAAGAGGTTTTTTGCTGTAACTTGACATTTTAGGTTATTGAGAGGGTCAGGGGCCAACTGCTCCTTTGGCTATATTGAAGCTGGTTTTTTCACCATCTGGTGAAGTTACCTCAACAGTTATGGACTCTGGAGTGACTTTGGTGAGTTTGAAATTCTTCTCCTTGGCCTTTGGTGGCAGGGCGAATTCGGTATTTTCCTCGATCTTGATTTCCTCACCATTCATGCCCAAAGCTTCGAGGCTGAGGATGGCTGTCCGATCGTATTGGGAAAACTTTGCAGCATCGCCTTTCCTGAAGCCACCAGGGATCTTATAAATGGTTCCCTTTTTGTTCGGCTTTTGGTCTTCCACACTGACTTCGTTAAATTTGACCTTAGCGTTGATCTTTTCATCCATGACCTCGCGCTCTTCGTAGCCAAGGTATTTGAAACGATTTTTCATCGGCTCCTCTGCGAAAAGCATCTCTTCGGGTTTAGCTGGAGCGCCTGCTGTCACCCTATTTCTTCGACCCTCAGTATCGGAGTAATCGAAGGTATAATCTGCTCCCGCAGCAAATCCGGGACGCAATACCCATTGCAGAGTTTCGTCGCCGATGTAGCTGAGTTTGGTAATCAATGGAGGATATTCCTCACCGTTCATTGGATCAGTTTTTGCGTCGAACTCCTCACGATTGGTGAAGCCGTCTTCATCCGCATCACGCTGAGGAGAGTCGCCGAAGCCGGGGTCAACACGGTTGTCGATCCACCATTGGTTCGGTATCGGGTCGTGAACCGGGGGCTCAGCGGGATTACCTAGATCCACCGGATTTGAGGGGTCGTTCTTATTGACAAAAAGCGCGACACCCGTGAACAGATCGACGGGACGCCCCTTATCTTCTCCCCTCACCCATTCGCGCTGTAGCTGAAATGAAGCTTTCGCGGTGGAAACGGCATCACCATTCGGCACGGATGTATCATTGGAGCCACCTCCTTTGGGTATTTCGCTGAAGGTTTCCTCGACGGAACCGAGCTTGCTCCAGCCAGCAAATGCAAGGCCGATTGCAGCCACTGCACCAACACCGACGGCAGCCTTTTCGTAATTTTCTGAGAACCAGGACATGAGTTAAAGCGTTAAAAGATCAGGGTTTAGGAAGTTCTTTGGAAGGAAGAAACATGACGAGATCAAAGCGAACCAAGACGATGAGTTCTTCGTTTCCGAGCACCTGGGCGAGGATCCTTGAAGAATCGGCCTCAGGAGCGGCTGGCGTTTCCGGCTCAGCAGGTGCTTCCTCTGGCTCAGCAGCCGGTTCTTCCGCTAAGCCTTCTTCACCTGGTAGGGTGAAGACGCCGCCGAAAGGGTTATCATCTGCTGTAGTGGCAGGAGCAGTATCTGCAACGGATTCGAAGCGGGCATCGCTGATACGAGGCGGTGTATCACGCTCATTCTTAATCTCCACACAGCGGACGACGAAATAGTTATCACCAGTTGTTTTCCCCAGAGAACTGAGGAACTCACGGACTGAGCCTTCAGAGCCTTTAAATGTGATCTCAAAGCCGAACTCGCGAGCGACATCGTCTTTACCCGGTGCATATGCTCCGCCGTTTTCTTCAGGCACGGATTCACGGTAGATGCGGATTAGCTTGCTAGGACGTGCTTTCGCCAGCTCCTGCATGGCGCGCGTCATGGCCTCGACTTGATAGAGCAATACTCCGGTGGCGTTGGAATTTGCAAGTTGCCCCCGGTATTGTTCAAATCCGAGGAAGTAACCTTCGGGAAGCTCGCATCCTGCCGTTTTCAGTTCGTCTGCCGTTTTCTCTGCCGCCGATTTCAGCTTTCCAGTGAAATCTTGGACGGAAATATTTGTAAGCTCGCTAGGACGGTATGTATCGAACAGCGAACGGAGTTCGCCGATTTTCCCCACATATTCCGTGAGCTCTTTGTGTTTACCTGCGAGATTCTCATCGCTCGGGTAAGGCTTGAGACTTTCGGCTTTGCTAACAGCCTGATAGGAGTTCTCAAATTCGTCCTGCGCATTATCGTAGCGAGAGGCACCTCTAGATGCCAAGAAATACAACGCAGCACAGAGCACGAGTGTGCCTCCTGCTAGGGCGGCGACGAAAGGGTTACTTTTGATCCAATTCATAAATTGCTTAATATCGGTGTTATCGCCGGATCATTTGACCTGCAAGGGACGGGCTAGGGGCAGAGTGAGTTCAAACGGGAAGGCAAGGTCGCCTTCTTCACCAACGGCGCTGGGGACGAGGATCTGCTCATCTGCTAGGACAACGTCTTTATTATTCTTATCTTTAACAGTGAAAACGAAGGCTGTGCTGTTTTCTCTCAATCTTTTCAAGAGATCTGAAACAGCATTCTGACTGCGGGGATTTTCACGCCAAAAACCACGGATGAGGATAGCGTTTGCTGTCAGTTTGGGTTGAGCTTGTGGCCTATTATTACCTTTTGAATTCCCCTGTTGAGGCGGAGCGGGTGGCCCTGTAATAGCGCTACCTGAGAAGGAATCTCCGGTGAAGGCCTGATCTACCACCTTGTTGAATTTTCTGGAGGAAGCAGGGCTATCATTGTCAGCGACAGGGCTGAAATCATAGAGTGGTGACATTTCCGTCATCCACACAGCATCACTGGCAAAAGCTCCACGTAATTCGCCGAGCAGATCGAACCAGAGTGCGTGATCCGTCTCGATACCCGTATATTGAGAAGCTACGGCGGAGAGTTCCGCTTCTTTTTTGAGCAATGCGCGGATATCAAGTTCGAAAGGGACGAGCACCTCTTTTGTTTCTCCCATCGTGCGGGCCCTGTCTTCCGCCTTGTTTGCTGCGGAGTTCTGAAGGAAAGCCCATGTGCCGAAGCCGAATACAAGTAGAGCGGCAGCCGCAATGAGGAAAGGCTTGCGGCGATCCGATGCGCGAGCGATCTCGACAGCGGAAGGCACAAGATCGATGTTGATTGTAGATTTGCCGTTGCCACGTAGGCCGAGGCCAATGAGCTCGCCCATGGTGTGGGCATCCTGCTGGATAACTTGAGTATCGACACCCTTGCCGATAGAAACGTGCGCTAGCGGATTGAAATATTCCACCGGGAGATTGAGCTTTTCTGCAATAAACTCAAGGGTGTAGGGCAGATTGGCACCTCCACCGGCGAGAAGGATTCTCTTCGGAGCGCTTCCACCGTGCTGGCTGCGGTAATAATTCGTTGTCCTGGCGATTTCTGCTGGAAGTCGTGTAAGAGCATCGCGGATGACCATGGCGAGAGCGGCGACAGCTTCGTCCATAGTTTCAGTGTGCCCGCCACCGAGAGCGACGAGGCCGTTGGCGATCTTTTGCTGCTCGGCTTCTTGGAAAGTGATACCATATTCCTTGGCAATGGCGGCGGTGGCAGTAGCTCCGCCGATGGCGACACTGCGTGTGAAGAACCGACTGCCCTCAACGTAGATCAAGTTGCTGGTCTTTGCACCGACATCGATGATCAGAGTAGGCTCATCAGGCACTCCGTAGGAATCACGGTAAGCATTGAAGAGTGCCATTGGCGCAACATCTACTTCGATAGTGGCATGTCCCGCCTCGTTGACGGTGTCGTTGGTTTCTTCAAGTGCATCGCCCTTGATTGCAACGATAACGACCTCTTTTTCGGCAGAGCCTTCGATCATTTCGTAATCCCACGCCACCTCATTGATGGGGAAAGGAACATGTTGCTGTGCCTCGAAGGTCACCAACTGCTCAATGTTGTCGTCCTGAATAGGAGGGAGTTTGACGAAACGGATGAAAGCCGCCTGACCCGAAATTGCGTATCGCAGCTTCGATTTTGGAACCTTGAGTTTCGCTCCGAGATCCTCGATGGAAGCCCTGATCTGAGCCTCGCGGGAGGCTTCAAAGGTGGGATCCGCGACAATCGTGTCGGTTTCGTATCCCTTCAGGATGAGACCGCCGCTTTTCGAGGTTTCGAAAACGGCCATGCCTATGCGCTGGGAGCCTATGTTGAGTGCGACGGTGGTATGGGTATCAGCCATGATGTGTGATCAATCGGTAAAATTTTTCGGGAAAACCCCAGGAGAGAGAAGCTTTTGCAGAGGATCAGCGGCGTTCGACTTGGATCTCTGCATAACGATCCCACCAGTGGTTTGCGAAGGGTGTCTCCATTTTATTGAGAAGAGGCACCGAGTCGTTACGGGAAATTTTATCCGAAGATGCGTTCCACCAGCCATCAGCAAATTTCGTCGTGCCCTTTGCTTGCAGCTGTCCGTTAACCAAAACTTCATAGCCAACAGCCTCTACGGCACCCTTACCTCCACGGTCAGATCCGGTGAGACGCTTCAGTGAGGCAGGCGAAAGATAAACAGAGACGAAAATCTCTTCCTTGAGAGGGATGTTCACATGAGTGACGTCTTTTGTCAGAAGATGCATCGTGCCAGGCTTTTCTGTATTTTTCACAGCGATATACCATTTCACCAAGATGCTGTCGGCCGTTTGCGAATTTGGCTCAGGCGACATCTGCACGGTCAGAGGCATTTCGATTTCCAGCCAATCCTTCGGCTTGAAAGATTTTTGTTTCCCTCCGCTGTATTCAGGAGATTGGAGATCATCGAATGTCGGCTCCTCGGCCTCGACCTTGTAGGCTTGAGCTGCGGCGAAGTCATTGGCCATCAAGCTGATGGCAACACAGGCGATGGCGGAAAAAAGAGAAATTTTGTGGGTTCGCATACGTTTCGGGTTTCAATGGAAACTAAGGAATCAGATTACCTGTTGACCAGATAAAAGGATGGAAGATTGAATTTTACGCAAGAAATGCAGAATGCCATCCGTGTAGGGTTGACAAGCCATTGACGGAAGCCTGTAGACGGCGCTTCATACTGCCTATGCCGAAAGCGCCTTTTTCATTTCCCAACAGCAGCCCCCTTGTAGTGGGAAGCATCGGCGATGCAGATACCCTAGCAGCCGCCACCCCCGAATCTCTTGCCAAGGAATGCGATATTGCAGAGATCAGACTGGATCTTCTGCACCGCGAATTTTTCACAAGCGGCGCGGCGCTATGGCAGCACCTGCTTCCATTTCCTCTTTTGTTCACCGCACGCTGCCATTCCGAGGGCTCTCCCTTCGACCTCGATTTGGAAACGCGTATCCGCATGCTCACCACAGCACTGCCGGATGCCAGCCTGATCGATATCGAGGCGATGAGCGCCTCTGCAATGGGTGAATTGGTTAGAGAGATCATTTCGAAAGATATCCCTTGGGTCGCCTCTTACCATGATTTCCTCCGCCTACCTTCACGCATGAAACTCGATACCCACGCAGAGATCGCACGAGAAGCCGGAGCCACCGCATTCAAGGCAGCCGCGCGCATGCAGACACCTGCAGACATTACCGAACTCGCCTCCTTTCAGATGAGTGATGTGGGTATCCCACTAGCCACGATGGGTATGGGGGATCTTGCTCCGGTTTCGCGCCTGCTTTGCGCACAGGTAGGCAGCGTCCTAAACTACGGATATATAGGCGAAAAGGAAACTGCCCCAGGCCAATGGTCAGCCTCGCGCCTCCGAGAATGTATCCGCTCGCTGAAACCCATCCGCTGAAATGCATCACGTCTATACCCTAGAAAACCTGGAAGAAGCGACGAGCTGTGGAAAACCCGCACGACTCGCCGTGATCGGAAATCCCATTTCCCATTCATCGTCCCCCCAGCTCCACCAACCGGCACTCGATGCCTTCGGAAAAGAAGCCCGCTACATCCGCCTGCTAGTCGAGCCGGGAATGGTCGCAGAAGCCTTCGCAAAGATGACGCAGCTCGGCTTCATCGGATGCAACGTGACAGTCCCCCACAAGATCGAGGCAATGGAAGCCTGCGGAGAGGTATCCGAACAGGCACGACAAATAGGAGCGGTCAACACCGTGGTTTTCTCAGAAAATGAAATTCACGGATACAATACCGACGGGCCCGGATTCATGCAGGCGGTCTCGGATGATTTCGGGATCGCATTGGGGGAAAATCATACGCTAATCCTCGGAGCAGGCGGCGGCGCGGGGCAGGCGATAGCCACTCAATGCGCTCTCTTAAAACCCGTACAACTCACCTTGATCAACCGTAGCTTAGACAAAATCACCGATCTAGCCGAGCGCCTCCGTGACATATCTCCTGAGACAGAAATCACCACACTCGCCTTCGGCGATCCCGGACTCATCGCTGCATGCCATTCCGCTGATCTACTTGTCCAGACAACCTCACTCGGCCTGAAACAGGACGATCCGGAGGTAATCCCTTCCGAGTGCTTCCAGTCCCACCACTGTGTCTACGATACGATCTACCAACCTCCGGAAACGCATTTCCTGAAAGCAGCTAGAAATTACGGATGCAAAACCGGCAATGGCCTCAGCATGCTCATCCACCAAGGAGCCATCGCTTTTCAACATTGGTTTCCAGAAACCGATCCGCTGTCACTGATGAAAGCCGCCATGAAAGGATAAAGCGGATTTCAGAAGTCACTCGCCGAAGATATCGTAGCGCAGTTTTTCGAGGTCGTATCCCCGGTTACTACTAGACATCCAGTGGCATGCCATCACCTCCTCGAGGTGAAACTTAAATTCATCGCCAATTGCCTCGCGCCTGATCTTAACCCTCACCCGCACGAGCCCATCCGGTTCCATCGGCTTCTCTTTCGCACCGAACAATGCCTTGCCTTCCGCTTGGGCGGCAAATGCTGCCCCGAGTAAAAGTCCCGCATCGCTGCGACGCTCCATCACAAACTCTGGAGAAGGCTCACCTACTTCCGATGGTTTCCCAAATACCGGAGCCATCAGGACTATCGCCGTGCGACCGCCCGCCTGTTGTTCCACATCCCCGTCCAGCAGCCTCCGGGCAAGGAGGCGAAACTCCCCCTCTTCCGGCCCTTCTCCAGCCAGGAATAGAGTCCATGGATATTCGCTGTATCTGGCGAAATGCTCCCAATCGAGCTTCCACGTGCCGGTATCGTTCCGGAAAACTGCATCGAACACGGCACCGTCCGTCTCTTCCCAGCGCGTGCTAATCATCCGCTCGTTTCCAACCGTGAGCGGCTCTTGAGCGATCCGGCCGAGCTTCGTTGCGTCCGCTTTTTCAAGCGGATTCATTGCGTAGAAAGTGGCCATTTTGCCGGCATTAGAAATAGGGTCGAATACGAACTGATTACGAATCTCAGGAGTCCCTCCGAGAATGAATCCGGCGAGTGAGCGGTGGCAATCCGGCAGAGCCTCATTCAACAACGCGATCTTCTGATCCGCCAGTGTACCCTCAGCCATACTCCGGTGCGCCTCTTCTCGGTTTTCCTTTTCCTGATGAAGGCGAATGAAATGAACCCGTATCCATACCGCCATCGCCATGATAAAAATCCAGACCACGATGAACCGCATCATCATGTTTTTCGGAGTTTTCTTGTGGATGCTACGCTTCTGAACATCTTCCTGAAATTCCTCGCCAGCATCTGAGGATTCGTTTGTATCCTGCTCCAGCTCTGGAGGTGCCCATACCCCAGTGCCAGGTAGCCTCTCGCACGCGTCGCAGACACGTTCTTCGGAAAAACCTGGAGGGGATTCGAATAACGAACCGCATTTCCCGCAATGAAACCAAGCTAGTGATGTGGTGGAATCATTCATCGCCGTGTCATTCATCAATCCACCCCATGCGCACCAAATCTCTAATTTCCCACTGGTTCGGCAATGACTCATCATTACCCGCCTCGATCGTCAATATGACTTGCACTACGCCGGCTGCCTCACCTGTGATTTCACTCGTCGCAAACTCCTTGGAAAACCGAGCGGCAACTTCGCTTTCCCGCCCTGCGTAAACCCAAATACTGTTGTCTCCTGAGGGCGAAACTAGCCGATAGGACACCCAGGCGGATTCAGGATAGGAAAAGGTATGAAAATCCGACGTGGATAAATACCCGCGTATTTCGCTACCGTCTCCCTTACCTCCCTTTAGCTCTTCAAAAGTTGTTGTGCTGTAGCCAACGGTTGCCTTCCAGTCCATCGAAAGGTCTTCGCCATTTATTCTGTAAATGGCTTTGAAGGAATCGTATTCGGGAGTTTTTCCTTCAAGTATCCCATACTTGATGCCATCACGATTGAGCGCGCTCCATAGTGAGGATTCATCAGGCACCCAGCTCTCTGGGTAACCCAATGGCTTCCAATTCTGGCCGATCAGAGGAAGAATAATATCCTCGTTATAAAGCAAACCCTTCAATTCAGAGAGTTCAGTAGCCTTTGCGTAAGCACCATAAATTTCCACGGCGCGGTTCCGACTTTTGTTGAGCTTTTCGAATTCCGCGATCTCCTCTTCTTCGGAAATGATATCTTCCTTAACCTTGATTTTGCTGAAGTAGGATTGATTACTTTTACGCTCCTCTTCTCCCTGCTGTGAAAGGCTCAACAAGACAAACGTGACAACGAGCGCCATCGCTCCCAGCCCGGAAAAAACGATCCATTTAAAATTCCCGGTCTTAACCTTCGATCCCCACCCTCCAGCTTCGGCGTCTTTTGACCACCTCCTACCACCGCCTGCCAGACGTGGACGCTTCAGTCCTTCCTTGGACATCTTGGAGGGATCCGGCCTTGGAAAGGATGGTGTTTCGCCGCTTCCGATTTCCTTTACGTGAAAACGCTTTGTATCCTGCGAGGGAAGCACAATACGCTCTTCCTGGCGGACGGGCATATTCCCCATTACCTCCGGCTTAGTTTTCACTTCTTTCTTTCGCGTAACGGTGTCCTTGGGTGCAGCCATCGGCTTAACGGATTTTTTCCGCTGAGGACGCTTTATCGGAATCGATGGCAGGCTCTTTTTTGGCTCATCCGTAGAATCACTAGTTCCGTCTTCGCCATCGTTTTTCAAATCTCCAATCCGCAGTTCTGGCTCCGCGTGATTGGTCGATAAAATCTTGCCATCATTCATTTCAGAGACACCACGGTGGGCTCGCTTCGGAGGAAGGCTACGTTTCGAAACCTCGCTAGACTTATCCAAATCATCCCAATCGTCATCCTCAGATACAGGAGGGACGTGGTTATTGGGATCGTGGAAATCTGAATTCATGAATAATTTACGCCAAACATGTCGGCGCTTCAATAGCCTGAAGCAAGTCTTGAAACAAGGCTTTGCCCGGCTCTCTCGAAAGCATCCGGTAGTGCATTTTGCCGGGCAGTCTGGAGATTTGAATCCACGAAGAAACTACTACTGCCTTTGCTCGATCCGCTGGCTAAGATCTTGGTAGGATCCCTAGCATCACGAAGCACCCAATCGAAAACAACCTCATTGGTGAGTTCCTCTGCCAGCAACGAATCGAGTCGGGAACTACGCAATGTTAAATACTCGATACTCTTGAGCTCGCCTTCCAGAACGGCATCCGCCTGATCAGATCCAGCAATGCGGTAAGTGCCGTCCTGCACGAAGGCATCCGCCACTGCGGATGTAGCAAGCGCTTCAGCACGTGGATGCTGGGTGCCGTTTGCGAACATCGGAACTGAAATCGACTTCACATTCGCAAGCGATGGCGGCTTGGCAGCCCCAAGCTGATAGCCAGTGCATGACACAAGAAACAAAGAGGAGATGGCAGCAAAAAGGATTTTCATAGGCGTTGCATCGTAGGTTCGGCTCACTCACCAAGCTCACGAAGACGAGCTTTCGCCTTGTCATAGATAGCTCCAGATTTTGCCCGTTTCGCGACATCACGGTAATAGACTTTAGCAGACTCGTTTTGGCCAGACTTGTAGTAGAATTCCGCAATATCGAGAGAGCGCTCAAGCTCACGTCCGTTTACGTTTTTCGAAAGCTGGCGTGCCTCGGCATTCTTCGCATGTCCTGGATATTGAATGAGGTAGTCGTTGAACGCCTCATCCGCCAGATCAAGCGTTGCCTGATTGCGGTTCCCGCTATCCGCCTCTTCCATAAGGATGACACCCACACGGAACAAAGCATCCGCTGAATACTTGCTCTCGGGCTGATCCCTCACGAGCTTGCGGTAAGCATCAATTGCCTTTTTCGGATCTTTATCGTTCTGATAGAGTTCGCCGATCGTAAACTGAGCTTTCGCAGCTGTTTCGGAACGCGGGGCATTGTCGCGCACTTGACCGAGCATTTCGACCACCTTGTCGGAGGAAAGCCTGCGCTTGAGGCCGAGTATCGAGGACTTCACCTCCCCGTCTGCAGCGCCTTGTGCCATTTTTGTCTGACGATCTAGTGCCTTGGCATAAAGCCCGCTGCCCTGATAGCGAACCATGAACTGCTGATAAGCCTCAAAGGCGTCGAGAATTTCGCCTTTCTGCTCAAGCAACTCCGCCTGCCTGAAGCGCGCCTGACCTGCCGATGGCGCGAATGCATATCTGTCTGCAACCTTTTCGTAGAGTTTGATCGCCTTGGATTGCTTGCCTGCATCGTCCGCAGATTTTGCCTCGGCATAGAGCGCCTCGCCCTTTGCTATGGATTCCTGATTCTTGGATGCTAGGCCGATCAAATCATCGTTGTTCCCACAGGAAACCATCAACACCACACCAGCAGTCACAGCCATCGCCATGTGAAAACACTTCGTCATGCCGTGAAACATAGAAAGTTTAGCAGACCGTGAAAGCGGAAATTGCACGAGTTATACATCCTTACCCGCTTAAACGGGAAAAATGTACCTCTTGCCCACCATTTCAGCCTCTACCGAGCTCCTCTGCCCTGTCCGTTGCTGCGGATACCGCTGAAATGAAAGCCGAGCGGACTTTCTTCTCCTCTAGCACGGAAAGCCCGGCAATTGTCGTCCCACCCGGAGAGGTCACCATGTCTTTCAACACCGCCGGATGCTCTCCGGTTTGCAGCACCATTTCGGCCGCACCGCTGACCGTCTGGGCGGCAAGCTTCAGCGCATCAGCACGCGGTAAACCTGCGCGAACACCACCATCCGCCAGTGCCTCGATGACAAGATATACATACGCAGGGCCGCTGCCGGATAATCCCGTAACAGCATCCATGAGTTTCTCCGGCACCTGCACGGCTAGCCCTACGGAAGACAGCAACGCTCGGACAACTTCAGCATCCCCATCCGCGCAGCGCGAGCCTAGGCAGAACGCCGCGGCACCTTTTCCAATCAATGCTGGCGTGTTCGGCATGGTGCGCACCACTCGCATACCGCCGGGAGCATGCTTCTCAAGATTTTCCAGAGTCACACCAGCCGCAATCGAAACTAGTAACTTGCCAGCACCACCATCCCCGGAAATGTGCGACATAGCCACGAAGGCATCCTGTGGTTTTGTGCAAAGGAGAATGACATCGGAAGCCTCGATAAGCTCGGAGATTTCCCCATTCACAGTCGCTCCGGTTACTTTTTGAAAATGCTCTCTAGCTGCGGCAATCACATCAGTCCCCATCACATCCTCCGCTTTCACCACACCCGCCTTTATCGCACCTGACACCAGTGCCGTGCCCATTTTCCCACATCCAATAACTCCTAGCTTCATGCAGGGAGGCTAGGACAAGCCCCGGATACAGGCGAGCGTCATTTTCCTTGGAAAAGCCCCACCCTGTTGCATCGTCCCAGCATGCCGAAACTCGCAGCCTTTCTCCTCCTCATCGCCGGATGTATCCATGCTTTCTCAGCGGAAATGCCGGAAATCGAAGCCTGCATACCAAAGTCTGTCTCCGATCTCAAGGAACCCACCCCGCGTCCCTTCCCCAATGCGCTCTCAACGGCAGTAACCGCTGCCACCGAAAAGGCGCAACTCTACACCATCCAAGGCCTCAACCACCTTCACGGAGGATGGGAATTCGAGGCCATGCGCCATTTCGCCGTCGCCATTAAGGAAGATCCCCGCTGCCTCATGGCTCACTGGGGCATGGTCATGAGCATGCTTACACCTTCCATCGAGACCGATGCCTACCGCCTTGCCACAACCCAGCGCATGCTCGAACTCATCAACGAGGGAGAAGGCACCGATCTGGAACGAGGCTACGCCTACGGCCTGCTGAAATACATGGAAGAAGGCCCTGCCGGTGCTGCCACAGCATTCAGACAGGTGGCCGAAAAATTTCCCAACGAAATGCAGGCACAAATTTTCGCCGCACTTTTCGAACGCTCCGGCTACGACGATCTTGCCCAAATCAAACCCGACCAAGAAGCCGCTGAAAACAGACTGCTCAAGCTCATCGAAGCAAATCCGGGAAATGCCGTTCCGCTAAATGCACTCGTTCTCATCCGTGCAGAAGCAGCAGATCTACGACCTTACCTCCACCTCGCGCGCGAACTTTGCGAGCTCAGCCCCGACTACCCCCCTTACCAACACCTTCTCGGCCATTACGAATGGCGCTGCGGCGAACACTCCAAGGCGGCCTCCGCATTTGGACGCGCTGCGACACTCTACTCCATCTGGATGAAAAACAACGAGGCGTCCCCTGCCGATTGCGGCGAATGGGTTCGCGCGGAGTGCTACCGCATCGTCTCCCTTACCTCCAAGGGTGATTTTGACAACGCCATCGCATCCGCAGAAAAAATTGCCACCACCAGCGTTAATCCCGCCCGCCCCTCCGCACCGGGAACAAGAAAACTTCTCTGGGATGCAAAAACCCTGCCCGCTAGGGTTTTCATGGCACGCAACCTCCCTGGGGATACCGCGAAAGCACTCGCCTCCCTCCAATCACCTGAGGATGCCGAGCCTTTCCGTGAAAAATCCCTCTCCTACTGGTGGGTCGACGGTCTTCGAATCACACTCAACGCAAGGAGCCTCATCGAGTCGGGCGAATTAGCCAAAGCAGCTGAAAGCGCCGGCGCACTCTCCTACCATGGCGAGGCCATGCTGAAGAAACGTTCCGCCGCATTCAACATCGGCGAGCAATCCGAATGGATGAATGGTTTCCGATCTCTCGAAGTCCTCGCCGCAGAGCTGCGCGGAAGGCTCGCCCTTGCAGGCCCCGAGGACGGCAGGGGCTCGGCATTCAACTGGTTCCGCGCCGCCGCAGATCGGCAGAAACCCGCCACCATGCTAAATCCTCCCTCATTACTCACACCCATGGCCATGCGCCTTGGTGACTACTATCTGGCCTCTGGTAAGCCGAGCGATGCCGTGGATGCCTATGAAGAAGCACTCGAAGATTTTCCCAATAATCAGGTGACCCTTGATAAACTCAGGGACGCAAAAAAAGTCGTAGCGGAGAGTAAGTGACGAAGCGTTGATGAGAATGGCCAGGAGTAAAACTCACTCTTTACCCAAAAGCTCTTTCACACGCCCGGTGATCACTTCAGCTAAGCCACCCTCGCCTTCCTCTTCGAGAAAATCGCAGTAGTTAGAGACCACTGCCTCTAGATCATCGGAATACTCCTGACCGAGCGATTCGAATCCTGCGAGCGCCTTCTCAAAGTGCCTTCTCGCCCACGTCCTGTCGCCAGTCTTAAGCAACGCCAACGCGAGATTATTATGCGACTGCGCCGTGTCCGGATGGTTCTCTCCAAAAATCTCACGCCGCGTCTCAAGCGCCATCATGTGCATCTCACGCGCCTGATCCAAATAACCAGCCGCAAGATAAACCGCTCCTAGGTTATTACAGACCGAGGCCGTTTCCTCATTTTTCTGCCCCACCTGCGCCATCATGATCTCGAGAGACTTGAGGAAATGATCCTCTGCAGTATCCAGATCACCAGATGCCTTTGCGATGAAACCAAGATTGTTCGTCATCCCGGCCACATCCATTAGCAGAGGCGGCTCATGTTTCTCAAAAAATTCAACAGCCGCCTCCCAAGCGATGATGACCATGTCCGGCCTGTCCAACCCATCGTAGGCCGCTCCAAGCAACGCATGGATCCTGCCAAGCTGGGCGATTCTGTCCGGACGATTGTCCAGCTGATCGATGGCCTGCTTTGCGTCATCCAGCGCGGATTCGTATTCACCGGCCTCAAGCATCAACCCACAGCGCGTCTCCAGTGCGGTCGCGAAAGCATCGATCGTATCTAAATCTGGCCCCAGAGATTGCTGACATTTTTCGACGGCTGCATTTGCTGCATGCATCGCCTCGGCATGATTGCCTTCCGTCCGGAGGCTCTCGACACGATCTTGCATGATCTGGATGAAATTTGCGGTGGGTGTGTCCATGGGTGTGGTGGGGGGGTGTAGAGAGAGACTAATCCCCCGTTTTTCCCTTTGACGAGTCGGAAATCAGCCCGTTTTCCCCAACCTCTCCAACAGAGCACGCCGCGTATCCGGAAACTTTCCTAGATGATCAAGCAAAGCGGCCTCATTTCCACCCCTCTGCCCGGAAATCCCCAGAACCTCCGCCAGCCGCCTCTCGAAGTGATGCATCACCTTCAGATCCGCCACACCTTCATCAAGGTGATCCAGCGCCCTCGACAAAAGATCATGCAGCGCCTCATCCGCTTGCTCGCGCTCCACCGCAGCCTCCGCAAGTTGGCAGAAATAACCCGCCATCAAGGTCGTCGCATAATCACGCCTAAGCCCCTGCCTCCAACGATTGATCGAAACTTCACGCAGATGATGCAACTCCCCCTTCCGCGCCCTTGCCACCCCGATTTCTCCTGAAAAAAACAGATCCAGCTTCCCCGCAAACGCACTCTTCGGCCTCAGCGCACCCTTTGCTACCGTCTTCAGCAAACCCTCGTCTGCCGTGAACCAATGCACGATCAAGCTCGTGTCCGTTAGCCGTGTCGTGCGTATCAGGATGGCTTCTGTGGAGAACACAACGGAGAAAGGTATTTGGGATTTGGCTTGATACACCCGTTTTAGTGCCGTAGCCACTTTCCAGCAACCATGGGACAGCAATCAAACAAAATCGTCAAACGCCGCCGCCGTGCGGATTATCTGAAGCGTAAGCAGGAACAAGCCAAGCTCGGCGCAATCCTTCCGAAAACCGTCAAGAAAGCCCCTGCAAAGGAAGCTCCTGCGGATGAAAAACCAGCAGCAAAGAAGGCTCCGGCCAAGAAAGCCGCCAAAAAAGCCCCTGCAAAGAAGGCTGCAAAGAAAGCACCGGCCAAGAAAGCCGCAAAGAAAGAAGCTCCGGAGTCAACCTCCGAGGATTGATCTTTCCGCATCAAACCAATCTCACAAAGCCGGCTCCCTCATACGGAGACCGGCTTTTTTTCCGCCCTTATCCATCAATTTCCACTTCCCTCCCCCCGCACCTCATCTAGTCTCCGCCCCGCACCAAGCCTCTTCCATTGAGGTTTAAAGTTTAAAATTTAAAGTTTATGAAAATCGTCGTCGCATACTCTGGAGGCCTTGATACCTCCGTCCTCCTCCTCTGGCTTAAGGAAAAATACAACGCAGAGATCATCGCCTACTGCTCCGATTGCGGACAGGGCGACGAGCTCGACGGCCTCGAAGCCAAAGCCCTCTCCACCGGCGCGTCCAAGTGCTACATCGACGACCAGAAGGAAGAATTCGCCCGCGACTACATCTTCCCGATGTTCCAAGCAAACGCCGTTTACGAAGGCCGCTACCTCCTCGGCACCTCCATCGCCCGCCCTTGCATCACCAAGGGCATGATCGACGTCGCACTCAAGGAAGGTGCTGATGCCATCGCCCACGGAGCCACCGGAAAAGGCAACGACCAAGTCCGCTTCGAACTCTCCGCCGCAGCCCTCGCTCCCAGCATCAAATGCATCGCCCCATGGCGCGACGCAGAATTCCGCAAACAGTTCCCCGGTCGTAAGGAAATGATCGAATACGCCGAGGCGCACAACATCCCGGTCAAGGCTTCCATGAAAAAGCCTTACTCGATGGATCGCAACCTCCTCCACATCTCCTTCGAAGCCGGTGCGCTCGAGGACACTTGGTATGACGCCACCGGCGAGGCAGACCGCGACATGTATGTCCTCTCCGTCTCACCCGAAGAAGCTCCCGACAAGCCACAGATGCTCCAAGTCCTTTTCGAAAAGGGCAACATCATCGGCCTCCAGACCGAAGGCCTCGCGGAAACCATCGCCAAGCTCGGCGACTTCGAAGTCCTCGGTGAAAAGGACGGCTACACCCTCCTCACCCCCTACGGCATCATGCGCGTCCTCAACGCCCTCGGCGGCGCACATGGCATCGGTCGCATCGACATCGTCGAGAACCGCTTCGTCGGCATGAAATCCCGCGGCATCTACGAGACACCCGGTGGCACCATCCTGCTCGCCGCCCACCGCGATCTCGAGACCCTCGTCATCGACCGCGAGCTCCAACAAACCCGCGACACCCTCATCCCAAAATACGCCCAGCTCGTATACAACGGCTTCTGGTTCGCCCCCGAGCGCGAAGCCATCCAAGCCCTCGTCACCGAGTCCCAGAAAAAAGTATCCGGCGAAGTCCGCCTGAAACTCTACAAAGGCAACGTCATGCAAGCCGGCCGCCGCAGCCCACATTCCATGTACGACGAACACGTCGCCACCATGGAAGGCGGCCAAGAGGAAGCCTACAACCAAGACGACGCTACCGGCTTCATCGCCCTCAACGCCCTCCGCCTCAAGGCCAACGCCAAGCAAAAATAGGGATATTCCCTCATGGGTCCCGACCTAAAAGACAAGCGCTGGATCATTTTCAAAGGTTTCCTCTTTGCTTTCCTAGCGCTTCTTTCAGGTGGTCTTCAGATCATTGCCGATCTCCCCCGGTGGCAGGAAACCCTCCTGCTGCTCATCTGCGTCTGGGCATCTTGTCGCTTTTACTACTTCCTCTTCCACGTCCTCCACGCCTACGTCGATCCTAAGCTCCCCAGTGCAGGAATCCTCGACCTGGTTTCCAGACTTTTCAGAAAGAGGTAGTTCATGATCTTCATAGAAAAAGCCCTACTTCCCCTATCTCGTAGCCATCCGAGACTTCACGAGTTCTTATGGTTTGGGCTGAAGCAGGCGTGGGCTTGCATCTTCGGAGCGCTGCTCTTGCTAGGCATTCTCGGCACCCGTCTTTGGTATCCGGATGTCCCGCTTGCCCGCTATGACTTCTTGGTGATCTATGCAGTCGCCATCCAGCTCGCGTTGCTTCTGCTGAAGCTGGAGTCTTGGCGCGAAATCGGGGTCATCTTCCTCTTCCACTTGATGGCCACAGGCATGGAGCTTTTCAAAACCTCCACCGAGATCGGCTCTTGGTCTTACCCGGAAGACTCATTTCTCCGCATCGGTGCCGTACCCCTTTTCACCGGCTTCATGTATTCATCCGTCGGCTCCTACATGGCTCGTGCGTGGCGCGGATTCCATTTCTCCTTCACCGGATTTCCGCCGCTTTGGGTCGCAGGGATCATTGCAGTGCTCGCTTACGCGAACTTTTTCACCCACCACTACATACCGGATATCCGCTGGCCACTCATCATGGCTGGAGTATTTTTCTTCAGGAATACTCTCGTTCATTTTCAGCCAAAAAACTTCGCCCTGAAAATGCCACTGCTACTTGGATTCGGCCTCGTCGCACTATTTATCTACTTCGCCGAAAACCTCGGCACCATCGCCCGTGCATGGCAGTACCCCGGTCAGGAAAACGAATGGAAACCTGTCCATTTCTCGAAATTTTCCGCATGGTATCTCCTCATGCAACTGTCCTTTATTCTCATCTACTCCCTCCGTATGTTAGAGGCAAAACTAGGTGTCCAGGGCCCGGAGAAAATCATCCCAGGGAAATCCATCTGAGATAGCTCAATCAAGTGCACGAATGCGGATGTTGCGAAACTCGACCTTACCGTCGTTTTTCTGCAAGCCTATGATGCCAGTTTTCAACGGTGTCTCGTCTTGGTAGTCCACCGTCATCTCGCCATCCAGCCAGACTTTCACATGGCCGTCCTTCACGATGATGCGGTATTTCCTCCACTCCGCCTTTTCGCCGGCACCCTCGAAGAGCTTCCGTTTGACGATGCTCCCTGTGGGAAAGGGGTTCGATGGCGGTGCGATATTCACCTCGTAGCATTCTTTGCTTTCATCGGCGACAGTGGGCTTCGTCTCGATGAAAATCCCGCTGTTGGTGCCGATTTGCGCACGGAAATCGAGCTCAAGTTCGTAGGATTCTAGAGCAGTCTCCATGGTCAACAAGCCGACTGCGCCTTCATCCACTACGATTGCACCATCCTCCACGCGCCAGTTCGCCTCATTCTGTTGAGTCCACCCCTCTAGGGTTTTTCCATTGAAGAGCACTTTCCAGTCCTCCTCTGCGGCGAGCAAAGAAAGGGATGACAACAACAACGCAAAAATCAGATTTTTCATAAGAGTCTTATCAACTAGCTACTCTTAACCCACCTGTCACGTTCCCCTTTCTCGGGATCAATGCCTGAAATGCCTGTGTCCGGTGAAGACCATCGCCATACCCGCAGCATCCGCAGCGGCGATGACTTCCTCATCGCGCATCGAGCCGCCCGGCTGGATACAGGCAGTGGCGCCGGCATCGATGGCAGATTGCAGACCGTCGGCGAACGGGAACATCGCATCTGAGGCAACGATGCTACCCTTGAGATCGAGACCTGCTTCCTTCGCCTTCCAGATGGCAATCCGTGAGGAATCCACCCGGCTCATCTGGCCTGCTCCGATGCCCAAAGTGCGATCCGCCTGAGCGTAGACGATGGCGTTCGACTTCACGTTCTTCACGATCCTCCAGCCGAAACGCATCGCACGGAGTTCCTCCTCCGTCGGCGGGCGTTTCGTCACGACCTTGTTTTCCAGATCATCGAGACCCAGCGCGGTGTGGTCGCGATCCATGACCATCAAGCCGCCCGGACTGGAGCGAATGACCGCTGCCTTCTGCGCAACGAGATAGCCGTCGTTCATTTTCATGAGGCGTAGGTTCTTCTTCTTCTGGAGAAGCGCCCTCGCATCTGCCTCAAACTCTGGAGCAATGATGACGTCGGTGAAAATTTCCGAAATCACGCGAGCAAGCTCAAGAGTGAGCGGGCGGTTGGTCACGATCACGCCGCCGAAGGGTGCTTGGCGATCCGTCTCAAAGGCCTTTTTCCACGCTAGGCGCAGATCCTCGTCGTCCTGACCCACTCCGCATGGGTTCGTGTGCTTGAGGATGGCCACCGTAGGTCTAACGAAATCTAGGATGAGATCTGCCGCAGCCTCGATATCGATGACGTTGGTGTAGCTGAGGCCTTTTCCCTGAAGCTTCGTGAAACAGCTTCCGAAATCTCCATACATTGAGCATTTCTGGTGCGGGTTGTCGCCGTAGCGGAGCTCTTGGTCGAGCGGCAGACTGAGGGTGAAGGAAGCACCCGTTCCCTGGCGGGATTGGCCGAGGAAATTTGTGATTGCACCATCGTATTGCGATGTGCGGAGGAAAACTTTTACTGCGAGTTCTTCGCGCAGACCCTTGGTGGTATCGCCGCCGTTTTCACGCATTTCTTCGAGCACGCGAGGGTAATCTTCCGGTGCGACGATGACGGTGACGTGCGAGTGGTTCTTCGCAGCGCTGCGCAGCATCGAGGGGCCACCAATATCGATATTCTCAATCGCGTCTTCCAGCGTGACTCCTTCTTTCGCGACGGTTTCTTCGAAAGGATAGAGGTTCACCACCACAAGATCGATGGGAGGAATGCCGTGCTTCTTCGCATCTGCCACATGCTGCTCGTCATCACGGCGGTGGAGGAGGCCACCGTGAACCATCGGGTGCAGGGTCTTTAAACGACCTTCGAAAAGCTCTGGAGCGCCAGTGTATTCGGAAACGTCAGTGACCTTGAGTCCTGCATCGCGCAGCGCCTTTGCGGTTCCTCCAGTGGAGAGCAGATCGACGCCCATTTCCACAAGCCCCTCCGCAAATTCTACCAGACCTGTTTTGTCAGAAACCGAAAGCAACGCTCTTGAAATAGCCATATGATGTAAATTTGATAAACATCCGGCGGCAACCGCCGTGCCGGACATGCATCCCCGTATCCAACCCCCATCCGGCACGCAAGCGGGAATCCTTCCGGCCATCCCGCATTATCCACTAATCGTTGATAACCAGCAGGTTCCATCAACAAAACGAAACCTAACATTTCTCCCACAAAGCGCCGCTCCGTAGGTTCTGCCCACCTCACCGCGCGCCGCAGGGCGTGGATCGAGCGCCAAGACTTCCAGTATCACCTGCTGGGAGCGTTCGTCGAGTGCACGGAAATCCTCTTCCGCACCCGGCTCGATCTCCACATTCACGCGCTCCGGGGATTTCCCTGCGTAGCCCCCGATGGCATCGGGCAATGATTCGGCGTAGGGCAGGTATGGCTTGATATCATAGATCGGCGTGCCATCGACCAGATCCACTCCAGAGAAATGCAAGATTGGCGGCTCACGACCTTCTTCCTTTTCCATGCCGATACGATCCAGCTTCACCAGCGAAAGCCCCAGCCCGTTTGGCCGGTAGGTCGAGCGGCTGGCAAAAACCCCCACCCGCTCGTTACCGCCCAGCCTCGGCGGCCTGACGGTTGGCTTCCAGCCCTCTTCCACCGTTTCGTGAAAACCGAAGACCAGCCAAACATGCGAGAAGCCTTCGAGCCCTCGCACCGACTCCAGCGACCGGTATTTCTCGTCCAACTCCAGCTCACCCCAAGCACTCGGGCACAATCCCGGCTGCCTCGGCACCCCGAATTTCCCTCCGAAACAGGTTTTAAGATATCCTATTGGCTCAATTTCCATATTCGTAAAAAAATACCCCCCGTTCCACAGGGAAACGGAGGGTGTTGAAGTTCATTTACTGGGCGATTACTTCGTCTTGAAGTGCATCGAGTTACGGACGTAGCCGTTCTCCTTTTTCGCAGTCCATGTCAGTGAGTCGAAATCACGGCAGGCTTCGATAATCTCCTTATATCCCTCCTTGTTGCGGTTAAAATCGCCAAGGTCATACTCGTTGGTGAAAATCGAATCTTTGTTCTTTTCCACAACCGCCAGCATCATATCCGCGTAATCGGTGAGGGCATTGAAATTCACATAGAACTCCATGCCGTTTCCTGCTTCGCCACCAGCAGCGGCCTTGCCGATGAGATCCACTGCCTGGAGCTTCGAGGTCGATGCCGCGAACCAATCATCACTGACCGTCACGGAAGGCAGGAAGTCGTCTTGGAAGAATGGGAATGAGAAAAACCAAGTCGTCATGCCATCCTTATCGGAACTGATCGGCTTCTGCATTGGGATATCCACATCGAACATCTCACTCGCTTTAGAAAGGAGTGAAGAGATACTGCTATCCATCTGCTTCCAAGACTCAGCCAGCTTGCTACGATCCGTCACTGGCGCGACCCAAGTGATTCGCGGCACTTTTGCTTCATCCACAAGCTCCTGAGGGATACCGGGAACAGCTGGAGTAGCTCCTTTGAGATCGATCACGATCGCCGTTTCATCACCAATTCCATCAGAGAGTCCGCCACTGACCGCCTCATAGAGACCGATGACATCTGTGCGGAACTGTGTGTCGAAAATCTCTGCGAATTGCTTAGCTTCCAGAAGATCGCCGTCTTTGACCTCAATCTCGGAGAGCTTCATCGTAGATGCGTATAGCGTTTCGAAAATCGCCTCGAAGTATGCTGAAACCTTATCGTTGTAGTCAGCATCGCTAGCAGCATTGAAGAAAAGCACGTTGTCTCCGCTGTCGCCGAGGTGTGAGAGGCTCGTCTTCGCAGACCAGTCGAGAGATCCTTTGTCGTAACCACCAAATGTTTCGACTTTCAGACCTTCATCGGTGAAAGCCACCATGCCGAAATCGTTGGCACTTCCCAGAGACATCAGATCCTTTTCACGATCCGCAATCATCTGGAGTAATGCCTCAAGATCGCGGGTATCGCCCAGTGCCTCGCCACCTGCGATGCCATCGCGGATGCCGATCGCATAGCTTGCGAGACCACCAGCATCATCCATGATGCCTTCCCAGCCATCTTTACCACCGTAGGACAGAGCAAGCAACGGCTTATCCGCGAATGCATCCACGAAATTCAACTCATCTGTGCCGACGAGCGAGTCCTTCACATCTGCTGCGAGCTTGAGATCGGCTTCGTCGCCGCCGATCATCGCCACTACATAGTTACCAATGGTTCCACTGACCACCACGAGGTTCTTCTTAGCGATAGCGTCCAGCAAGGCCGATACGGTCTCAGGCTTGAGATTCTCTTCCATGCTATCGCGATTTTCGGCGAGCGTTTCAGAGAGCTTTTCACCCAGCAGCTTGTATCCGCTGAATGTAGCACCACCTGTCTCGAACTCGATCGGAACGGCCATTTCACCAGCCATAGCAAATATTCCCATACTGCCGCCTACGAGTTGAGCAGCCTGATCAAGCTCACCCTCCTTGGCGCGGAATGCGATGTAAAGGGGCGGCATCACCATATCCTTGAAAAGATTAACTCCGCCTTCGGGATCCTCGAGGAGATCCAAGAAAAATCCCTCATCTCCTATGGTGTTTTCGATAGCGTCTGTGAAATCATCTGGATCACCACTCTCTGCAAATTTCTGAGCAGCCTTGCCCAGTGCGAGTGCTTGGAAATACCCCATGCGCTTGTTCAGAGTCAGCAAATGACCAACCTGTTCGCCGGTCGGCTTGCCGAGGGCGAAAGTCACTTCCTGGCCGAGGAGCATCCATGGATCCGGCTCGCCACCTTGGGCTTCCAATTCCATCTCCATGTCATTTTCCTGCTCGGCATCACCCTCCTCCATCATGTCCTCTTCGATCATTTCCTCTATGATCTCGTCTTCCATTTCCATACCCATGCCGGACTCCCTCTCGATAATCCCATACAACCTCAGTGCCTTGAGCTGCTCGGCGGCACCTTTTGTATCGTAGACTGAAAACACCACCTCAGTGTCTTGCGGCAGATACTGCGCAAAACCTACCTTGGCGGCTCGCTCTTCGTCGCTCAAACTCTGTGTAAGAGGAACTACCGTTTCCTTCACCTTGTCGACCACGGTATCGACGATGGATTTCTCCTCCCCCTTCTCCTCAGTGACACTAGGTTTCTCTTTGCAGGAAACGGCGCTGAGAATTACAATGGAACCGACACACCAAATGCTGTTTCGTATTTTCATGCTGCCAGTAAAAGGCCGGATGACATCGGTTCAAGCCTCAAACCGGGACATTACGCAAATTTTACAGGGACTCAAATCCACAAGTCCTTGGTAGTTGTAAACTTGCCTTAACGACATTATCTAACCCCATGGATCTTTCCGACTTCAGAAAGGAATACACATCACAAGGCCTGCATCGCCGCGATTTGCATGATGACCCGACGGAACTTTTCGACAAATGGTTCAGACAGGCAACGGAGCTTGGTGTCCACGAGCCCAACGCCATGACTCTCGCCACGGTGGCACCCGACGGATCACCCTCGCAACGCACCGTCCTGCTCAAGGCATTCGACCAGAAAGGCTACACCTTTTTCACGAACTACAACTCCACCAAAGCCGCACACATCGCCGCCAACCCCGCCGTCTGCCTGCTATTTCCATGGATCACACTTGAGCGGCAGGTCATTATCCGTGGAATTGCTGAAAAAATCTCAACCACCGAATCTCTCGGCTACTTCACCTCTCGCCCTCGCGATTCACAGATCGGCGCATGGGTGTCGAACCAATCCGAAGTCATCACCTCACGGAAATTCCTCTTGATGAAAATCGAAGAGATTAAAAACAAATTCAAGGATGGCGAGATTCCACTGCCCTCGTTTTGGGGCGGATACCGAGTTATCCCGCAGAGCATCGAGTTCTGGCAGGGCGGATCGGCGCGCATCCACGACCGCTTCCTCTACACCCGCCAGCCCGGAGGCGAGTGGAACATCGACCGCCTCTCGCCATGATGCGACCCATCACATATTTCGCAGCCGCTGCCCTTGCCTTATTCCTACCCGCCTGCGCCGATAAGGAGCCTGAGGAGAAACCGAAGGAAAAAAAGGAAGAGCAAACCACCAAGCCTAGACTCGTCGGCCGTATCGCCTCAATGCCAGCCGACCGCAAATTCGTCCTCATCCAGTCTTACGGCACCTGGGACGTGCCCACCGGATCTATCCTCACCACCCACGGCCCCGATGGACGCGCTGCCAACCTCCTAGCTACGGGCGAAAAACTTGGGCAATATGCCGCTGCGGATGTCAAATCAGGAATCCTTGAAGTGGGCGACGGCGTTTACACCATTGGAACCCAAAAGGAATCCAACCCCAATCCCGTGCCAGAACTATTGGAACCCGGCGAAGAGAAGGAAGAACCTACGCCGACACCACCGGCATCGGAATCGTGATCACATGCATCCCAGCTGCCTGAGCAGCGATCACACCCGGAGGCGCATCCTCCAGCACGAGGCATTTCTCAGGAGCAACCCCCATCAGCTGCGCAGCTTTAAGGAAAATATCAGGAGCCGGCTTACCGTTCTGGACATCGTCTGCCGTCACCACCTCGTCAAACCAATCCGAGCAACCCATAAGGCGGAGCGTTTTCTCAACAACATAACGAGAACCGCCGGAAGCAACCGCCATCGGCACAGTCCCGCGCAATGATCTGGCGAAATCTGCTACTTCATCAATGAACTCAATCTGACCCAGCTTCGCAAGGTAGGCTTCACGCTTCGCCAGCGCGACCGCATCTGGATCGAGCCTAAGGTCATATTCTTCGTTCAGATCCTCCACGATGTCCTTCGTCGGCCTGCCGCCCATCGCGAAGAAAACATCCTCTTTGAAAACCCCACCAGCCCCGTAGGCGGCCAGCGCCTCACACCACGCATCGAAATGCGCAGGCATCGAATCCACCAGTGTGCCATCACAATCGAAGATCACCGCTTCGAACCCATCTTTTGGAAAATCAATCGCTCCTACCTTTGCCATATGGCGCGGCGAAATATCGGCGAAGCGCCACTAATGCAAGACCTGTTCGGAGCAAAGTGCCGAGACTTTCCAATCACTCACCCAGAAGTCCCTCAGCCGTAGCCAGCGTATCGATGTCATTCAGCCCCTTGTCGCGCCGGATTGCCTTAATGCGAGGAAACCGCAGAGCCAATCCCGAATCGTGACGTGACGACCTACGTATCGAATCGAAGGCAATTTCTAATACCACATCTGGCACCACCTTGCGCTTTCTCCTCTCCCTCGAAATCGTGTTTTTCATAAAATGCTCAGTCAGTTCTTCGATCTCCAGATCCGTGAGCCCTGAGTAAGCCTTGCCCAGCACCCGTAGCTCCCCACTCACCTCATCCCTCACGGAAAATGTATAGTCAGATAGCACATCAGACCTCCGCCCGTGCCCTTGTTCGGCAAATACCACCACACAGTCCAGCGTTGGCATCACGCCCTTGAGCTTCATCCACGCCTTTCCCCTACGCCCCGGCACGTAGTTACTCTCGGGATCCTTCGCAATGAGCCCTTCATGCTCATCCTGAAGTGATCTTTTGAAACACGCCTCCGCCTCCGCGTCGGTATCTGCACGCATTAGATCGATCACCCCGAACATCCCTGCTAAGCCCAGACTCTCCAGAGCTGACCTCCTACCTGCCAACGGCAAGTTCAACATCTCCTCACCCTCACTCCAGAGCAGATCAAAAGCGACAAACCTCAGCGGCACCGAAGCCGCACCGTCTTTCGATTCCATGAAAAGATCCCCCTCCACTCGCTTCCTTCCCAGCCGCTTCTGAAGATCCGCAAAACCCAGCTTCCGCCCCTCCGCATAAGCGATCAACTCACCATCCAAGACGAAATCACCATCCAGCTTTTTTACCTCCTCAATCAGCTCTGGAAATTCCTGATCCAGCGGCCTGAGATCGCGAGAAAAAAGCCCAACGTCATCACCCAGCTTGTGCAGCTGAGCTCGTATCCCATCATGCTTTGGCTCAAGCCATAACGGTCGCTTGAATCGAAGATTTGAAAACTTTAGCCCATCCGTTTCTTCATCCCTCTCCAGCGGCGATGCCAGCATGCATCGTATCGGAACCAATGGCGTCAACTTCGCCTGCGCAAGTCCTCCGTT
The DNA here is from genome assembly GCA_030725745.1 of Akkermansiaceae bacterium. Taxonomy (GTDB): domain Bacteria; phylum Verrucomicrobiota; class Verrucomicrobiia; order Verrucomicrobiales; family Akkermansiaceae; genus Luteolibacter. The sequence goes on from JANRFH010000057.1 coordinate 78,107, forward strand.
TTTCGCCAAAACAGCCGTCCTACCCAGATCACCCGTCAGCATATTCGCCCGAGAAATCTCCGAATGCTCCGCCCCGAAAACCACCCCAACCGCCTCCTCAACCAAGCCCTCCTTCAAACCAATCCTAAGATCACCTGTTAACAACTTAATCACAGTCTCAGCCTCGACAGGATGCAAATCAAACAATCGTTTCGAAAGAAGATCGACCTTCGCCAGTGACTCACCCTTTTTTGAGAGTTCTAGGAAATATTCTTTCAATCCACTCAGAGTTAATGGTTTTGATGCTGATACGACTTCTTGTAAAAGCACTCTTCCCGTCCTCGCGATATCGTTTTGAATTGTGGATATCTCCTTATATCGATCAGCCCTCACACCAGGCACTCCCAACAACGATCGTTTAATTCCAGCTGCGCCGATCTTCAAAACTCGATGCCCTGCACGCCTTGGTAACGCCTCTCCAGTGAACCATCGAGTCGCAATCTCCAAGACAGCATCATCTTCAATTTTCCGCAGGTAACTTACAAGATACTCCACCTTAGATAAACGACTATTTGTTTCTCCGATTAGCCGACAAACATCCGAAAAGTCCGCCAATTCACAAACGGGTCGCGCCTGTCTAGGAATACCAACTCCAACCGAAGGAGCCGTCTTTTTCCCCAGCGAAAGCTCCAGTTGATCACCCCCACTGGCGCACCAAGCCTCGATCCCCTTCTCCCTCAACTCAGCCGCAAATTCCTTCGCAAAACCATGCACCGTCAGCACACGTTTCGGTCTCACCCGCATCACACACTCCATCAGCCCAGGATGATCCGCATGATCCGACATCGGGATCACACTGCCCACCCGGTATCGATAAAAAGCCCCCGACTGGAGCGCCCAGCCTGTCAGCATCGCCGTCCGCTTATCCTTGAGGCCGCGAAGCAATTTCGCCTTCACCGCATTCGGCGGCGCGACCACCACATGCCCCTCTCGTGCAAACCCCTCGAAAACCACCGGCTCGGGCAAATCCACACCCGCAGCCCGGCACGCCAGCGTCATTTCCGCCACCTTAGGATGCGATAAAACAGGAATCCCATTCTCTGCAAGCAGCGCAATCGCCTCCTGCGCCTTACCCAGTGAATAACCGAACAAAACAGGTGTTTCACCATCGGTAAACGCATCGTTCACAAATCTCAGCACCGCCGCATCCACCTCCATCGGCGCGGGGAAAACCAGATGCGGAAGCCCAAAAGTCGTCTCCATGATCAAGGTGTCCGCTTGGATGAAATTCACCAGCTGCGTCGTCCTGCCCTTCTTCGCCTTGAAATCCCCCGTGTAGAGCAAGGTCGCCCCATCCTTTATCCGAGTCACATGCAGCATTGCCGAGCCCACGATGTGCCCCGCCGGCAGCATTCTCAGCCTGAAACCATCCCGCTCAATGATATCCCCGAAGTCCGCCGCCTCCAGCCGCGCCTCGGCCATGTTAAATCTCGCCCGTAGCAACGCCGCCGTAACCGTCGAGCACAGTGCCTTCCCGTGCCTAGAAAAGTGATCTGCATGCGCATGTGAAACAAATGCCGACTCCCTAGCATCCCAAGGATCCAGCCAGAAATCCATCTCGGGCAGATACAGCCCGCGGTTGAATTTCACTTCGATCATTTGCACCAAGTTAACAGCACCCAGCATACGCGCAATTCCTTCCCTCTGGCAACTGCCGGTTTGCCAAATCCACCACTGTTCCCTAACATCAGCCTTATGCGGGAACTCACACAGTGGTTCGACTCCGTCGAGACCGACCGACCTTTCGAAATTTGTAAGGTCTGCGCCCAACTGCTGCCCCTCGCCGCCGATTCATGGGTGGTCAACAAGCACTACCACCGCGGCGAGTGCACCCTCGAATACGCTGTCTGCGAAAAATGCCGCGATAACGTCTCTTCCGAGTTCAGCGACTCATCAAAGGCCACCATACGCAACTTCCTAGAAAACGAAATCGAATGGGAAAACCGCCTCCTCGAATGGATGGCGCTCGAAAACTCCGCCGACCGCCTTAGCAAATGCGTAGCATGCTCCTGCCCCCGCTCCTCTACCCAAGGCTTCTCGATCTCCGCACAATTCCGCCACGACGGCTCGCTAATCGACGGGGCTCTTCCCCTGATGCTATGCTCGGACTGCATTGCTGAGATCACCAAATCCCTCTCACCCGAATCTCGCAGCGTCTGGCAAAACTTTATCTCCCAACACTTCGAAGGCCCCGACTCCGAGGACATCGACATGGGCATCTTCTGAGAACACCACCGTGATCGATTTCCTAGCAAAATACCTCCTGCTCTTACTGTTGTTGCTCCCATTTATCGCATTGACGACAGATGCGCTGAAAAAGACCCAAAGCAGGATGCTGGTTGCTGTGGCTGGCGTTGTGGTAATTTCGGTTTTCGTGGTGTTAGCCACCGGCGATCTCGGCCAGCATCCAAACGTGGCGGACGTCTTCGCCTGCGCTTTCTTTGCCTGGCCAATTGCTCTCCTTGCCGCGAAAGCCCGGAATCCATTGCTGAAATGGTTCGACATATGGACGTCAGTTCCGCTGATGAGTTGGTATCTCGTGAACATGGTTACATGGTTCGCCCCCAGCTCCAATGGCTTCGGAGCGATGCTCAACCTAATCGCCGGAGGACTCTACATGCCCATCATTTTCGCGCCGTTGTTCGGCGTTTTCGTCGGGATCAAAGCAATGATCCACCACCTGAAATCAACGCCACGCTGATCACTTCATGCCTCAATAATGGAGAGCCGCGTCTGCGACCGGCTTCACAACCCCAGCAAACGGACCGCGGGACTTCAGCCCGCCCCAGAACCACCGTCCACATCAAGCCGGTCAAAGCCCCGGCTCTCCAGCATCACTTTCTATCCTTCGCCTTCTGGAAACGCGACTGCCTCTCCGAAGGCACCTCTTCAGGAGCGCTGGCTTTAGCCGGCACTTCCTTCTGCACAGAAACCTTAGCCACCACCGGCTTCACAGCTTTAGCCGCTTTCGCCTTCTTCACCTTCGGCTGCCTCTCCAGTTTCACAAATTCCGGCAATTTCCACCCCGTCCTCGTAATCAGCGCATCCAGCAAAATCATCGCTAACAACCCAATCCCCAACGGCAGGCTCAGCGAATTCGCCGCCACATAAGGCGGCCGCAACCACGCCTCCTCCAAGTTCAGCAGCTCACGCCCTTTTGTCTGAAAGGAAACCTGCCTCAGCTCCGCCAGCCGCTCCGGCTCGAAAGCCCACTCCACGCTCGACCCCACACTCACGGGGCCAAACCCAATTGCATTATCCCCCACACGGATCGCGCCTTTTACCACAGAACCCTCCTCCAGATCCCTCGTCAGCGAGAAATGCCCCGGCTCCAGCCGCCTCCACGGCAGCTCATACACCGCACCTCCCGCATCATCCTGCAGCTTCACCGTCGGCGGATCTTGGCTGAGTTTTTCACCCCACTCCTCCACATCATAGAGCAAATCCAGCTCCAGCCGCGTCCCCTCAATCTTATGCCTTAGCGCAATCCCCGGCGGCAGCTCCTGCCCCATCAGAAAGCGCCCCATGGTCTGCATGAAATCTCCGTAGCCCGCCCACTGCCTCACCGGCTCGGAAAACTCCCCACCCAGCGGAAACGACACCGCCGCCGTCCTCCCCAACCCGCGCCGCGCATGCGCCACCAACGGAGCCGCATACTCATCCTTCGAGACCAACGAAACCGTCGCATCCTTCCGCGCATACGAAAGATTATACCCTCCCACAGCCTCCATCCACTCCAGTGGCTTGGGCGAAATCTCACTCCACCGCCCAGACGCCAGCGTCCCCACCTTCTCCTCCAGGAAAGCCGACCTCGCAATCGTCACCGTCTCCTGCGCGAAGATCTGCGGAATATCCATCGGCCTGTCGGAAAAGAAAATACGCCCGCCACCCAGCTTCGCAATATCCTCACAAAGCTTCGCATCCACATCCCCCTTCGTCCCCAGCCCGATCACCGACACCGTCGCCCCCTCCTTCGTCATCTCCGCCAGCAACTTCTTATATGCACCCGGCTCCTCAGTATCCTGCGTGTCTGTGAAAAGAATGATATGCCGCGTCCCCGCCTTCGATTTCCTCAGCTCCTCCCAACCCGCTTTGAGCCCCGTATAAACATAAATCCCCCCACCGCCCGAAGAAATCCGCGCAATCCGCCCATTGATCTCCTTCTGCTTCCCACCCACCGCCGTCAGCGGCACAGCCTTCGTCGGCTCACTATCTACGGCGAACACCGTAATCTGATCCATCATCCCCAGCAGATTCACCGCAGAGATCGCCCCGGAGTTCGCCAAGTCCATCTTCGTCTTCCCACCGGCCACACCCATCCCCATCGAACCAGACCGATCCATCACAATCGCCAGCGCCACCGCTAGCTTGCGATGCTCTGACTTCAACTCCATCGACACCGGCAACAACTCATCGATATCGGATTGGAAATACCCCCCCGAACCGAACGACCGTTTCCCACCAACCATCAGGAAACCACCGCCCTGCTCCCTCACAAAGAAATCCAACGACTTCATGAAATCGTTCGGAATCTCATGCGCCGGCACATTGTTGAAAATCACCGCTTTCGAACCACCCAGCATCCCCGGCTTCAGCTGCGAGAAATCACTCACCACCTGCACATCGAAATCCATGTCCGCCATCGCACCCGCCACCGGATCATCCGTGTATTTCGTCACCAGCAACAACCGCGGCCCACCCGTAATCTCGATCCATCGTTTCAGCCGATTGTTACCCGGATGTGCATCCTTCTCCGGCTGGATCTCCGCATCGTATTCATACGACCCCACCTTCCCGATCCGATCCGTAAACTCCACCGTCCCCACCCCATCGATCACCTCCACCTCGGTCTCCACCAGCGTCTGGCCATTCCGTCTCAGCGCCAGCGGCACCTTCCCATCCTCATTCCCCCGCACCAGCACCGAGATCAAGTACGGCTCACCCACCTGCACCCGTTCCGGAAACGACAGCCTCGCCAGCCTCACATCCTGCGTCGTCTCATCCCGCACCAGGCGGAAATCCAGCGGCACCCCCCTCTGCGTCAATTGCGCCGCCGCCTCAGTCAGCGGCTCCGTCGCATACCCATCTGTGAAAAGCAAAACACGCGTCGGCTTCGTCTCATCCACCGTCGCCATTAGATTCGAGAGCGCCAGCCCAGTCTTCGTCAGCTTTCGTGAGCCGGTGAACGACGACCCATCAATCCCCGCATCCGCCACCTCCGCCGCGAAATTCACAAACCGCAGCGTATCCTTCCGCCCCGGCTTCGATTTCTCCAACAACCGCGTCCACTCCGGCAGCCCCTTGTCGATCAAGTCTTCCGTCGATTCAGACCGATCCAGCAGCACCAGCAAATCCAGCGCATTCTGCTGCTTCTGAATCCTAGGCCCCGCCAAAATCGTCACCGCCAGCAGCACAATCAAAACCCGCAACGGCCGGAACAACCCCAACCGAGGCCAAAACCACCCCACCAGCCCAATCAAAGGCACCAACAGGAAACTCTCCGGATAATCAAAACCCATGCCCGCCAACTCCACACCCTTTCACCCACCTTGGCAAGCGGTGCCTCCCGAAAGGAACCGCGATTTAGAAATCGCGACTGCAACCGCAGCAGAACCTCAGAGCATTTCGCCAAGTAGGTCGTAACTTTAGCACCTGCAATTCTTCCCTAGGAGCGATTGCACACTTGCCGCCTAAAAGACGGAACTTCTATTCTAATTCAAGGTATGTACCACACTGAAATGAAACGCAGCTCTATTTTCGCCTTATCGTTTCTGATATCTTTTTCATTCACCCGCGCAGAGGAAGATCCCTTCGCCTACATCGAAAACGAAGCTGAGAAAGCCATTTCAAAAGCTGAATCTCGATTCTTCGATGCAAAGTCAAAGCTCCAGTCTGACTACCGAGTAGATCTCGCCAAAGCGATTGCTAAGGGAGATCAAATTGAAATCTACCTGCTCGATTTCGAGATGGAAGATACTCGATCAGACTTCTTATTCTGGGACACACGACTTGAGGATAACGAATTCCCAATCATCCCTTACGGCTGCAAGTCTGAGATTCTAAAGCGTGTTAAGTTGACCGTGGAGCAGCAGAAAACCTTTTTGCCGAAGCTTCAACATGTCGTAGGTGTTCCGGGTGAGGTTGACGGCGGAGCTGCTTGCCACTTCCCGATTCATGGTGTCCGAATATTTTCGGGAGAGCGGATCATTTTTCAATCGAGCTTTTGCTGGAAGTGCCAAAACTTCGCGATCAGCTATCCCGATTCACCATCTTGGGTTGGAATTAGTGAGGGTGATCTTTTCGCCGCTTTTTGCGAGATTATGCCCATCCCTCAGTCGGAGATTGATCGTTTCGACGCCCAATTTAAAAAGGAGGCGACGGATCCAGAATCAGAATAGAAATCTTCCTAAATTATGAGCAATAAACAGAAGAAAAAAGATCTACTTACACGCCGCGAGGCAAGAAGTAAGACCAAAGCTCAAATCTCATTGCAGCAAGGCTTACAGGACGGATCAGTTGTCCGTTCAAATCCAGAAAAAATTTCTTCACGCAGCGTCCTTCCTAGTGTTCCAGAATTCTACTTCGACCACGAATTTGCGTGTAGGAATTGTGGGGTCGTGGAGGTGTGGACAGCAAAACGACAAAAGCAATATTACGAAGAGCAACAGGGCGAGATTGAAGGCAGGCCGATCAGGTGCAATACTTGCAGAAAAATCGAAAGAGAGAGAAGAGATGAAGTAAGGAGATTGCAGATTGAAGGCATGCAGAAGAAGGCTAAGAAACTTCGCTAACAAAATACTGCGGCAAGCACGGAGAGACACTCAACGACTCGCTTCTGCATCAGTTGCGGAACCACAGAATATTTCGCCAAGCATGTCGCGATTTCGGAATCGCGGCTCCTTTCCTAACGGCTCGATACACACCAATCATTCAACGCCAGCCCGAGATACACCGCAACATCCCCCGCCGTCGCCGGACTGCCCATTTCCGTTTCCGAAATCTCCCCCGCACGACCACAAACCCATGCCCCCAAAGCGGCAGCATCAAACCCTTCCATCCCCCCACCCAACAGCGCCCCAATCACCCCGGAAAGTAGATCACCCTGCCCGCCGTTCGACATCGCAGGTGTTCCCGTGGAGTTAATCCGCAGCGCCTCCCCCTTTTTCCCCACAATCGTCCGCGCACCTTTTAGCAAGAGCACCGCTTCACTCCCTTCCAAAAACTCCCGCACCGCCTCCTCCCGCGATTTCCCGGAAAGCCCAGGAGCCAGCCTCGCGAACTCACCCGGATGCGGAGTCAATACGCACCCTGACCCCGCCTTCACCCCGCGCTTCGCCAAGAGATTCAGCGCATCCGCATCCACCACCACCGGAACTTTTGCCGAAGAAATCAGCTCCACCAGCCCATCCGCGAAATCCCCTTCCATCTCACCCAGCCCCGGCCCCACCACCAGCGCATCCCATTTCCCGGAAAGCAACTCCCTCGGATCATCACAGGCTTTGAGCATCGCCTCCAGCGGCAACCTCGACCGTATCGCCTCACACGCCGCCGTCGGCGCATGCAGCGTCACCAAACCCGCTCCCGCCCTCACCGCCCCCAGCGCAGAAATGATCGCCGCCCCCGTGAATTGTGGCGAACCCGCAAGGATCGCCACCCGCCCCGCCTTGCCTTTGTGGAAATCAAAATCCCTCGGCGCTTTCCCGAAACCCATCACCTGCGGCGCGATCAATTCCATTTCCCCCTCACCACCAGCCAGACCATCCACCTCCACCAGCGAGATCGCCCCCACCGCATTCGTCGCAGTCCCTAACAACAGCCCCACCTTCGCCGCGCCGATCATGAACGTCACATCCGCCCTCACCGCACCTTCGTAAATCTCCCCCGTATCCGGATCCACCCCGGAAGGCACATCCACCGCCGCGACCCGCGCACCTTTAGTCGCCCGCAGCCCGTTCATCTCCCCGATCAACTCCACAATCCTCCCCCTCGGCACACCCTTTGCCCCGATCCCTAATAACCCATCGATCAGCAACAAATTTCCCCCACGATCCTCCATCTCCAGCCCCTCATCCCACTGAGCCAAAGTTAGCTCCGCCCATTCCTCCTGCGGAAATGCCGCCCTCACCCCGGTTTCCCAGCCAAACTCATCACGCAGAACCCTTAGCGCAATTAGTGCATCCCCCGCATTGTGCCCCTTTCCCAAAAAAGCTACCGCACGACCCACCTCTGGAAACATCAGCCCCATCGCTCTGCCCAAGGCCACGCCCGCCATATTCATCAGCTGGGCTTCGGACACCCCAGCACGCATCGCATCTGCCTCAATCCGCCTCATTTCAGCTACGCTCACTGCCGCCATTCCTACAGTCTGGCACGGCAGGGGCATCGCGTAAATTCTCTTCGTGGCATTTCCCTCCACATCTGATAGAGTCCCTTATTGCAAGAGAAGCCATAGGCGGCACGCCGCGAGCTGTAATCATTGCTTAACCCCACAAAAATATCATGTCATCCCCATTCTCAGAAGACGCCAAAATGAAAGATCTGCTAGGCCGAGTCGGCGATGATCTCTCACAGCTCCGCAGCGATCTCTCATCATTTTTCTCCCACACCGGCAGACACACGATCCCCACCAGCGCCCGCGACCTCCGAGACAGTGCTAGAGAAAGGCTAAGCGCAGGCGGTGATTTCGCAGCCAACTAGTTTCGCTATATTGCCGAAAATCCCACACGCTCATCCATCGGCATCGCTGGCGGATTGATTCTCTTGGGAGCCGTCGGCGCAGGAATCTACTACCTCTGCAAAAGCGATTGCTGCTTCAAAGGCTGCTCATCCGACACATCGGAAGACGATTCCGCGGAGGAAGAACTTCCAGCCGAGATTTCCTGAAGCCGTGCATTGCACTTCCCATCCGCATTTCGCCCACTAATCTCGCCCCGTGGTCGAGAAAAGTGACTTGCGTGCCGTCCTTCAGTATATCCCCCAGTTCCGGGGAAAGGTTTTTTGTGTCCTGATCGAGGCAGGGCTCCTGCCCGAGCCCGCTGTCGCGGAAACCTTGCTCGATCTCGCCGTCCTCGAAGATCTCGGAGTAAAGCTTGTCCTCGGCGTCCTCGGTGGCGATCTAAAGGAGCTCTACGACTGGACTCTTGAGTGCGAAATTATGGCCGCCCGCGTCACCGCACCCATCGGCGGCGGAGCAGCACAGGAAGTAAAAGACATTCTACAGCGTGGCCAATCCGCCATTATCGATGCATCCGGTATAGGCCCGCTCGACGCAGGAGTCGTCGATTTCGCCAAACGCATCGGCGTTTCGAAAATCATCGCTTTGCTTGAGGAAAGCATCCTCGTCAACGGCCAACCCGCCCACGCCATCCGCGCAGCAGATGTGCCCTCAGTTTTAGAAAACGAAGACGTCTCCGGCCGCGAGTTACTCATCGCCGCAGCAGAAGCCTGCAAACGCGGCATCCCCCGTGTCCACGTCCTCAATGGCCGCCAGCAGGGCGTCCTAGTCGATGAACTTTTCTCCAACGAAGGCGTCGGCACCATGGTTCACGCCGATAGCTACCGCGTCATCCGCGAGCTACGTGATGAAGACATCCCCGAACTCCTCGGCATGATCGGTCGCGTCGTCCGCCGCACCAAACTTGTCGCCAGAACCTACGAAGACATCCAGGCGAAGATCGGCGACTACCGAGTCATGACCATCGATGACAACGTCGTCGGCTGCGTAGCTCTCCACGAATACGCCTCGGAAAAATGCGCAGAAGTCGCCTGCCTCTACGTAAAGCAAGCTCACGAAGGCCGCGGCTACGGCTATGAACTCACCGCTCACGCAGAAGAAATCGCCGCCACTCGGAAGATCCCTCGCGTCTTCGCCCTCACCAACCGTGCCGCGTCTTTCTTTGAGCGCGCTGGATACACCGAGGCAGACCTCACCGCCCTCCCCGCACCTCGCCGCGCCCAATTCGAAGCCAGCGGCCGCGACTCCTTGGTTTTCACGAAACCTCTCCCTTGAAACTGAACACTTCCAACTAGCAAACTTAAAGACATGTCCACCGCATTCAAGGAATGGCAGGTCATCTGTGATGCCCTCGCCTCTGGCCGCCAATCCATCATCCTCCGCAAAGGCGGCATCCACGAAGGCCGCACCGGCTTCTCCTTTGCCCACGATTCCTTCTACCTTTTCCCGACGAAATTTCATGCCCAGACAGATCATGTCCGCGAGGGTTCTTTCACACCGGATTCCGAATGGAAAGATGGCGACGAATTCCAGATCACCCACCATGCACAGGCGCTTTTCGCCGTCACACTGACTGATTGGGAAAAGGTCGCCGCCCTAAGCCCCTACCATATCTACACGGATGAGACACTGAAGGATCGCTTCGATTGGGAAGGAAAAGGCATGGCCTCCGGCAGCATCCACATCGCCTGCGTTCGCGTTTCAAAACTTCAGCAACCTATTACGCTCACCTACTCCAAGCGCTTCGGTGGTTGCCGATCCTGGGTGGAAATGGAAGAAATCGCCGATTCCGCCGCCGAAAACTCGCTGCCGGTCATTGCGGACGAGAATTTCGAAATAATTCAGGCGGAAATCACCGGAATTTGCAGCCCCACCTAAGCAAAACCGACGGATCAGGAGGTTTTTCCGGTTGTGTTAATCCGTAATTCCGGATATTAAAACGCGGCTAATTGGGAATTTTACCGCTTTTTTACACAAATTTCCGATTGGTAGACGCTAATCCGCAAACCTTATCTAAGGCCGACCGAATATGAACCGACCCAAACTCCTCGTCCTCGCAGCAGTCCTGATCGCCCCAATCGTCACCAGTTGCGGCCCCAACCTCAACATCCTGTCCAAAGGCGACATCGAGGATCACGGGCACGGTATCAAGTATTCCAAGAATCAGAATTTCTCTCCAAACTCACCTTCGAGCTCCCTTCTCTCTAAAGCAGCCTCGAAACCCAAGGACAAGCACTCGATGCCGATCTATACCTTCGGTGAGCGCAACCGAGTCGTCCGCACCACCGCCTACACCTGCTCCGAGGACGACCACCTCATCTACGGCAGCAAAAACGCCACCGGCACCAATCTCCGCTACTCCGACCGCGTCCGCAGCGCGGCAGCAGACTGGTCTTTCTACCCTGTCGGAACGGTTTTCAAAGTCAAAGGAATGAGCCAGCTCTATGTCGTGGATGATTACGGCTCCGCCCTCACCGGCACCGGCACCATCGATATGTATCAGCCAAGCAAGGCTCTCATGAACCAATGGGGTCGCCGCAATGTCGAGATCACTGTAGTGCAATGGGGTTCCTTCACCCGCAGCGCCGAGCTTCTCGCCGGTCGCACCAAGTTTTCCCACTGCCGCCAGATGCTCGCAAACATCCATCGCCAGCGTCCCGATCTCGTGAACGTCGCTTCACGTTAATAGGGATTACGGCTCGGTGTGCCCCTTGGGTATTCCGCTATCTGGCGCGTAGCCAAGCTTCCAAGCACGGCACCAAAAGACTCACTGCACTGGCGCCATCAACCTTGCCGCCCTGCAGGCCACCCGGAAAAGAAACGACTTTTCCGTAAACTCCTCCACCGCCACTTCACGGCAGTTTCCGAAATCCGTTTCAAGCATACCCTCTACCTCAGAGACGAACTTTGCGCCGGAAACAAAAGCCGTCACCTCGAAGTTGAGGCGGAATGACCTGTTGTCCAAGTTCGCCGTACCCACCGCAGCCATCCGCCCATCGATCAGCATCACCTTCTGGTGCAAGAACCCCTCTTGGTAGCGGAAAAGCTTTACCCCATATGGGATCGAATCCTCATAATAGGAAAACGCTGAAAGCCAGACGAGGATGTGATCCGGCTTATCTGGTAGCATGATCCGCACATCCACCCCACGCAGTGCTGCAAGCTGCAACGCCGTCAGAACCCCGTCGTCAGGCACAAAGTAAGGACTCGCGATCCAAAGCTTTTTCCGCGCCGAGTTCGCCGCCTCCGCCACCAGCAGCTTCCAGGACTCCACGGGATCCGCCGGCCCGGTGGGGATGATCGCCGCAACTTGATCCTCTTCCTGAATTTCAATCTCCCAATTCAGCTCCGGCACCCGGTCGCACGCCCAGAACCAGTCCTCCATGAAAACGAGCTGCACCGCCTGCACCGACGGCCCCCTCATCGCCATGTGCGTGTCGCGCCAGTTGCCGAATTTCACGCTCCTCCCAAGATACTCATCCCCGACATTGAGTCCTCCGAGCAAGGCTTCCTTCCCATCCACCACCACGATCTTCCGGTGATTCCGGAAATTCAGCTGAAAGCGCGACCACCACATCCGGTTCGCCCCAAAACTCTCACACTCCACTCCTGAATCCTTCAATTCTCCCAGATAGGTGGCGCTCAGTTTGTAAGATCCAACCTCGTCATAGAGGAAATACACCTTCACTCCCGCCTTCGCCCTCGCAATCAAGGCTCGCTGGAAACGCATCCCCACCTTGTCGCTCTTCACGATATAAAAATTTACGCAAATGTATTCCTGCGCCCCTTCTATCGCCTCGAAAATCCTCTCGAAGGTCTCGTCTCCATCCACCAGCAACTCAAGTTGGTTTCCCGAAGTGAATGGCAGCCCGCCCAACTCCTGCGCAGCCCGCTCGAACACATTCTCCTCAGGCAGATCCACCGCATACCCCTTCACCCGCGACGACATTTCTTCCGCAAGCTTCGCCATCTCCTTGTCGTTGCCCCGCCTCGCCCGCACATAGCCCATGAACTTATTTCTCCCCAGCAGCCAGTAGAGCGGTATCGCAATGAACGGCATGGTCAGCAGTGAAACCACCCACGCAATCGTCCCTTGTGAAGTCCGTGTCCGCATCAGCGCATGCAGGATGTGGAAAAATCCCACTGCATAAAACAGCACCAGCCCCGCCAGCCCGAGCGCTGTCGTTGCATCAATCCCTACGAATTCGAACATGCCGCACAGAATAGGCCGATTTCAGGCGCGGACAAGTAACACCATCAGCACCCCTGTTTTGCTTCTTCTACCTTGTCCCACTTCCATGTAACCTCGCACCCATGAATCAGAAGGAAGTCACACCCAAGAACATCGTTCTTATCGGCTTCATGGGCAGCGGAAAATCCACCGTCGGGCGCGAGCTCCATCAACGGCTTGGCTATTCCCTCACGGACATGGACCATCTCATCGAAGAAACGATGGGCAAAAAAATCACCGAGATCTTCAAAGAGGAGGGCGAAAAAGCGTTCCGCGATTTCGAGACCCTCCAGCTCATCGAAATCGCCAAGCAGACCGATACCCGCCACATCATCTCCACCGGCGGCGGCATCGTCATCCGCCCGGAAAATCGCTCCCTTCTCCGCAAGCTCGGCTATGTCGTCTGGCTCGATGCTCCAGAGGAAATCATCTTCGAGCGCACCTCCCGCAACCGCGACCGCCCCCTCCTCAATAAGAAAAACGCCCGCCAGCGCATCACCGAACTACTTGCTGAGCGCGAGCCATGGTATCGCGAGACCGCCCACCTCAAGGTCGATACCAAAGGCCTAGACTCAGGGGAAATTGCCGCCGGCATCCTGGAGAGCGCCCGCTATTTCTTCACCCAGCCCGCATGAGCGAGGAATCAGTGAAGCAATGGGCCGCCGAACTCGGATTCGACGACTGCCGCATCGCCACCGCAAAAATCGCCACCCATGCCAGTGATTTCCACGAATGGCTCGCCGACGGCCGCAACGGCGACATGGCATGGCTGGAGCGCAACCCCGGCCGCCGCGCAGACCCACGCGAAGTCCTTCCCGGCTGCAAATCCGTCATCACCCTCGCCATCAACTACTACACAGGCCGTAGCCCTTTCCCCGAAGGCCATCCGGAGGACTACCGCATCGCCCGCTACTCTTGGAACAACGACTACCACGACCTCGTCGAAAAACGCCTCGCCGAATTTAACACGAAACTCGTCGAACTCGGCGGCACCCAGCGCTACTACGTCGATACCGGCCCAGTCCTCGAACGCGATTTCGCCACCGACGCAGGCCTCGGCTGGAACGGCAAATCCACCGTCCAGATCCACCGCCACCTCGGCACATGGTTCTTCCTCGCCGAGCTCCTCACCACCCTCGACCTCACGCCGGACACCCCCTTCGGCGACCACTGCGGAAAATGCACCCGCTGCATCACCGCCTGCCCCACCCAGGCGATCACCTCACCCCACAAGCTCGATGCCCGCCGCTGCATCTCCTACCTCACCATCGAAAACAAAGGCCCAATCCCCCTAGAGTTCCGCCGCGCCATCGGCGACCGCATCTACGGCTGCGACGACTGCCTCGATGCCTGCCCGTGGAACCGTTTCGCCAAACTCTCCCACGAAATCTCCTTCCAGCCCCGCCATGAAATTTTCTCCCACAAGCTCCGCGATTTCCTCTCCATGACCGTCGAAGACTTCCGCACCGTCTTCGCCAAATCCCCCATCAAGCGCATCAAACGCCCCGCCTTCCTCCGAAACGTCTGCGTCGCCCTAGGAAACACCGGCACCCCCAAAGACCTCCCCGCCCTCGAAATCGCCTCCCAAGACCCAGATCCCCTCATCTCCGAACACGCCCAATGGGCGATAGGAGAAATCCAGCACCGCCTCGGCACTGAAAACTGAAAACTAGCAAACTGTTCCCGGCATTGACCGGGAGCGCTAGAAATGCACTCTCCCGGCGTTCATGATTTCCGTCCAAGCACTCCGCGTCGAATTCGGCCCCCGCGTCCTCTTCAACGACCTCTCATTCTCCGTCCAACCACGTGAGCGTATCGCCTTCGCCGGCCACAACGGCGCAGGCAAATCCACGCTCATGAAGTGCATCGCCGGGATCATCCCTCCCTCCGGCGGCCTGATCTCTGCACCGAAAGGCACGAAAATCGGCTACCTACCCCAGGAAGGCATCCACGTCAAAGGCCGCACCCTCTGGAAAGAAACCGAATCCGCCTTCGGCGAAGTCATGGCTCTCAAGGAAAAAGTCGATCGCCTCTCCGACGAACTCATCAAGCTCGACCCCCGTTCCTCACCTTACGGCGAACTCCTCGAAGAAATCGGTGAACTTGAGCTCAAGCTCTACGCCAACGACCCCTCCCTCATGAAACCCAAAATCGAGTCCGTCCTCAAAGGCCTCGGTTTCATGGAAAAGGATTTCAAACGCGATTGCTCGGAATTTTCCGGTGGCTGGCAGATGCGCATCGCCATGGCCAAGCTCTTCCTCCAGCAGCCAGACATCCTCCTGCTCGACGAGCCCACCAACCACCTCGACATCGAAACGCAAATCTGGGTCGAGCAATACCTCGTCAACTACCCCGGAGCAATCCTTCTCATTTCCCACGACCGCGCCCTGCTCGACACCCTCTGCACCCGCACCATCGCCTTCGCCCACGGCCGTGCCGAGGAATACGCCGGAAACTTCTCCTACTTCGAGCGCGAGTCCGTCCTTCGCAAGGAAATCCAGCTCAAGCAATACACCGCCCAAGCACGCGAAATCGCCGAGTCCCAACGCTTCATCGACCGCTTCCGCGCCTCCGCGAACAAAGCGACCCTCGTCCAGTCTCGCATCAAGCTCCTCGCAAAAGTCGTGCGCATCCCGAAGCCCGAGCAGGATGACGCAGTGATGAATTTCAAATTCCCACCGCCACCGAACTCCGGCCACACCGTCGCGAAAATCGAAAACGTCTCCAAAGCCTACGGCCCCCTACAGATCTTCAACGGCTTCGATTTCGAAATCAATAAGGGTGAGAAGTTCGCCATCGTCGGCCCCAACGGCGCAGGCAAATCCACCTTCTGCCGCCTCGTCACAAAACTGGAAGAGGCAGACGCTGGAAATGTCGAACTTGGCCACAACGTCGCCCCGTCCTTCTTCTCTCAAAACCACGCCGACGAGCTCGACCCTGATCTCACCATCCTAGAAACTGTCCAAGCCGTAGCCTCTCGCGATGCCATGCCTCAAGTTCGCAACATCCTCGGCTGCTTCCTTTTCACCGGCGACGACGTTTTCAAAAAGATAGGCGTGCTCTCCGGTGGCGAGCGCTCCCGCGTCGCCCTCACCTGCATGCTACTCAAGCCTGCAAACTTCCTCATCCTCGACGAGCCGACCAACCACCTCGACATGCAGTCGCAGGGCGTTCTCCAGCGCGCCCTCCTTAACTACCCGGGCTCGGTCATGATCGTGTCCCACAACCGGAACTTCCTCGACGAGCTCGTCACCAAAACCCTCGAATTCCGACCCGGCGAGGAGCCGCGCCTTTTCCACGGAAACATCGCCTACTACCTCGACAAGAAAGCCGAGGAGAAATCCGCAGGCTCAGCCCCCACTCGCAAGCCCCCCGCCACCACAGCGGATGCCGAGGTGAAAAAGGAAGCGCCGAAACAGCAATCCACCCCGGGAGTCAACCGCAAGGAACAACGCAAACTCGAAGCTCAGGCACGCGAAGCGAAAACCAAAATCCTCGCCCCGCTCGAGAAAGAACTCGAAACCCTCGAGACAAAAATCGCCGAGCAGGAAGCCGCTCAGGCCACCCTGACTACCGCCCTTTCCAGTGAATCCGTCTCCGGCAGCCCGGAAAAACTTCGCCAAACCACCAACGCCGTGGAGAAAATTACCAAAGCTCTGGAAATCGCCTACACGCGCTGGACAGAGCTCACCGATGAGATCGAAGCCGTCCGGGCGAAATATAATCTTTAGAACTCCCTCATTCTTGCAAATTTAGGGTTTCCCCATCCGCTACCTGTACCTACCCTCCCGCCCCGTGCCAACAACCGCCATCCTCGCCCTCGAAGACGGACGCTGCTTCTCCGGAATTTCCTTTGGAGCCAGTGGAACCACCACCGGAGAAATCTGCTTCAACACCTCCATGACCGGTTACCAGGAGGTCATCACAGATCCGTCCTACCGCGGTCAGATCGTCGCGATGACCTACCCGATGATCGGAAACTACGGGGTCAACCCCGAGGACAACGAGTCCGCCGGCCCACACATCCGCGCATTTGTCATCGGTGAACTCTGCGAAATCCCTTCGAACTGGCGCTCCACCGAAAGCCTGTCCTCCTACCTCGGCCGCCACGACATCCTCGGCATCGAAGGCATCGACACCCGCGCCCTCACGAAACACCTGCGCTCCCTCGGAGCCATGCGCGCCTGCGTCACCACCGAACTCTCCGAAGAGGAAGCCATCGCCGCAGCTAAAGCCTCCCCCTCCATGGAAGGCGCGGATTTCGTCAAAGAAGTCACAACCAAAGAAGCCTACAACTGGACGGAGGAATCCCGCCTCTGGACTCTTCCAAACGCCTCCATCGGCGAAACGGAAACCTACGCCGAGCTTCCTCCCGTCAAATACAAGGTCATCGCCATCGATCTCGGCCTGAAATACAACCAGCTCCGCATGCTCCGCCAAGCGGGCTTCGAAGTCGAAGTCGTCCCGGCCACCACCTCAGCAGCAGACATCCTCGCGAAAAATCCCGACGGCCTGTTCCTCACCAACGGCCCCGGAGATCCGGCCTCACTCGGCTACATCCATGCGGAAATCAAAGAGCTCATCACCAAGCTCCCCACCTTCGGCATCTGCCTAGGCAACCAGCTCCTCGCCCACGCCTACGGCGGCAAAACCTTCAAACTCAAGTTCGGCCACCGCGGCGGCAATCAGCCCGTCAAAGATCTCCGCACTGGGAAAATTTCCATCACCTCCCAGAACCACGGCTTCGCCGTAGATCCCGCATCCCTCCCCGACGACATTGAGGTCACCCACATCAACCTCAACGACAACACCGTCGAAGGCATGCGTCACAAAAAATACCCGGTCTTCTCCGTCCAATACCACCCCGAGGCCGCCCCCGGCCCCAACGACGCCGCCTACTTCTTCGAGGAATTCTCCACCCTAATCGAATCGAATAAGAAAAACCGCGAATGAACGCGAATGAACGCGAATTGATTCTGAAAGACGAAGTTTTCGCGCTTGTTTCCTGTGCTATGGAAATTTCCAACGGATTGGGACACGGACTACTTGAGAAAAACTACGAGAACGCTCTCGCCGTCGAATTTTCGCACAGACAAATACCATTCGCACAGCAAGTTCGTTTCCCTGTTAGCTGGCGCAATGTCAAAGTCGGCGAGTTTATTCCCGATCTCATCGCTTACGAGCAGATCGTTGTTGAAACCAAAACCATAGACCGCATTACAGATCTCGAACGCGGCCAAGTCCTCAACTACCTTCGCATCACCAACCTCCCGGTAGCCATTATCCTCAATTTCAAAAAACCTCGTCTCGAATGGGAGCGCATTGCACTCACTCAACGCTCCCAACCACCCACTCTTCATTAGCGTCCATTCGCGTTCATTCGCGGTTAAATATCATATGAATACTGTAATTATCGGCCTCCAATGGGGCGACGAAGGAAAAGGCAAGATTGTCGATTACCTCACCGAAACCGCCGACGTCGTCATCCGCGGCCAAGGCGGCAATAACGCCGGCCACACGGTCATCGCCAAAGGCACGAAATACGTCCTTCACCTCCTGCCCTCCGGCATCCTCTGGGATGACAAGGTCAACGTGATCGGCAACGGCGTCGTCGTCGATCCCATCGGCCTCTGCGTCGAGATCGCCCGCATCGAAGGCCAGGGCGTCGTCATCTGCCCGGAAAAACTCCTCATATCCGACCGCGCCCACGTCGTCCTCCCTTTCCACAAAGAGCTCGATGCCGCCCGCGAAATCTCCCTCGGCGACCAGAAGATCGGCACCACCAAGCGCGGCATCGGCCCCGCCTACGCGGACAAGGTAAACCGCTGTGGTCTTCGTATGGCAGACCTGCTAGACCGACCCTTCGCCGAAAAACAGATCACGCGCCGTGTTTCCGAAGTGAATGAGATCCTTGAGAAATACGAGCTTCCCACCTTCACTGCCGAGGCTGTGATCGAGGAAACCTACGCCGCCTTCGAGCGCCTACGCCCTCACGTCACCAACACCATCCCCGTCCTTCACAAGGCGTGGAAGGCAAAGCAAAATCTCCTCTTCGAGGGCGCACAAGGCACCCTGCTCGACATCGATTTCGGCACCTACCCTTTCGTCACTTCCTCGAACACCACCGCAGGAGGCTCCACCACCGGCACCGGCCTCCCGCCGACCGCCATCGAAGCCGTCATCGGTGTCTGCAAGGCCTACACCACCCGTGTCGGCTCCGGCCCCTTCCCCACCGGCGATGAAGGCCTTTCCAAATATCTCCACGACCTCGGCCGTGAATTCGGTGCCACCACCGGTCGCGCACGCGGCTGCGGCTGGCTCGATACCGTCCTGCTCCGCTTCGCCTGCATGGTGAACGGCGTCACTGACCTCGCCGTCACCAACGTCGACGGCCTCGACGAATACGATGAGCTGAAAATCTGCACCGCCTACGATGTCGATGGCACCATCCACGAGCTACCACCCGCCGACCGCTCATTCTGGGATCGCGCAAAACCCGTTTACGAAACCCTCCTCGGCTGGAAGGAAGACACCACCGCCTGCACGGAATACGATCAGCTTCCGGAAAACGCCAAAGCCTACCTCAGTCGCCTTTCCGAACTCTGCGACGCACCCATCGCCTTCGTAGGTGTCGGCCCCGACCGGGTACAGACATTGAAACGGTAAATTCATCATATTGATGCAATTTTTATCTTGTTTTGATGATTTTTGAGGATTATCGTCACCACATGAGAATCACTGTAGACATCGAGGAAGACATCCTCACCGATTTGCTCGAAATCACCGGGGACAAGGCCAAAAGCCCAGCCGTTGCCAAAGCAGTCACTGAATTCGTCCGGCGGAAAAAAGCCAAGGAGTTCGGCAGGATGATCCGGGAAGGGGAGTTTGACTACCCCGCCCCGCCTAACGACTCCAACGGACTCGATCCCGCGAATCCCATTCCGCCCCTTTATCCGGAGACAAAATAATGGTTTTGGTGGATTCTTCAGCGTGGATCGAGAGCCTACGCCGGGACGGTGACATGCGCGTGAAACTCGCTGTCGAGGGACTCCTGGAAGCCTATGAAGCGCAGTGGTGCACCCCCGTCCGTCTTGAAGTTCTAGGTGGTGCCCGAAAAAACGAGCGGGCGCGTTTGGGGCATCAATTTTCTGTGATTCCCTACCGTATCTGCAAGGAAGACGATTGGGAACGCGCAGTTGCACTTGCCTGGAGATTGCGGGGCGAGGGTTTGAACATCCCTTGGCTCGATGTGCTCATTGCCTCCATCGCGATTCATGACAACATCCGCCTTTACGCCATCGACAAGCATTTCATCGAGGTTGCAAAAATCGCGCCCCTGCTCCTCTATCAACCCGGATACGGAGGCAGCTACAACGATCACCAGGGCGGCTAGCAACCACTACATTGAAGGTTGAGAATTGAAATTTGAGAGTTAGTGAAACACATCGCAATCATCATGGACGGCAATGGCCGTTGGGCGAAGGAACGTGGACTCCCCCGTGCCGAAGGTCATCGCGCAGGAGCGGAATCCGTACGCGAAGTCATGGACGCCTGCAAGGAGCTAGGTGTGAAGTATCTCACCCTCTACGCCTTTTCTTCGGAAAACTGGAACCGCCCCGAGGCTGAAATCGAAGCCCTGATGACTCTACTCGACACTTTCCTCGATGAAAAAGCCGAGGAACTCGACAAGCAGAACGTCCGCCTCAAAGCCATCGGCCAGATCGAGCGCTTGCCACAATCCACTCGTGACCGGCTCGAACGAATCCAGGCACACACTGCAAAAAACGACTCCATGACCCTCGTCCTCGCCCTCTCATACGGCGCCCGCGAGGAAATCACCCACGCAGCAAAATCCATCGCCCAAGCTGCCATCGACGGCAAAATTTCCCCCGAAGACATCACCAACGATCTCTTCGCGCAGCACCTCTACACCGCAGACATCCCGGATCCCGACCTGCTCATTCGCACTTCCGGCGAAATGCGCATTTCCAATTTCCTCCTCTGGCAAATCTCCTACTCGGAAATCGTCATCGTGAAAAAAATGTGGCCGGACTTCCGACAAGGCGATCTCTTCGCCGCCGTCGAGGAATTCAACAAACGCCACCGCCGATTCGGAGCGCTTTAGTCATTACTCCTCACTGCATCGGCTTTTTATCCAATCCCAGATAAGCGCGGAGAAATTTCCGGATATCGTTGATGATAATGAACAACACCGGCAGCAGGAACAGGGTGATCACCGTCGCGAAAACGATCCCGAATGCCAGCGAAGCCGCCATTGGTTTGAGGAACTGAGCCTGGACTTCCTTTTCCATGAGCAAGGGTGCTAGCCCGAAGAAGGTTGTTAGCGAGGTGAGTAGGATCGCGCGAAAACGATCCACTCCAGCCCGCCTGACAGCCACATCAAGAGAATGCCCTTCGTCCTGAAGGTCGTTCACCGCGCAGACCAGCACGAGCGAATCGTTCACCACCACCCCCGACAGCGCCAGGATGCCGAAGACCGACAGGATCGAGATCGGAATACCCATGATGTAGTGACCCATAAGTGCTCCGATGATTCCGAAAGGAATGACTGCCATGATGATAAGCGGCTTCAGATAACTCCGCAGCGGAATCGCGATGAGCACGTAAATAAAAACGATGGAAAACGCGAATCCCTTCAGAAGCGATCCGAGTGATTTTTTCCGCTCCTCTACCTCGCCACTTTCCGTGATCGAAATCGAAGGATGTCTTGCTAGGAACTCAGGGAAAAACTCTTCTTCCAAACGTTCGGTGATCAGATCCGAGGAAGTCTTCGATTTGTCCACCGAGGCCTCAATGGTCACTACCCGCGTATTATCGATGCGCTCGATGGAGGCAAGAGCTTCAGAAAATTCCGTATCGGCGATCACGGTGAAAGGCACCGCTGACCCATCCGGCGCACGCACCCGCATCTCGCGCAGCGTTTCCAATGATCCGCGCTGTTCTTCCGGATACCTCACCATCACGCGCAGCTCATCACGCCCACGCTGCACACGCTGCGCCTCGCGTCCATAGAAGGCATCACGCACTCCCAGCGCCAGATCCCTGCGAGTGAAACCCGCCGCCTCACCCACAGGCGTAATCGAATAAACGATCTCCGGCTTCCCGGATTTAAAGGAATCATTCACATCGAACGTCCCCGGATAGGTGGCGACTTGCTCAGCCACTTCCTTCGCCGCGCGTTCTAGCTCCTCTAGATTATCGCTCTCCAGATTGATCGCCAAATCCCCTCCCGGCGGCCCGGCGGTCGCGTTAAATATCAGCGAGCGCGCTCCCGCCACCTCACCCACCGCTTTCCTCCAGTCCTTCACGATTTGATCAGTCGGAAGAAACTCCCTCTCGGTAGATCGAGTCAACTCCGTGACCACCGATGAACTCGTGTTCGAACTCGCGGAAATCTGAATCTCAGTGAAAGGGTTGTGACCGTATTTTTCACGATACTGCTTACCCAGCTTCCTCGCCTCATCCGCCATGCGCTCGGACTGGCTGTGCAGGTATTCTACCGATTGTCCCTGCTCGAGATTTAGGTTCGCACTGACGTTGTCGTTGTAGATATTAGGAAAAAACACGAAGCGCAACTGACCTGCGGGAAACAAGCCGATCACCAAAATGAACACGGCGACAAACGACGCCAGCACCGCATAGCGCCACGGGATCGCCCAGGCAATGGCCGGTTTGTAGCATTTTTCCACGAAGTCATTAAGTCCACTGGACACCCCCCTCTGTAGTCTAACAAAAGACTTAGTAACTGGATTCTTCGCCTTCTTGTGAACATTGAGGTGCGCCAAGTGAGCGGGTAGGATCAGCTTCGATTCAATCAGCGAAAAGATCAGACAAAAGATCACTGTGGTCGCGATCTGACCGAAGACATTGCCCAGCCGTCCGCTGACTTGAGTCAGTGGTAGAAAGGCCGCGATCGTGGTAATCACCCCGAAGGTCGCCGGTGTCACGACCCTACTCACCCCACTGACGGTTGTTGCGATGGCATTTTCATCGCCATCCCCCTTCGCTTCTTTTTCAGAATAAATAGACTCACCGATGACAATCGCATCGTCCACCACGATGCCGAGCACCACGAGGAAACCGAACGCGGAGATGACGTTCACCGACATATCGACACCTGGTATCTGGAAGAGAGTCACCGCACCTGCCAAAGAAACGGGAATGCCCAGCGCCACCCAGAAGGCCAGCCGTAGATTCAGGAATAGCATCAGAATTCCCAACACGAGCGCAACACCGATTACCCCGTTCTTGCCCAGCAGCACGAGCCTGTCTCGGATATTCGTCGAGCCATCGAGCCAGCTCGCGATCTTCACGCCCTCAGGCAAATCCTTAAATTCCTCCACCACCTTCCTCGCCTGCTTCACTGCGTCGATGATGTCATCCTGCCCCTCGGTGACGACTTTCAGGCTGGTTGTCGCCTCACCACGGAAACGGTTTAAAAATTTCTGATCCACGAAGGCATCCCGCACCTGCGCCACATCCCTCACGAAGATCCGCGTGCCGTCCGCGTTTGTCCTTACCGGGATGTTTTCGAAATCTGCCTTCCGGTATGCCTGATCCCTCGCCCGCAGGGAAATATCACCCCGATCCGACCTCACATCGCCCCCGCCCAGATCGAGCGAATTGTTAGAAACCGCATTTGCCACTTCCTCAAAGGTCAGCCCATACACTCTGAGCTGCTCCTCGGATGGCTCGATGGAAATCTCGTAATCCCGAGATCCGAACGTCTCCACTAGCGAAATCGCCGGCTGTGCCAGCAACCTGTCTCGCAGTTCTCGCGCGGTCTCCTTCCTGAGCGCTTCGTTTCCCGAGCCATAGACCTCGATCCAAATGACCTGGTTGCTGCGCTTGTTTTCCTTCACCACCGGCTTCTCCGCCTGCTCCGGCAAGGTCGGGATCGCATCCACCTGCACCTTCACATCATCCAGTAGCTTCTCGATGGAATACTTCTCGATAGCCTCCACCGTGACCGTGGCGAGGCTGTCGGTGCTTTCCGAACGGATCTCCTCGATGCCGCTCACCGACTCCAGAGACTCCTCGATGCGGATGGAAACACCACGCTCCACGTTCTCCGGAGTGCCCCCACGTATTGGCACCGTGATAGTCACGGATTCTGCCGCAAAGGCAGGAAAGCCTTCTTTCCTAACTGTCAGAGAGGAAAAAATTCCCGCCGCCAAGATGGAGAACATCAGAATGTTCGCCACGACCGGATTGGACGCGAACCAGGTGATGAAAGGATGTTTGTTCACTTGGTAGATGGGAATTCAACCGCGAATAGACGCGAATGGACGCTAATAATGGGCACGGAGAAATTCATGAAAAAGAATTCGCGTTCATTCGCGTTCATTCGCGGTTTGGTCTTTCTCCGCCGGTTTCACCTTCATCCCCGTCCGGAAATTACTCAGTGGCCGCGTCACAATGTTTAGCTCGCCTGTTTCAGCTTCTAGCGGTCTCACAAAAGCCTGCCCGTCATCTGTGTGAATGCGTTCCGCCTCCACTCTCTTGAGTTTCCCCTCTCCGTCCATGACCCAGACATAACAGTCTTCCACAAACGCGGCCTCAGGAATTTTGTAAGAGTCCTTGATCGGTTTCGCTGTGATGCTCGCATTCGCAAAAATTCCCACCGGCAGTGGTGATTTTCCCTCTGCAAAAGGATCGATCACTTCGGCTACTGCAAAAATCACTTGGTTCTGCTGATCCACCGTCGGCTCCATGCGAACAAGGGTAGCCTCCCAAGCTTCGCCAGGCTTGAGCGGACTCGTCAGCGTTGCTTTCGCGGGTATGTCCACACGTACCGCCTGCTCAGCCGTCAGCGGCAGGCGTATCTCCACTTTCTCCGTAGAAACCAATGTCCCGAGTGAGGTCTGCGAGGATGCTTGGTTGCCCGGAGAGGCGCTGCGTGCCGTGATGATCGCCGCAAATGGAGCTCTCACTTCCGTGCGTTCCAAGTCCGCGCGCGCCTTGTCGATCTGTGCCTGCACCGCCTCCATATCCGCCTTCGCCGCCGCGAGTTGTGGCTTCCGCAGGACGAAATCCGATGCCGTCGCAAGCTCCCTGCCAGATGCCTTCCAATCCCCCGCCGCCTGCTCCGCCCGGATCTCTTCTTCGGCGTAGGTGCGCTCAGCCACCGTCAGCGCGGACTCTTGTTGTGCCAAAGCCGCCACATAATCCGTCGGATCGATTTTCACCAAGACGTGTTCGGTATCTACCGTCTCACCGACGCGGAATTTCGGCGAAACATAGTTGATCTTTCCACTCACCTGCGGCGTCAGTCCCGTTTCAAAATAGGCAGTGACTGTGCCGTAGCTATTGACCGGCGGCGCATGTTCCTGCGGAGAAACCTTCGCCAGATCAACGATCGGCACCACTGGTGGTGGCTGCTTGCTCTCCGGCTTCGGCTTGAGTGAGACGAGTATTTTAAAGCCGACGAAGGCCAACAAGATGATGCCCAGCGGGATGATGATTTTGAGAGCGACTTTCATGTTCGGTCAGTAGGCTTTCCCCAGCGCAAGCGCGAGTGCGACACGGTTCTGGTAGCGGAGATTTTTCAGATTGATCAGGCTTTCTTCTGCTGCGAAGCGGCGGCGTTTCGTCTCCAACACATCGAGGATCTCTATCAGGCCTGAGTCAAAATTTCTCAAGCTCCGCTCCTCCGCACTCTTTGCAGCTTCCAGCGCACTCGCCGTCGCATCTTCCTGTTTTTTCAAATACTGCTCGGAGCCCAATGCATTCTCCACCTCGCGGAAGGCATTCAGCACCGTCGAGCGATAACTCGCCAGCGCCTGCTTTGCCCGCGCATTCGCCGCGCCAAGCTCAGCACGCCTACTACCGCCATCGATGATAGGTGCACTCAGCCCTGCTGCCACAGACCACACGGAAAAATTAGATTTCGCCAAATCTCTCAACGCCGAAGATTGCTGACCACTACTGGCAGTGAGAGTAAAACTTGGAAACAGATCACGGTGGGCGACTTTCACATTCGAATCCGCCGCTAAAATCCGCGCATACGCGGCATAGATATCAGGCCTGACCTCCAGCAAGGTCGAGGGGATGCCGGATGAAACGCTTTTCTTCAGGGAAGGCCATTCCGTAGCGCTTTTCCCTGCATCCGGGTAGCTTCCTGTTAGCGTCGCAAGCTGACGCGCCGCCTGATCCCGGTTGTCCTTCTGCGCATTAATAGCAGCCCGCGCGTTTTCCACATCCGTTTTGGCAAGGCTCACCTCACCGAAATCCGCCGTCCCCAGCTCAAAACGCCGATCTACCAGATCAAAAGTGCTCTGAAACGACTCCAATCGCCGCTGCGCCAAATCCTGCAATTTCTCTGCCGCCACAAGAGAAAAATACGCCTGCGCCGTCTGCGCGGCGATCGACTGGCTAGCCGCCGCGTAATCCGCATCTGCTGCTAGGTAGCTCGCCTCCGATGCCGCAACCCCCGCACGAATTCGCCCCCAGACATCCACCTCCCACTGGGCGTCCAGCGAAGCACCATATCTTTCGGTGATAAACGAGCCCGCATTGAATCCCGCTCCAGAGGAATTGTTCTTCGACCGCGACCCACTGCCATTCGCAGTTAAAGACGGGAAAAGCCCCGCACGTGCGCTTCGAGTATTGAAGCCAGCCTCCTCCAGCCTCGCTGCAGCCTCCGCAAGATCGGGATTTTTCTCTTGTGACAGGCTAATCTGCTTCTTCAGATCGCCACTCCCGAAGACATCGCCAAGACTCCCAACAAGCTCCGGAACTGCTGCTTTCCCGCTATTATAATCCGATGGCACATCCAATCCATTGTTCCGGCCGGATGCTTTTGAACCGGGAAGAGATGGGCATGCAACGAGGAACAAGCTCGCCCCAAAGGGAAGTATCAATGCAATCAGCCGTGCCATAATTTCACTAATGAGTGGATGACTCACCCGCCCTCCTTGGCGGCACCCTAAACGCAGATAAGCGTTTTCAAACGATTTTTTGGATAAAACCGCTCATCACCTGCGTAGAAATCTCCATTCGTATACTTGCCAACCAGCGACCGAACCTGTAATCCATCTAAACCTTAAAAAACCAATGACAAAAACAAACGCAATAGCACCGAACGCAAACCGGCTCCTATGGGCTGGATTCACCGCCATTCTCGCCGCCGGAGTTGGTTTCGGCGTCCGTGGAGGCATCTTCGCAAACTGGGCACAAGAGTTCAACTTCTCCGGCGTGCAGCTGGGAGCCATCGGCGGCGCCGGCTTCACCGGATTCTGCTTCGGAATCGTCATTGGCGGCGTTGTCGTCGATAAAATCGGATACGGAAAACTTGTTCTCGCGGCTTTCCTTTTCCACATCATCTCTGCTTTTGTCACCATCGGTGCCTCAGAAGGAATGGCCTCCGCCACAGCATACCAATTGCTTTTCTGGGGCACCTTCATTTTCGCCCTCGCAAACGGAACCCTTGAAGCGGTCTCCAATCCCTTGGTTGCCACCCTTTATCCAGACAATCGCACCCACTACCTGAACATCCTCCACGCATCGTGGCCGCTCGGAATGGTCTTCGGCGGACTCATCGGCTGGACTCTCGGCTCTGGCGACAACGCATGGGATTGGAGATGGCAGCTAGCCCTCTACATCGTGCCAACCATTGCCTACGGTATCATGTTCCTCGGCCAGAAATACCCGAAGTCGGAAGCTTCCGAAAAGGGACTGAAAATCGGCGAAATGTTCAAGGACGTCGGACTACTCAGCGGCGGTGTCGTCTGCTTCATGCTCTACCTTTTTACAAAGGGCACACTCGCACCGTTTTTCGATGAAGCTTCGAATGTCCCGACAATGATCTCGGCTCTTTTCGCCGTCGTCCTACTCGGCATCATCGGAAACATTACGAAATTCAGCATCGGCCACTGGCTCCTCTTCGTCCTCTTCATCGCACACGCACTCATCGGCGCGGTGGAACTCGGCACCGACGGCTGGATCCAGAACATCACCGGAGCAATCCTCGATCCTACCCAAGGCAAAATCCTGTTCGTGATCACATCCCTTCTGATGTTTGGCCTCCGCTTCTGTGCACACTTCATCGAGAAAAAGGTCGGGCTCAACCCCATCGGACTTCTCCTTGTCTGCTCACTTCTCGCCGTCCTCGGCCTGAACTTCGTCGCAGCGGTCAATAGCTTTGGTGCAGCCGTCGGCGCACTCGCCGTCTACGCCGTAGGAAAAACCTTCTTCTGGCCAACGATGCTAGCCATCGTTGGCGACCGCTTCCCTGCCACGGGCGCAGTCGCCATGAGCCTCATGGGTGGGGTCGGCATGATGTCCGCCGGACTCATCGGCTCCCCCGGTCTCGGCTACTTCAAGGATCGTCTCGCCGCAGAGGCTCTCCAAGAAAAGAGCCCTGCTCTTTATGAAGAATTCAAGAGCGATGGAGATTCAAGCAAGTTCCTTGCTTTTGAAGCAGTCCAACCAATCAATCCGCAAACACTCGAAGAGGCCAAAACAACCAAGAAAGCTGAGCGTTCAGAAGCTCAGCAAACCATCGTGGATGCAGATATCGAAGGAAACCGGGACACTCTCCGGGTCGACTCCTTCATCCCGGCGGCAATGGCGGTCATATTCCTGTTCCTTTTCCTCTATTTCCGGAAAATTGGCGGATATAAACCTTTGAGCATCGAAAAGTTGACCGGCGGAGTCCAAGGCCCCGTCGCATAATACGAAGCCCTCAAGGCGCAGGCTCAGGCCTGCGCCTTTCCTTTTTCCCTTGCTCGAAAAGCTCTCCGGGGGCTGAATTGTGTGCGGATGGCAAAAGGTCTTAAATCCCCCCCCCGCTCAGTGCGGCTCCCGGCTTTCGCAAGATGCATGGCCGTTCTTGTCCTGCTCTGCATTTTCTTAGGAAATGCTCCGGCATTTGGCGATGTAAAGGTGTCCATCGCAGACGGCTTCGACTTCCCAGTCGGCAAGCCCGATGCCGCCGGCTACTACAAAGCTCGCGGCCTTCGCCTACGCTCCCCCACTCACTTCGGAGAGGATTGGAACGGGCGCGGAGGTGGTAACACCGATCTACGCGATCCCATCTACTCCTGCGCAAACGGTGTCGTCACCTTTGCTCACAATGTTCGCCAAGGCTGGGGAAATGTCGTCCTCATCCGCCATGCCTACCGTGACCCTTCGGACGGTAAGGTAAAATACGTCGATTCTCTTTACGGACATCTCGACGCAATTCATGTAAAAGTCGGCCAGAAAGTGAAACGTGGCGATCAGATCGGAACCATGGGCACAAATTTCGGCATGTACCCCTGCCATCTCCACTTTGAGATTCGCTACAACCTCTCTACAGGCATGCAGCGCAACAGCGTCCCCTCCGACTACGCGAACTGGGCGGATCCCACACAGTTCATCAATAAATTCCGCCGCCTCAGCCGAGAGTGGCGCAGCGTCAGCGTCCCCACCGGCACCTACAAGGAATACCAAGGCTTCAAAGGCCTCTGATTCGCTTCGCTCGAAACTTTAAATCTTAAACTTTAAACCCTAAAGTTTAAGCCCGGTGCCGAGAGCACTCCGTCCAAACAAGTCTTCCTTGGAGTTTAAAGTTTAGAGTTTAAAGTTTCCT
Organism: Akkermansiaceae bacterium; assembly: GCA_030725745.1. GTDB lineage: Bacteria > Verrucomicrobiota > Verrucomicrobiia > Verrucomicrobiales > Akkermansiaceae > Luteolibacter. Next base: position 107,705 of record JANRFH010000057.1, read on the forward strand.
GCATGCCACGCAAGAGCCGCTCCAAGTCCTCCTCCATCATCCCCATTCTCATCCTCTGCGCTGCAGTGGCAATCTGGGTTTATGATGCATACAGCCAAGGGAAACTCAGCCGCTTCTTCGATCCTATTGAAGCCCCTGCCGCGCCTACCACCACAGGAGCAGATAAACCCGCAAAGGAATCCACTTCCACCTCACCGCAGCGAATCGGTCGATACGATGTTTACCGTAGCTGCACCCTAGCCAGCGATCGTGGTAACGATGGTGATTCCTTCCGCGTGAAACTCCCCAACGGAAAAACCGAAATCATCCGCCTCTACTTCGTCGACACCCCGGAAAGTGCATTTAAGACCTATGGCGGAGGCCGTAACAACCACGACCGCATCGCCGAGCAAGCCCAAGACATGGGCGGTATCAACTCGCAAGAAGCCGTCGAAATCGGCAAAAAGGGCAAAGCATTTACCCTAGAGCATCTCGGGAAAACCCCCTTTACCATCTACACCGAGTGGGACAGCCCCTTCAACGACCAGCGCTACCACGCCTTCGTCGAAATTTCCTACAACGGCAAACCTCGTTTCCTCCACGAGCTCCTCATTGAAAAAGGCTACGCCCGCATCCACACCAAAGGAGCACCCATGCCCGACGGAACCTCAGAGCGAAAACAGGAAGACTACCTCTTTGACCTCCAGCGCACCGCAAAATCCAACAAAGCCGGTGCCTGGGCATTTTAACCCAATTGAAAATTGAATTTTGAAAGTTGAGATTTACACACTGAAAACCTGCGACTCCTGCCGTAAAGCCACCAAATGGCTCAAGGAAAACGACATCCCTTTCACGGAAATCCCCATCCGCGAAACCCCGCCCTCGAAAGCGGAACTCACCCGTGCCATAAAAGCCACCGGAGACATCAAAAAACTCTTCAACACCTCCGGCCAGGACTACCGCTCCCTCAACTTAAAGGAGAAACTCCCCACACTCTCCGAAACCGAAGCCATCTCCCTCCTCGCCTCAAACGGCAATCTCATCAAACGGCCTTTTCTCATTTCGAAAGACTCCATCCTAGTGGGCTTCAAGGCCGACATCTGGGCTGACAGCTTCACCGTCTAATTCTCAGCCGCCCGCACAGCCTCACTTGTCAGCGGCACCAGATCTGCTCATGTTCCGCGCATGTTCATGGATACACGCGCGCAAGCGAGGAGACTGCTCGGTTCATTCGAACGCGATGAGCGCAAAGGCATGGCTAAGACCGCCGCTTGCCTCCTTCTCGCTCTATCGGTCGTTTTCCTCCCAGGTCTTTTGGGAACCGATGTTTTCTCTGGCTTAGGTGAAGGAGGAAAAGCCGCGCTCGGCATCATGGTCTTCGCCGCAGCGCTCTGGGTCACTGAGGCCATGCCTGCATTCGCCGTTGCTCTACTGGTGATCGGATTACAAATCGCCATCCTCGGCAATCCCGGCGGCGTATGGGCTGCCGAAGGCGACACCAAGGCTTGGACGACTTTTGTGCAACCGTGGTCGTCACCCACCATGTGGCTCTTCCTCGGGGGCTTCGTCCTTGCCCATGCCTGCTCCAAGACACAGCTCGACAAATGGCTCGCCGGAATGGTGCTCGGGCGATTCGCCACCAGCCCGGCCAAGCTCGTCGCCAGCGTCATGGCCATCACCTTCGTTTTCAGCATGTTCATGTCGAATACCGCTACCGCCGCCATGATGATCGCAGTCACCGCACCCGTCCTTGCTGGACTGCCGAAGGACAGCCGCCTCGCGAAAGGCCTCGTCCTTGCCGTCGCCGCTGGGGCGAACCTCGGCGGTATCGGCACGATCATCGGCACACCGCCCAACGCCATCGCGGCGGGAGAACTGCAGGGCAGGGTGGATTTCGTAAAATGGATGATGATCGCGCTCCCCCCCGCCCTAATCTTGGCCACGGCGGTCTATTTCCTCATCTGGCGCATCTACATCCACGGCAGCGGAGAGGAACCGAAAATCAACCTCGACTCCTCCGTGCAAAGTAACGCTCGCCTGAAACGCCATCGCATCACCGTGATGATCGTCTTCACCATCACCGTGGCAATGTGGATGAGTGAGTCGCTCACGGGCATTTCATCACCCGTCGTTTCCTTCATCCCCATCGTTGCACTCGCAGTCTCGGGCGTCATCGGGGCAAAGGACATGCGGGTGCTCCCATGGGATGTGCTACTGCTTCTGGCGGGCGGGCTTTCGCTCGGTGTCGGCGTGGAGGTGACTGGCCTGGCGGAGTGGTTCGCCTCACTCGTCCCAGGAAATCTTGGCATCGTTTCTATCGCCGTCGTCTTCAGCATACTCGGGCTTTTCCTCTCAAACCTGATGAGCAATACCGCCGCCGCCGCCTTGCTCATCCCCCTCGCCGCCAGCCTCACCGGGGATGCCGATTCCACGCTGGTCACCGTTTCCATCGCCATCAGTTGCTCGGCTGCCATGGCTTTGCCTATTTCCACACCGCCGAACGCCATTGCCCACGGCACAGAACGCCTTTCTTCTAAGGATTTCCTCATGCCCGGACTACTTGTAGCAGCGTGCATGGCTTTAGTGCTTCCGTGGCTAGCACTCGTCCTAAAATAGGCTATTCTACCTGAAATAACGCTTCTCACTTATACCTTCATTTTCCACATTACCCGCATGCCAATTTCCAATTTCGCCAACTCCTTCGTCTGTGACCTCGTAGCCTACGAACCAGGAAAACCCATCGAAGAAACCGCCCGTGAACTCGGGCTCGATCCGTCCAGCATCGTCAAGGTCGCCTCAAACGAAAACCCGCTCGGTCCCTCGCCCTTGGCGAAGAAAGCTATGCAAGAGGCCATCGAATCCGCCCACATCTACCCAGACGGCGGCGGCTACAAACTCCGCTCCGCTATTGCGGAAAAAATAGGCTTCGGCATCGAGAACGTCGTGCTAGGAAATGGCTCCAACGAGATCATCGAACTACTCTGCCATACCTTCCTCAACCGCGATGCCGAACTTATCGCAGCAAAGCACGCTTTCGTTGTTTACAAGCTCATGGCCACGCTCTTCGGCGCGAAATACGTCGAGGTCGATGACCCGGATTTCATCCACGACCTCGATGCGATGGCGGATGCGATCACGGAAAACACCCGCCTCGTCTTCATCGCGAACCCGAACAACCCCACCGGCACCCAGGTCACTCAAGAGGCCATCGACCGTTTTGTGGATCGCCTTCCGGAGCACGCCATCGCCGTCTTCGACGAGGCTTATTTTGAATTCCTCGACACTCCACCCGATGTTCTCAAACACATCCGCGCCGGAAAAAATGTCATCGTTCTCCGCACATGTTCGAAAATCCACGGCCTCGCCGCACTCCGCATCGGCTACGGCATCGCCCCTGAGTCACTTGCCAACCTTCTTCAGAAGGCGCGCCAGCCCTTCAATACGAACGCCATCGCGCAAGCAGGAGCGCTCGCAGCTCTCGATGATGACGATCACATCCAGAAAACCCGCGCCATCAACTCCGAAGGCCTCGTTTTCTATGAAAAAGCCTTTGCAGAACGCAGCCTGAAATTCGTCCCTTCCGTGGCCAATTTTATCCTCGTCGAAGTCGGCGATGGTGGCCTCGTCTTCAAGGAAATGCTCAAACAGGGCGTCATCGTCCGCGCCATGGGCGGATATAAACTCCCCGGCTGGGTTCGTATTTCCATCGGCACCCCGGCAGAAAACGCCCGCGCCCTCGAAGTCCTCGACGACGTCCTCGCAAAAGCAGGCCTAGCGCCAGCAGTCTGATCCCGAGCACCTCTGCTGTTTACAATCGTCTCATTTCCTCCATTTTCCCCGCGTTATGAATTTTACCGGCACACACACAGCCCTCATCACCCCTTTCCGCGATGGCAAGGTCGATGCTGCGGCTTTCGAAGCCCTCATCGAGCGCCAGATCGCCGGTGGTATCAACGGCATCGTGCCCGTCGGCACCACGGGTGAATCCCCCACCCTCGACAGCAACGAACACATCGAGGTCATCCGCCTCGCCGTGAAATTCGCTGCTGGCCGCTGCGAAGTCATCGCCGGCTCCGGAGCCAACGCCACCGCAGAGGCCATCGAACTCACCAAGGCCGCCGAGCAAGCGGGTGCCACCTCATCCCTGCAGGTCTGCCCGTATTACAACAAGCCATCCCAAGAAGGCCTCTACCTCCACTACAAGGCCATCGCAGATTCCACCGCCCTGCCCATCATGCTCTACAGCGTGCCAGGCCGCTCCACCGTGGAAATCGCTCCTGAAACCGCCGCCCGCCTCGCTGCGGATTGCAAAAACATCACCGCCATCAAGGAAGCAGGCGGATCCGTCGACCGCATCAACCAACTCGTCCAGGCACTCCCGGATGGCTTCGGCATCCTCAGCGGCGACGATCCACTCACTCTCCCGTTCATCGCAAGCGGTGCAAACGGCCTCGTCTCCGTCGCAGCGAACCTCATCCCCGATGTCATGTCGAAGCTCGTCAATCACTGCCTCGCCGGTGAATTCGCCGAAGCCCTAGCCATGCAAAAACAATACTACCCTCTCATGCGCGGCCTCATGTCGCTCGATGTAAACCCCGTCCCCATCAAGACCGCCGTCGCCCTCGCAGGCCATTGCACCGATGAGCTGCGCCTCCCCCTCGCCCCCATGGCCGAGGACAACCTCGATGCGCTTCGCACACTCCTCAAATCCTACAACCTTATTTAGTAGCAACCCCAGCCTTCGCGCCTTCGCGTCTTAGCGGTTCAACAATCCATCTTATGACACCCAAACTCTTCAATCCAGGCCCCGTCGATGTCTCACCAGAAACTTTCGCGGCCATGTCCCACACCATGATCGGCCATCGCGGCAAGGATTTCGAGGATCTCTACGCCTCGCTCCAGCCCGGCCTCAAGGAAATCTTCGGCACCTCCCGCCCCGTCTTCCTCTCCACCTCCTCCGCATGGGGAGTCATGGAAGCCGCTCTCCGCAACCTCACTAGTAAGAAAGTCCTCAGCCTCTGCTGTGGTGCCTTCTCAGACAAGTGGGTCGATGTCGCGAGAAAATGTGGCTACGAAGCCGAAGCTATCCAAGTCGAGTGGGGCGAAGCTATCGACCCCGAGGTCGTCCGCGCTAAACTCGCCGAGGGCGGATTCGACACCGTCACCTTCATCCATTCAGAAACCTCCACCGGCGTCCTCAACGACCTCGAAGCGATCTCTAAAGTCGTGAAATCTTTCCCAGATACGATGCTTATCGTAGATACGGTTTCGTCACTCTCCACTGTCGATATCGAAATGGACGCGAACGGCATCGATGTCTGCCTCGCCGGTGTGCAGAAAGCCCTCGCACTTCCTCCCGGCCTCGCGCTATTCGCTGTTTCTGAAGCCGCCATGGAGCGCGCCAAAACCATCCCGAACCGCGGTTACTACTTCGATTTCTTCGAATTCGCCAAAAACGACGCAGCGAACAACACCCCGACCACCCCCTGCATCTCCTTGCTTTTCGGACTCCAGTTCATGCTCGGTGAAATCGCCAAGGAAGGCTTCGCCGCACGCAAAGCTCGCCACGCGAAGACCAACGCCATGATTCACGCATGGGGCGCGAAACATAACTTCAAACTCTTCGCACCCGAAGGCCTCCGCTCCTTCGCACTCACCTGCTTCGCCACACCGGACGGCTTCGATCTCTCGGGATTCATCAAGACCCTGAAGAACGAACACAACCTCCTCATCAACGGCGGCTACGGCAAGATCAAGGGAACTACCTTCCGCATCTCCAACATGGGCAACGAAACCGAAGCAAGCATGCAGGAGCTCATCGACGCCATGGACTCCGTCCTCGCGAAGATGTAAATGCGCGCTGGCACGGGCTACTTCAGAAAAATCTATTCAAATCGCCTACGCTCCTTCTTCCGATGAGAGTGTAGGCGTTTTTTTCGTCCACCCATCTGGCCATCGCCCATTCGCCGTCTAGGCGCACATCGGGCTTGTCCACACCAGGCAGATCACAGGAAACATCGCGGCGGCGGAACGTCACCAGATGCAACGCACCCTTGTCCGTGTCAAAACACACCAAGGTGCCATGCTTACCATCAACCACCAGCTCCCGGCAGCCAAGACCCTTCAAATGCTCCAGCCCCGGAGGAAGATCAGCATCGGCCACCGGCAGGCCTTGCTCACGCAGCCCAGCAAAAAGAACCGGAGTTTTGTCGTTGTGAGCATCTAGACTAAAAATCGGTGATTCATAGGCGCGGACAAACCCGGCCTCCACCGCACCGATCGTGATCTCATCCGTTTCCGACGACACAACTTCCTGAGTGGAATCCTCCCTCAGTGAAACGAACGCGAAAGCTATGCCCGCCGCCGCCGCCAACGGGATGCCAAACCTCGCCCAGCTCCATTCCTTCTCCTCAACCCTCGATTTCGCCGTCTGCTCCATCGACACCAAGATCCGCTCCCGCAGCCCTCCCGGCACCTCGATCCCGGCCATCGCCTGCATCATTTCCGCCTCCCTCTTGAGATCAACCCTCGGCGCGTCAGCACTATCCTGAACCATCCCGAGCAACACTTTTTCACGAAGCCCTTCAGGCAAATGCACACGCGCCAACGCCTCGGCGAATTCCGCATCGAAAGCACGCTCACGCATCAGCCAATTTCCCAGTTCACGGTCGCTCGTCGCGAACCGCAAAGCCTCCGCGAAATCAGCATCCTCCGCATCCGCACCATCAGGTCGGAAGCTCTCCAAGATGAATTTTGCCCTTTCCTTATCCATGTTGTTTTCCAAAAAGTTCGGGGTTCGTTTCCACTAGGTTTTTGGGGCCGCTGGAGGGCTCCATCACCATTTTTTTCCTCAGCATCTCCTTACCGCGCGATAGTCGCGACATCACCGTGCCAATAGGCACATCCAAGATCTCCGCGATCTCCTTGTAGCTATGCTGCTGGAGGTAAAAAAGCGCAAGCGGAGCACGATACATTTCGTCCATGTCACCTAGCAACTCCACCGCACGCTGCCCGTCCATTTGTCGTTCCGCCCCCTCCTGCGGTGCCTCCTCCGCACCCATCATACCCTCGTCCACAGGTTCATCAGAGAACCGCGCCATTTTTCTTCGCTGCCCGAGAAACTCTCGGTGCAGCGTCGTGAACAGCCAAGTCTTCGCCTTGCTCCTATCGCGCAGTTGAGCGTTTTTTTCCGCCCAAATACAGAAAGTCTCCTGCACCAGATCCGCCGCCCTGTCTGGACTGCGGCTCAGCGAATAGCCGAAGCGATACAGCGCCTCGTAATGCGCATCCACCAGTTCTGCAAATTCACTCATTGTTACATCCTAAGAGCGCTTCCTCCCCAAAGCTATTCCGAAAAATATCTCGCACATCTCAAGTAGCATCCGCTCTACCCCATTCCCGCATCCTCCGGATAAGATTCCTCTCGGTTTCCGGCTCCGCCGATTTCCCTTCGTAGCGCACCCCGTAGTGATACCCCAGCAACTCCTCGGAAAACTCCGGCACAGGAGCCACACTCGCGAGCTGCGCTTTCAGCGTATCCCCTTTTTTCCTCCTCACCGCACGCTCCGAACACGCCTTTTCCCAAGCAGCAATATAACCCGCCCTCCGCTCACCACGAATGAGTCCTCCACCCACTCCAGCCCGAGAAGCACGCCCTTTCAGGAAAAACAGCACCACCGCCAGCCCCCCGAAGCCACCCATCAGGATCAGCGCCGTCCTCTCGACATGCGAACCGCCAACATCCGCATATTCCTCATCCGAAAGCTCATCCAACGGCTCAGGAACCTCGTCCCCCGCTTCCGCAACCCTCGGCGCGCCCCCACCACCAAGCACCATCGGCGGAGTCGGATCCATCACCACCCAGCCGTAGCCATCCAGCTTCACCTCCACCCAAGCATGCGCCTCTCTAGCCACGAAAACAAACATCTGGTCATCCTTAAAATAACTCCCTCCTGCCCATCCATAGGCCACTCGGCTCTCCACCCCGATCTCCCTCGCCATCAACGCTCCCGCTGTCGCGAAAAACTCACAATGCCCGCGCTTTTCACCAAACAAGAAATTCTCCAATGGCTCCAGATTCTGCGGATTTTCCGTCACCAAGGAATACCCGTAACTCTCACGTAGGAAATCCCTGATCTTCACCAGTCTCTCCACCACCGTCCCTTCACCAGCCGCCTTCCTCGCCAGAATCGCAATCCTATCCTGACCCTCCGCCCCGCGTTCCGCCTCCAGCTTAACCCCTTTCAAATCATCCAAGCCCACCGGCAGCGAACTCGCTAGGTATCTGAAACCCGTAGCACCACCAACATTCGGCAGAAAATTCATCCCATCCGCTGCTACCCGAATTTCCGGCAACCTCACCGCTCGCACCCCTTGCAGAGTCGTCAGAAGATCGCGCGCGCCCGCATCCTTCGCATGGAAAACCTCATGCAGGATTTCCCGCTCATCCGTTTCGCCGAACCTCACCCAACCATCTTCACCAGCAGCAATCTCCTCCACCTTCGCCTCACTCATACTCCACGTGGAGTCCGCAAAGTCCCCCAGCGCGAAAGCCCGCACATACACCTTCCGCTTCAGCAGAGCCTTCGCATCATCTGCGCTCCTCAGCTTCACGAAAACTTCCGGCTTCGCCCCAGGCTTCAAATTCGTCCTCATCGGCAGCTCCCTGCGTGTCCCGTTTTCCCACAGCCAGTTTCCCGAAATAGCACCTCCGCCCTCAGCCTCTACCCTCTCGGCAGCCGCCTCCGGGCGCAGCCTCTCCTCGATCACTAGCGCCATCTCTTCCAGCGGAGCCGGTGCTGCACTCAGCAGCCACAGAAACCCGCACTCCAGCGCCAGGAAACCCGTCCCCACCACCAACATATCCCGCCACCCCGGTTTACCACCTCCCGCCGCCGGGACGTCGTTCGAAGATTTTCTCACCGACCACCAGCCCAGCCCAGCTGCCAGCAACAGCACCGCCAGACATGCCCTCAACAAAACTGGCAGCCCCTCCGGCCACCCTCGCAACAAAGCATACGCCCCCGCCCCACAAGCACACAGACCCAACAATCGGATGATCATCTCGCGCCTCCTCTCCCCTTTCTCACCAGCTCATATTGGCTAGCATCCACCGTCACCGGAGCCAGTGCCGCCTCGGGTAGCACTGCTCTCCAGACACCTCCCGGCATATCGGAAATCACCACCACACACTCACGATCCGCCGCCTGTGCAAATGCCGCGCCCAGATCATGCGCTTCCGTCCATGCCGCTCGCACAGCTTTCATCAGCACCTCCCGCGATTCTGCAAGCTGCCGCTTCGTCCTAAGCTCATGTTCCTCCCAGCCGTCAAAATCTGCCACCCACCTCACCGGCATACCCAAGCCCTGCAGCACGCCCAGCGTCCCGTTCATCAACATCAGCGCCTTCTCAAACCGATCCGGACGAATCAGCTCACCATCCCCACCGTAGGAGTGGAAAATCACCAAAAAGCCCTCCGCATGACTTCCCGGCGGCTCATCCTCGCGCACCAAAACACCCCGCCCCGCAGCCTCAGAGCGCGCACTCGCCGCCCACGCAATCCGCTTCACCGCATCACCCCCGCGCCACCCACGCAGCCCCTTCCACTCACCTATCGCCCCCGAAACCTTCGACCCACCCAGCGGCGAACCATCCAGTAGAAACCCACTCAACGCCAACTCCCTCGGAACCACCGCCGCTGGCAACACCCCGATCTCCATCCCAACCTCAAGCGCCTTCTGAAAGTCAAAAAGCCCCAACGGAAAACCCGATTTTAACCACCCCTTCTGACTCTCCGTAAACCCACGCTTCTTGAGCGACACCTCCCGCTCCGTCTCAGCCACACCACCGCACCCCACCCACGAAGCCCGACCCACCACCTCGCCCTCACCCAACAGCGACACCCCGAACTCCACCCGAAACGCATCCAGACCACCCCGCCGATTCAGCAAACTTACTTTCACAGGAAACGCACGCCCCACCTGCACCCGCCGATCCGCCCGACAATGCACCTCCAGCCCTTTAAGATTTATTCCCCCGGCCAACCTTGCCACCACTAGCATCCCAGCAGCGGCCAATCCCAGCGACGCCATCACCCCATCGATACGCCAGATCCCAACCACAAAAAGGGCGACGCCTAGCGCCGCCAAAATTACTCCACGCGGTGTCATCACCGCCTGCACACGCATCAGCGCGATACCCTCAGTGGGTGAAATTCGATTTGGATTTTCCATCGCCGGATTCGCTCCATTCCAGCTCCTTTGCCTCAGCCCAGAGCTCTTCCAGACCATAGAAATCACGCATCTCCTCGTGCATTACGTGCACCATGACATCGATGTAATCGAGAACCACCCAACGAGAATCTACCTTACCTTCCGTGAACGCCGGCTTCGATCCCGAGGATTTCTCCACAATCCCACCCACCTCGCGAATAATCGCGCGCAAGTGCGGCATCGAGGAACCCGAGCACACGATCATGAAATCGGTCAGATTCGATACGCCCCTCATATCCCATACACGGATGTTCTCCGCTTGGATCTCTTCCGCTGCTTTCACGCAGGCCTTCGCCAATTCTTCTCCTACAATCGCCATATTTCTTACCTTCGGGAGACGATCTTATGACCCCACCCCACGGATTTGCAACCCGCATTCTCATCTGAACGATGTAGATCGACCCCGCTAGGGGGCTTCCTCCGCACATCCATGAAGTTTCAACCGCGAATCAACGCGAATTTACGCCAATCCACTACATGCAGGGCTTCGTGAAATTATTTTTTTTGTGAATCAAATTTGATTTTGCCCACAGAATATTTTCACGAAACCCCAGATTAGCGGCCATTCGCGTTGATTCGCGGTTGAAATCTTACTCAGTCGCTCGGCAGTATCCCAAGTTTGACGCTAGCGGATTTCAGAAACCTATCAAAGCCACCAGCTCCTGATCGCTGAAATCTTCAGGATGATCCGCCGCCGCAGCCAGCAGTTCCACCGTCGCAGCCTCCTCGATCGCCACCCACTCTTCCGCAGGGGAAACCTCCTCTGGAACATTGGCTACGCCGGGTTTTTCACCCATATCCGAGCTATCCACGAAGAAAAGCACCGCAACCGCCGCACATGCAGCAGCCGTCAGCCACGGAGCCGGACGAAGAATCTTAGGCCACCAAGGATCCGCTTCTGGAAGTAACCTGACCGCCCGCAACGTATTGTCAGCAAACCTAGGGCTAGCCTTCTCGGGCGCAGATTCACCGAGCAACTTCCATGTTGCATCGTCCTCTGCCCAGTCTTCATCGCGTTTCATTTTCATCTCTTTACACAATCTTAAACTCCGCCGCCGCAAAAAAGTTCCATCTTTTTTCACTTTTCAATCCCTATGGCACTTCACGCTTCCAGAATCATCTCAACCAATTACCTTCCCACACCAACAGCCTGCCAATGACTGACGATCTAACTCCCACGGATGCAAATTGCGGATACTGCGGGCACCATCTCGATTCACGGGTCTATTTCTGTCCGTCCTGCTCGAAACCCTTCCGCTCCGCCGAACTCTCTCTGACTCCTTCCGTCGCCCCTTATCAGGATACCGAAACGCGACTCAGAACTGGAGCTCCCGATGTCTGGATCATCAACTACCGGAAGCTCTTCGTCGATGCACGTGATCGCATCGCCCCCTTGAAAAAAGAAGAACTCGTCCTCGAACAGAGTTCACTGGGTAACCTGATAGAAATCAAACTGTCGGAGATTGACCGCAAACACTCCGCCCTGATCTTCCTCATTGATCGGGGCGATGGATGGCAACGTGTTGAATCCACTAAACCCGGCGATGCCCCCGATCTCACTTGGCAGGAATTCTCTGCAATACTGGCCATTCACCAAGGACGCGTGCGTGTAGACTTCCTCAACAAAGAGAACAAAATCCTCGCATCCCGCGAAGTCGATCTACGAGCTCTCCACAAAGACGATTCCATCAAAGTTCCAGTCGTCATCGACCCTAAAGATCGCATCGCAAAGGTTATCTTTCGTCCATAGGCGTGAGTGCCTTAAGGCTCTAAACCCCTCTCTTATCTCCCCACAGCCGCACATGCAGCCTGTCGGAAAAACGCACGCCCAAATCTCGGCACCTCTCCGCCAGCCACGCCGCTGATTTATCAAGCTCCTCAACCGTCCTCCCCTCCGGCATCAGGATCAGCCGATCCATCGGAATCCCGTACCCCTTCACCAAGCCCAGAACTTCCTGCACATCACTCTCTCCCTGCACCACAAACTTAAACCAAGCCTTCCCCGTCCCCACCAAACCCCGCAACACCTCTGGCTTCACCCTCAGCCCCTCCTCCATCCCACTATTCGCCAGCTTCGGGGAAACATTCATCTGCCCCACCCCTTCAACAAACGCCTCTCCCGGCATCTTCGTCCCATTCGTCTCCACCTCGAAAATCCACTCCTCCCCATCCTCTCGCAAAGCCGCCATCAACTCCACCAGCCCCGCCTCCTGCAGAAGCGGCTCCCCACCCGTCAGCACCACCCTCCGGCAACCATACCCGCGCACCACTTCCGCAATTTCCCCCACTCCCATCTCGATGATCACATCCTCCTTCTTGTGCTTCACATACCCCGCCACCGCATCCTTCTCATGCTTCCACGGCGTCCCCTCAAAATTCCACGTATGATCCGTATCGCACCACACACAATGCAGATTACACAACGACAGCCTCACAAACACCGCAGGCGCCCCCATCGACACCCCCTCACCCTGCAAGGTGTGAAAAATCTCCGCCCCATCTCCTAACCGCGCCAACTTCATGCACGTAGATTGTTTCCGAAACGATGGAATTTGAAGCACGGAGTTTCCTGCTGTCTTCCAAAACACCTGCGGACTAAAGTCCGCGTTCCATTGGAAAGCCGTCCTTCTAGGCGGCAGCAAAGCCCTAAGGATTCGTCAGAGGAATCGGCGATTTCGAAAAACCCGCAGGATCGCGCGTCACAATCAACTCAGCACCACATGCAAGGGCGGAGGCGATCTGCATGGCATCCTCGAAATCCCCTTGGTCATGACAGAAAGCCACTTCGAGATCGTCGTGCCCGACAGGGGCGATCCGGCACACGGAAGTGATGTTCCGAATAAAGAGATGGGCGTTTTCCCGCCCCTCAAGTTTTCCGAGAATATAGGAGAGATTCGAAACAGTATGCCACGAGATGAAGCATGCATTGTTCGCAATCGCATCCGTCAAAATAGCCTCCGAAGCAGCAAAATGAGGCTCCCTCCTCAACGCGACATCAAGAAGGATATTTGTATCAAAAAACAGGTTCATTCGACGCGGGTATACTTTTCCCAGATCGCCTTCGCCCTAGGATCTTCGTCCAATGCCAACGCTTCATCAGCCGCCGCCGGGCGCTTCGCCCATTTTTCCAAAAACCGCAGGGCTTTCTTCCTCTCCGCTTCAGATGGGGACACCTTTTGTTGCTCGCTATAAGCCTGGAAGGAAAGCATCACGGCGACAGGACGTCCCTGTTTTTCAATCGTCACAGGCTCCAACTGTGCCTGATCAAGCAAAGCTCCAAACCGCGTTTTGGCATCAGAAGCTGAAATTTTTGTCATGTCAGCAACGTAGCAAAATCGTCTAAAACAGTCAAATTAACCTTTTTGAGAGTTGGAACTTGAGATTTGAGAGTTCCCTCCCCCTTGCACCACCCCTCGTTTCTGCCACCTTATCCCCATGGGATTGCACGCGCTCGGAGACTCTGGATGGCTGTTCAAGGCCAGCGGTTGGTCTTCGGAAGGGAAACTGCAGCTAATCCTCCGCCTGCGCCGGATACTGGAACTCAATCCCTTTCCTGAGATCGTTGATATCGTCTCATCCTTCGACACCATCGCGGTTCAATTCAATCCCGCCGACGGTCAAAAGGTCATCGAACACCTGACCTCGCTCCACCTCGACGATGCCTCTGATCAACAAACCCTTGGTGGCCAGACCATCACCATCCCCGTCGTCTATGGCGGGGATCACAACTCTGACCTGCAATCACTCGCAGACACCAAGAATCTCACCATTTCCGAACTCATCGCCCTCCACCGCGACACCGAATTCACCGTCGCCGCCATCGGATTCTCCCCCGGCTTCCCCTATCTCCAAGGACTGCCCCCAGAACTCCATCAGCCACGCCACGCCAGCCCGCGAAAAGTTCCCGCAGGCTCAGTAGCAATCGCCGGAGACCAAGCCGGCATCTACCCCTTCGCCTCACAAGGCGGATGGCATGTCATCGGCCACACCGATCAAACCCTCTTCGATCCCAACCGCGAGAACCCATCCCTCCTCCAACCCGGCGATAAAGTCCGCTTCGAGGAAGTTCAAACCCTCCAAGAGCCCAGGCCCGCTCCCCCCGAACCTGAACCCCTCCTCGATGGCATCACCGTCATCGAACCAGGCGCACTCACCTCCGTCCAAGATCACGGCCGGTGGGGTCGCCAACACTTCGGAGTTTCACCCGGCGGTGCCGCCGATCCCGTCCTCGCCTCTATCGCCAATCGCCTCGTCGGTAACCCAGACGAAGCCGCCGTCATCGAATGCACCATGACCGGCGCTGTCCTCCAGTTCGACACCGATGTCCGAGTGGCTTGGGTCGGCTGGGCAGATGAGTCCTCCGGAAAACCACACGAGTTTAAAGCCGGCACCCAACTCGATCTCCGCAGCCGCATGTGCCATCTCCGTGGCTACATCGCCGTCGCAGGCGGTATCGATGTTCCCAAGATCCTCGGCAGTCGCGCCACCGATCTCCGTGCAGTCCTCGGCGGCCACCAAGGCCGCACCCTCCAAGCCGGAGACACACTACCTATCGGCAAGGAAAGCTCCGCAGCCGTCTCAGAAAAATGGCACGTCTCTTGGCCACACCCGGATGGCAAAGTTATCGAAATCCGCTACCTCCCCGGAATGCAGACAAATTGGTTCACCGAAGAATCCCACCGCCTATTCTCCGGAAGCTATTACGAAATCACACCTACATCCGACCGCACAGGCACGCGCCTCAACGGCTACAAGCTCAAACTCAACGAACCCCGCGAGATGGTTTCACAACCCGTCATTTTCGGATCCATCCAAGTTCCTCCAAACGGCCAACCCATCGTCCTGATGAGCGAACGCCAAACCATCGGAGGCTACCCACAGATCGGCCACGTCATTTCCGCAGACATCCCCAAACTCGCCCGCGCATGGCCAGGCACCCAAGTCCACTTCCGCGAAGTCGATCTCGAAGAAGCCCGCCATGCTTGGGACGAATTGCAACGCGACCTCGGCATCCTCAACGTTGGCCTCATGATGAAACTCCAAGAGCCCTAACAACGGACCGCGGGTCTTCAGCCCGCCCCAAAACCACAGCCCTCATGCCAAGACTACAACTCCAGAAAATTTCTCTTCCTTGGCGAACTTGGCGGTGAAAATTCAAAAATCATGCAAACCATCGATCTCAACGCAGACCTAGGAGAAGGCGGCGATCAAGATACCTCCATCATCGAACTGGTCAGTTCCGTCAACATCGCCTGCGGTGGCCACGCCGGTGATAAAGAAACCATACGCCGCACCGTCGATCTCGCCCTCAAAGCACAAGTCGCTATCGGCGCTCACCCCGGCTACGAAGACCCCGAAAATTTCGGCAGGAACCCCATGCAGCTTTCCTCCGAAGAAATCCGCAGCCTCATCCTGCGCCAGCTCGAACGCATGTTGCTCATCCACCCAAATCTTCACCACGTGAAGCCACACGGAGCCCTCTACAACCAAGCCAACCAGGATGAGTCCATCGCAGCAGCCTTGGTCGCCGCTATCGCAGAACTACAACCGAAAACCATCCTCTACTGCCCACCCCAAGGCGAACTAGCCAACGCAGCCGCCGTAATCAAACTCACCACCTGCGCCGAAGGATTCATCGACCGCCGCTACCAAGACGACGGAAACCTCTGCCCTCGCTCTGAACCAGGTGCCGTCATCGAATACGCCAACAAAGCCGCCTTACAAGCCCTCAAGATCGCCAATCAAGAGGTCGTCAACACCATCAACGGTACCACCATCCCCCTGAAAGTCAGAACCCTATGCGTTCACGGCGATAGCGCCAATTCCCTCATCACCCTCAAGCTCACCCGCTCAGCCCTTGAAGACGCCGGCATTCGAATATCAGCCCCCTGAATTTCCGGCTGTTCTTGCCAAACAAACAACTCTCTTCGCTAATACCTATATGCCTGCATCACTAAAAACAGGAAATCTTCCCCTCGTTCTATTTTGTCTTCTAGCCATCGGCTGCTCCCATGAAAGAAAATACTCCCTCATGCCGACCCCAGTGCTATTCACGCACTCGAAGCTCGATCCCTTCGCACACCTCACAGAAAATCATAAGACTCCAGACACTCAGGTTTTCTACGCCACCACCCGTTCACGCCAGGACGATAAAAATGGCATCAAATACGGGAACAGTTTTAGTAGCGACCTCCACCTAGGCACAGCCGATGCGTTCCTAGCCGACCCCTCCGACACGTGGATTAAATTGCGTGATACCACTCTCACCAACACCGGAGAGACTCCTGTCCCTCTGACACTCGGAAAAATTGAGGAACTAGCCACTCTCACTTCCAGCGAAGACAACAACCCTTCAGCAGAAGCATTTGCACAAAAAATCAACGCACAGCTAGCCACCGCCCTCGACAAGGAGATCATGATCTACGTCCATGGCACCAAAGTTGATTTTGAAAACTCTGCACTCCTCACTGCTGAAATCGATCACTTCGCCGGACGTGATTTCGTAGGCGTCGCCTTCGCGTGGCCATCCCACCAAAACATCTTCAGCTACTTTTTGGGAGAGGACGTAAAGCGCGCGCGACACTCTGGCGAGCCACTCAAACAGCTCATCAAATTTCTCGCCAAAAATACACGCGCCGAGAAAATCAATATTCTCTCCTACAGCGCTGGAGGCCGTGTCACTTCCAAAGCACTTGAATCCCTCCACTCAGATTCATCGTCTTCGAAAAAACAAAACCGGATCGGCACCGTAGTCTTCGCGGCAGCCGATGTTGAGCTTGATAGTTTCCTCAACCGACTCGAACCCATCAGTAAAGTCTCCGAGCACGTCGTCATCACCATGAGCGACGCCGACAATGCGCTCATCGCTGGCGAACGCTTCATGGGCGGCGGCAGCCGTGCCGGCGAAGAAAAATCCCTACAAGCGGAAGTCGATTTCATCGAAAAGAAACACCTCAAAAACGTCGAAATCATCGATGTATCCGCGGGCAGAGAACTTCGCGGCTTCGACATCACTGGCCACCACTACTGGTATCGCCACCCATGGATGAGCAGCGACATCGTGCTCACCATGCGCACTGGCCTCACCGCCGCCCAACGCGGCCTCTCCCCTTCCGAAATGGGTGGTGTCTGGTACTTCTCCGCCGACTACCCGAACAAAGTCACTGAAGCAGCCACGAAGCATCTCTCTGGCCAATGGTAATCACCGGATGACCGTCTCCCAACTCATCGCTAAACGCACTGGCCTCGGCAAGCGGCACGCTAAGAAACTCTTGGAATCAGGACAGGTCATACTCAACGACCAACTCGTCACCGACGGCACACTTCCTCTCGGAAAATTCGATCACCTCACCGCCGGTGGTGAAATGCTTCAGGCAAACACTCCTCGTTATCTCCTCCTCCACAAGCCCGCCGGCATTCTCTCTGCCACGACTGATCCCACTCACAAAACCGTCATCGACCTGATCGATGAACCATGGGCATCGGAGCTCCACCTCGCCGGCCGCCTCGACCGCGCCACCACCGGCCTCGTCATCCTCACCAACGACTCCACCTTCTCCGAATCCCTCACCCAGCCCGGAAAAAAAATCCCAAAAACCTACCTCGTTCACACCGACCTACCCATCCCCCCGGAGTCCATCGAAAAATTCCGTAGCGGCATGTCCTTTAAAAAGGAAAACACACGATCCCAACCCGCCACGGTAGACCTCCTAACAGACACCTCCTGCCGCCTAACCATTTACGAGGGCCTCCACCATCAGATCAAACGCATGTTCCTTCGATTCGGCATACGCGTTACGAAACTCCACCGCGAATCCATCGGCCCCTACCAGCTGGCAGATCTCAAACCCGAACAGTGGGTCTTACTTGAAAGTTGAATTTTGAAACTTACCCCTTCACCCGGTCATTGTTCTCCAACCAGTTCATAAAAGTATCCGCTGCCGCCATCGAGTTCATAACCGGCACCCCGCCCGCCTTGCGGATCTTCTCGGCATCCACTTCCTCGAAAACCCTCGCCAGCACCGGCACGCCCCTCACATGCTCCAGCATGCTCACCGCATCGCCCACTCGTCGCATGGAAGCGATGATGAGTTTTGCATCCTTCGCCCCGGCCTTTTCCAAGACCTCGCTCTCCGCACCGTCGCCCCTGAGGAAAGGAATATTTTTCTTCGCCAGTGCCGCGCAGACCACCGCATCGTCATCCACCACCAGCACCTTTTCTCCCTGCGCAAGCAATGGCTTCACCGTCCACATACCCGCAGATCCGAATCCCAAAATCAGCACATGCCCCTCATGCGCTACATCCACCTTTTTCTTTTTCCGCAGGGGATGAAACGGCAGCAGGAAATTTGCCACCTCTTCGCGACCCAGCATCGGGGTCAGCGCCATCGTGATCACGGTGGTCAACGCCAGAACGGAAAAGGTCTCCACGCTCACGTGACCCAGCATTAGACCGCTAATCGCCAACAGGATCGAATACTCACTCGTTTGCGCAAGAAGCAGCCCCGACTCGATTCCCGCCCGCGCATTCAGCCCGCGCCACTCTGCCACCAGCGCGACCAGCGGTGGAGTCACCACCACCACGACCAACGAATACACCCCCGCCTGCGCCCATAGTTCCCAATCCGGCACTCCCAGCAACGCACCGAGAGCCACGAAGAACATCGCTTGGAAAAAGTCCACCAGCGATGAGAGCTGCCCCCGCACCAAGCCGTTGAGCGGAAATGCAGAGAACACGAAGCCCCCCGCAAACGCCCCAGAAATCAGCGGCAGACCCAGCCACGCCGCCACACCCACAAACGCCAGCAGCACCGCCACCAACCACAACAAAAGATTCTCCTCATCCGGCTTAAAACGGAACACCAACTTCGGAATCACAAACTTCTGCGCCACCCAAGCGAACCCACCCATCACTGAAACTTCAACCAACGCCTTCCCCAAATTCCAGCCACCGCCATCCACCTGAGAAAGCAACACGATCAGCAACACCAACGCCACATCCTGCACCAGCAACACACCCGTCACCACCCGCCCATATGGCTCGAACATCGCTTTGCGGTTCATCAAATGCCTCAGCACCACCAGCGTAGAACTCGCAGCCAGTCCACCGCCCATATATACAGCCTCCAGAGTCTCCAGACCCATCCACTTCGCACACAGAAACCCCACCCCCATCGCCAGAGCAAACTGCACCGCCGCCACCCAAAGCACCGCCGCCCGGAAACGATTGAACCGCCCCGGATTCAGCTCCACACCGGAGGCAAAAACTAGGAATACAAGCCCGAGCTCGAGCATATCCCCGGCACCATCTTCGCCCATTTCCAAGCCCGGTGGCACCACCCCAGAGAGCCGCAGCGCCATCCCCCCACCGATCAGCAAGGGAATCGAAGGCAACCGGAAAAATTTCGCCAGCCCGTAGGCCACCGCTGCCACCGCCAGTAAAAGTGCGAAGGCATTCATTTCAGCACCCCCATTTCCCGCAGGGTCGCCAGCTGCGCCTTCACCCCGTCCACCTTGGAGACCATCAGATAATCCGTCTCAAGTTCCAGTAAGTTATCCACCACAGAAAAGTCCACCACGTGTATCGCACACGGCGTCTTAACGCTCTTGCAACGGTAGGCAAGAAGGTCATTCGCCTCCTCGATCTGCAATGCCGAGATCAACAGCTTCGCCCTCTTGTATCCCGCCTCCTCCAGCACCGTCAGATAGCCCACGCTGCCAAGCAGGCTGTGCCCCGGAAGCCCTTCCAACTTCACCGGATCGGTATCCACCGCCAGCACATCCTCTCCCTTCGCCACCAGACGCCTGACCAGTTCACGACCCAGCGTATTCATCCCCACCACGATGATATGCTTCTCCAGATGCTCACCCAAATGCGTGATTTGATCCGACAACTCCGGCTTCCCATTTAGAAACTTCATCCTCAAAAAACCCATCCTCAAGACCCACGCATATAGCCCGTGTGAGTAAATGATCATGTAGGACGAAACCGCAATCGTCACCACGCCTATCAACGCCGAAATCAGCAACAGCTCCCCACCGATCAGCCCCTTGCTCATCGCGAGTCCCGCCAGGATGAACGAGAACTCACTCGTCTGCGCCAGCGTCGTCCCCGTTAGAAACGACGTCTTCCGCCCATATCCCGCCAGCCCGAGGATAGTCACAAAAATCAGCGGCTTGCCCAGCAGCACGAACCCGGAAAGCGTCAGCGCCGTCCCCACCTGACCCAACGCACCTGTTAGGTCGATACGAATTCCAAGCGTCACAAAAAACACCGCCACGAAAAAGTTCATCAGAGGATTCACCCGCCGCCGCAAATCTTCATTGTAAGGCAGCTGCGCCAAACTCATCCCCGCAAGGAACGCCCCCACCTCCAGCGAGAGATGAAATGCATGCGCCCCATAGACCATCAGGAAACACCACGAAAGCGCCCACACCATCATCACCTCAGGAGATCTCGCCGCCCACTTGAACGGTCTCGGCAACAACCATTTCGATGCCACCAGCGCCACCACTAACAGCACCGCCATCCCGCCGAACGCCTTCGCCAGCCCCCAACCAATCGCCGCCGCATCCAGCCCACCCTCGCCACCGGAAAGCCCAGCCAGAAACGTCAGCAACATGATCACCACTAGATCCTGCACCAGCAGAACCCCCACCCCGATCCGTCCATAAAGGCTCTCCAACTCGCCCTTCTCTTCCAGCAGTTTCACCACCACCACCGTGCTACTAAAGGTCAGTGCCATCGCCAGAAATGCCGCCTCCATAGCCCCGAAGCCCAACATCCAAGCCACCGCAAAACCCAGCCCCGCTGTCAGCCCCACCTGCGAGAAGCCCGCCACCAGCGCCACCTTACCCACATCCTTCACCTTAAAAATGCTCAGCTCCAGCCCCACGAGGAAAAGAAGCAGCGCAATCCCTGTCTCAGAAATCAGCTCCAACCCCTCATCCATCTCCACCCAGCCAAACACCGGCCCCAGCAAGATCCCACACAACAGATAAACCACGATCGCCGGCATCCGCACAGCACGCCCAAGTGCCACCATCACCGCAGCACTCACTGCAATAATCCCCAAACTCTCTAAAAATCCCAAACTTCCCACTGCCTCCACACTAGCCTGCTGCCCCGTCGCTTGGTAGGAAGATTTCAGAAAATCCTCTCCTATGAGATCATGATATAAAAAAAATGTTAACTATTAATAAATCAATTATAAATATTAAAGAAATACCATTGACCCGCCATCTTCACAGTTATATAGACAGGCGAATTTCATAAAGAAGTTCGTTCCCCCACACCCCCCACCCCCCATGAAAACTAGTGCTGCACTACTTGTCCTATTGCTTTGTCCTCTTGCTGCATACTCGCAGACCTTGACCACCTCATCCGAATACGGATTACCTATCGTTAAGACCAAGACCGAGATCAACCAAACCGGAACACTCGCAAAATTCGATTCCAACTTAGGAGAACTCACCGGCGCAACGCTCATCATCTATGGAGCTGCTGATTTCAGCGTTCAAGCAACTAACAACTCTCCACAGTCCCAGACTGCGCGGATTGGTTCGACTACAAGTTTGTTCATTACTAGTAGCGAAACTGCCCTGAACAATCTCATCCAATCGGAGACGAAAGCATCGATCTCGCCTACAGAACCCCGCTGACGACTTTCGCCTCGGGAGAAACGATCAACTTCGGCCCTATCACCAACGAAGAGCAGTTCTCCTACGACCTAGCTCCGATCTTAGCCTCTCTTCAGAGTAACGGCGCCGGAAGCTTCACGATCAACGTTGAATCGATGAGCGGACTCTCCATTGTAGGCGGAGGCGGAAATCTCAGTGCCTCACAGTTCACCATCGCAGGAGCCGGTGCGAAGATCGTCTACTCCTACGTTCTAGAGCCATCCTCCGCCCTGCTTTGCGGAATCGCCGGACTTGGTCTCATTGTCAGACGCCGCCGCTAATCCTCCTGGAAAAGCACTAACTCTTTAAGGCTGATGGAATTCCCATCAGCCTTTTTCGTGGGTAAAAACGAAACCCACACCCATTTCTAGTCAGGAGCTTCAAAACTTCTTCCTTTGGGGTTTAAAGTTTGAAATTTACTGCTTAGCGTCCCGCCCATGACACGCCCTGACGCACGAGCCAACGATCAGCTCCGCCCCATTTCCTTTCACCCAAACGTCGCCCCAAACGCCACCGGCTCCGTATTAGTGAGTTTCGGCAACACCCGCGTCATCTGCTCCGCCACCATCGAAGAAGGCGTCCCTGGCTGGATGCGCTATCAGAATGTCTCCGGCGGCTGGCTCACTGCTGAGTATTCCATGCTCCCCTACTCCACCCACGACCGAAAATCCCGCGACATCTCTCGCGGCAAGCTCGACGGGCGCTCCTCCGAAATCCAACGCCTCATCGGTCGCTCCATGCGCGCAGTCGTCGATCTCCAAAAAATCGGCCAGCACACTCTCTGGATCGATTGCGACGTCCTTCAGGCAGACGGCGGCACCCGCACCGCCTCCATTACCGGAGCCTGCGTCGCCACCGCGATTGCCTTCAACCGCATGATGGCTGAGGGAAAAATCAAAGACTTCCCCCTCAAGAAACTCGTCGCTGCTGTCTCCGCGGGAGTTTACGAAGACACACCAGTCCTCGATCTAAACTACCCGGAAGACAAGGCAGCCACCGTCGATTTCAACATTGTCATGACCGAGTCACTTGAGTTTGTCGAAGTCCAGGGCGCAGGCGAAGAAGCAGTCTTCACCAAAGCACAGATGGACGCCATGCTCGACCTCTCAGCAAAAGGCATCTCAGAAATCTTCTCTCTCCAAAAAGAAGCCATTATCAACGCCGACCGCGCCGAACCCGTCGATTTTGCCTCCCTCATAGGCACCTTCGGAAAAAGCTGATCTGCGGCACCTTTACAGGTTCAAAAACTAGACTACTGTAGC
Organism: Akkermansiaceae bacterium; assembly: GCA_030725745.1. Taxonomy (GTDB): domain Bacteria; phylum Verrucomicrobiota; class Verrucomicrobiia; order Verrucomicrobiales; family Akkermansiaceae; genus Luteolibacter. Next base: position 130,896 of record JANRFH010000057.1, read on the forward strand.
TTATGGCAAACGAAAGCAAATCTCCCATCACATCAGCCGCAGCAGTTGGGCTGAGCCTCCTCACAGGTGTCATTCTCGTCGCCCCTACAGTGGTCAGTGCGATCACTGGCCCACCGGATGACTCCAAGATCCCGGATGATCCGAAAAACAATCCAGGCGAAGGCTCGGATGCCGCATCGAACGATCCCGGCACCCATCAGGCCTGAGACGTTTACCAGTGATCCTCTCCGAGGATCGCTTTAAGTTGTTTTTCCGCTGCTTCCGCCCAGCCACGGTTTGCCGCAGGAGACGCAGGTGATGGATGAAGAATCTTCGCGACCACCCCTCCACAGCCCAGCTCCGCCTTCGCTTCCTCCATGCGCTTTTCCGCATAGGCTCCGACCCCGATCAAATATTCGGGCTCCAGCACCTCGATCAATTTCCGCAGGTGCTTCTGGCACGCGGCATCCACCGGAGCCATCTCCGCTGCACGGATCTTGTCCGGCGTCAGGTTAGCCCCCGTATCCTTCATCCATATAAGCGGACAGAAATTGATCGCTAGGTGATCCTTGAAAAAGTCCTTCGCCACCGGGAATTTCTCAGAAAAACATCCCCACAGCCGCCGCCCGCTCACCTCGGACTTCGGGCAATCCATGCCCAGCACCTTGCGCTTCGGATGCTCCTTCTCCGGCTTGCCGATCTTCGGCTTGAGCCCCATCCAATCCCTAACCATGGCAATTTCACCGAACGGCACCCCCGTCTGCGCCATACCAAACGGCCCCGGATTCATTCCCAGCATCAGCACACGCTTCTTGGAATTTCCGAATTTTTCCAGATACCCCTCATACCCTTCTGCCGCATAATCTACAGTTAGGTATGTATGAGTCACTGGGTCGGAAAACTCCAATGGCCGCAGCTCATCAGCCAGCTCCCTCCCAGCAAGAATCAGTTTTTCGGAAATCTTCATGGCAAAACCTAAGAACTCGCAGCTGAACCCGCAATACCTAGCAAGAAAATCCCATCCGCCACGTATCGAATGCGATTGAATGTGCTAGCAGGCACCATTACATAAAACAAACATGAGCGAAGCTGATCTAATTTTACTCCTTGAGAGGAAAAACGTATCCACCACTCGCCAGAAGCTCGCGGCATGGATCGAGTCTCGCCGTGTCCAGACCTTCGTCATCATCGCCATCTTGCTCAACGCAATAGTCCTCGGCATGGAAACTAGCCCGAGCATCATGGCGTCCTTTTCCACCGCCCTAATCACTATCGATAAGCTCTGCCTCGTCGTCTTCGTCATCGAGCTGATCATCAAGATGTTTTGCTACCGTCTCTTTTTCTTCCGCAGCGGATGGAACATCTTCGATTTCTTCGTGGTCGGCATCGCCCTAGTTCCCGGTGCCGGTGTCTGGGCAGTCCTCCGCTCCCTACGCGTCCTCCGTGTGCTCAGGCTTCTCACCGCCATCCCGAGCCTGAAAAAAGTCGTCGCCGCCTTCATCCACGCCATACCTGGCCTGTCCGGAGTGATGACCGTCATGTCCATTTTCTTCTACACCATGGGTGTCCTCGCCACGAAGCTCTTCGGTGCCAGTCATCCCGAGTGGTTCGGCACACTCGGAGCAAGCCTCTACACCCTTTTCCAAGTTATGACCCTGGAAAGCTGGTCTATGGGCATCGTCCGCCCCGTCATGGAGACACACCCATGGGCTTTCGCCTTTTTCGTCCCCTTCATCATCATCGCCACCTTCACTATCCTGAATCTCTTCATCGGCATCATCGTTTCTACCATGCAAGAACTCTCCCTCGCACCGGAAATACAAACGCACACCGATCCAGAGCTGGTCACGCTCCTCGAAAGGATCGATACCGACCTCAGGGCACTCAGGAAACAGATCGAGAAAAAGCCCTGATCAGCCCTTCCACGCAATCAACAACAGCGTCAGCGCCACTGGTAGATAGATTAGCGTCGAGAAAAACAACTGACGGCACGACTTCCTCTCGCCATCTCCCAGAAACCTCACCCCCAACGCCGTAATCATCAGCGCCAGCAAAGTCCCGCCCACCAGCCACACCAGATTCGCAAAACCCCACACCCCCGGCAGCAGCGAAAAAGCCGCCAGCATCAGCGCGAAAATCACACATAGCAGCCCACTCTTCTTCCCGCTCACATCCCCGTTCGACCACATCTTGTAGCCCGCCTCCTCATACTCAATCCTGCACAGCCAGTTGATCGCCACGAAATGCGGTAGCTGCCAGAAAAACAATATCCCGAACAAAAACCACGCCTCGGGATCCACCACACCACCACCGCCACCCACCCAGCCAATCATCGGCGGAATCGCCCCGGGTATCGCACCGACCAAAGTATTCACCGAACTCATCCGCTTCATCGGCGTGTAGACGAATACATAAATCGCCACCGTGGCAGCAGTTAGATACGCAGCCCAAGGATTCACCATTACCGCGAGATGGATGATCCCCATCGCCGAAAGCACCCAGCCCACTCCGAACGCAGTCACCGGGCTCATCCGCCGCGATGGCAGAGGCCTGTCCGCCGTCCGTTTCATCAGCAGATCCAGATCGATCTCCATCAACTGGTTGAACGCAGCCGACCCAAACGCCGCCGCCGCCGTCCCGATGATCGTATGGAAAAGTATATCCCATTCCATCGCCACGCCCTTCCGCGCCAGCAGGTATCCGAAAAACGTCGTCACCAGTACGAAGAAATTCAGCCGCACCTTCATCAGCACCGTCAGATCCTGACGGAGGTTCGGTGTTTTCACGGCTTCTTCTTCGATTTCCTGCACGTGCCCACTATGCAAAGGTTGGCAACCCTGTCGCGTAAAAACTCGATCCTGACTCACATCCCCTCCAACCTTTCCACTTCCCTAATTCCTCCATCTCACCAAGCTATCCGGAAATCCCATGAACAAATCCTCCATCCTCCTCCGAAGCTCCATCACAGCCGCCCTCGGCGGCCTCCTTTTCGGCTTCGATACCGTCGTCATCTCCGGAGCGGAAAAAACCATCCAGTCCCTCTGGGGACTCAGCGATGGCATCCACGGCCTCGCTATCAGCATGGCGCTCTGGGGCACCGTCCTCGGCGCACTCATTGGCGGTATCCCTACAGAAAAATTTGGCCGCAAAAACACCCTCATCGGTATCGGTATCTTGTATTTCGTCTCCGCCATCTGGTCTGGACTCGCCTTCAGCCCCTACGATTTCATGGTTGCCCGCTTCCTCGGCGGTATGGGCATCGGTATCTCTACCGTCGTCTCACCCCTCTACATCTCAGAGATCGCACCTCCCGAGCGCCGCGGCCGCCTCACCGGCCTCTACCAGTTCAATATCGTCGCCGGCATCCTCATCGCTTTCCTTTCCAATTACCTCATCGGAAAATTCATGCTCAGCGATTCCGCATGGCGCTGGATGCTCGGGGTCGAGGCCATCCCAGCGCTCTTCTACATCCTAGCCTCTCTCTCCGTCCCAGAAAGCCCCCGCTGGCTCCTCGCCAGAAACAAACGCCCCGAAGCTGCGGAAATCCTCCGCCGCCTTGAGCCCGAAATGTCCGTTGAAGACACCGAACAACGCATCACCGAAATTACCTCCGCAGATACCGAATCAAAAACTGGCCTGCAAATCCCCTTCCTCAGCAAGCCCCTCCTCAAACCCATCTCCCTCGCCTTCTTCATCGCCTTTTTCAACCAACTCTCCGGCATCAACGCCATCCTCTACTTCGCCCCCCGCATCTTCGAGATGACCGGACTCGGTACCAAAGCAGCCCTCCTCCAATCCATCGGCATCGGCTTCACCAACCTCATTTTCACCTTCGTCGGCCTCTGGCTCATCGACCGCATCGGTCGCAAGAAACTCCTCATCATCGGCTCCTTCGGCTACATCATCTCCCTCGGTCTCTGCGCATGGGCTTTCAAAACTGAAAACTTCGGCATCGTTCCCTTAACCATCTTCTTCTTCATCGCCTCCCACGCCGTCGGCCAAGGCGCCGTCATCTGGGTCTTCATCTCGGAAATTTTCCCAGACCGCCACCGCGCCGCCGGCCAATCCCTCGGCACTTCCACCCACTGGGTCTTGGCTGCCCTCATCACCCTCGCCTTCCCCATCGCCGTAGGTGCCTTCGCCCCAGAACTCATCTTCGGCTTCTTCGCCTTCATGATGATCCTCCAACTCATCTGGGTCGTCACCCTCGTGCCGGAAACGAAAGGCATCCCCCTGGAAAAGGTCTTCAAAAATCTAGGAACCTCCAAACCCTAGCCCTACAAAGGACTGCGAGCTTCAGCCCGCCCCGTTGCCTCGGCGCCATACGCGAGACCTTACCTAAGTTCCGCTTCCCACTTCTCCAACATACCTTCCAGCCTTTCTATCTCAGCCCTTTGGCGACCAAGTTGATAGTCATCCACCCAACAATCCTTATAGTTGTAGATCGCGTTATGCTGCCAGAATGTCCGTTCACGTTCGATCTGAGCCTTCAACCCATCGGCAACGCCCACCCTTGCGGTGTAACATGAAACACTCCACCCGCAGAGGATTGAGGAAAAGATTAGAACCGAAAATCTCATCCTCCACTTCCCGTTAACACCGGAAGAACATAACCAAGCGCCCGAAAGCCCTAGAGCGGAGGCGAAAAAGGATAAAAACAAAAACGTTCCCGCCAACGACCACGGGAAAGGCCCAGAATTTTCCGTGTAGTAATCTATTGGCGGATGATACCAATTCCCTCCGCTGAAACTGTAGAATGCAGGAATCTGGTAGCATGCAGATATGCAAAATTGAAACCAAAAGAGCCCCCATAGGGTCGTGCCGATCAAAACCACATTCATTAATGCCTCTCGCTCACGAGGCGTTCTCTCCTCGTATCTAGGCCTAAACCGATAACCGACTTCCAGAGGAAGCCGCGACTGTTCAGGGATGAGCAGTTTCGCAGGCATGGATCATCCTACCGAGCAGGAAAAACGTGTCAACACGGTGGAAGGAACGCGGATAGAATGCCCCACCGGTTACTTTAGTCCGCAGAACCACTTCTCATGCTGACTAACGTCCGCGTTCCATTGCCGCCTTGATTTCCGCCAGCTTGTCGCGCTCCGGAGCAGCACCCCGTGCCTGATCCGGCTTACCACCGCCTTTACCGCCGCCGATGGCTGCGAGTTCGCGAAGGATATCACCGGCTTTCTGGCCTTTGGCGATTGCATCCGCTCCACAATGCACTGCGAGGTGAAGTTTCTCCCCATCATCGACGATCAACAGCGCCGCACCGGCGAAGCCCTTTTTCTTCAGCCCGTTCTGAAGCTCTTGGAGAAGGGATGCATCCGACTCGAAGCTCTCGATGATCGTATCCCCTTTTTCAATGAGTTCGGAAAGCGCCTCGTCTGCCATCGCCGCAGCTTGTGCTGATTGGATTTTTTTGATGCTTTTCTCCGCCTCAATCGCTGCGTTTTGCGTTTCCTCAAGCGTGCGCATGCCGTGTTCGAAGGTGGCGTTGATCTGGGAAATATCTGCACGTTCCACGAGCATCGCGCCCATGATGTGCGGGAATTCGTTTACTGTTAGCGGCTCCTCTCCCAGCTCGACTAATTTCTGATTAGCAGCTTTCAGCTTCTCGTTGGCGAGCTTGAGATCTGCACTCCACTTCTCCGTATTTTCACGAATCAATGACCAAGCAGACTCACCGCAAACCGCCTCGATACGGCGGACTCCGGAAGCGATGGCACCCTCTGATTTGATTTTGAAAAGCCCAATCTCTCCGGTGTCACGGACGTGAGTGCCTCCGCAGAGTTCCATCGAATATCCGTCGAGCGCATTGCGTGCACGACCAATCTCCACCACCCGCACGATCTCTCCGTATTTATCGCCAAAGAACTGCATGATGTCTTTCCGATCCTTGATGTCGGCGTGTTTCACCTCTGTCCAGGAGACGGCCATGTTTTGCTTGATCGCCCCGTTGACCATTTCCTCCATTTCGGAAATCTGCTTCGGAGTGAGTGCTGAGCTGTTGAAGTCGAAACGCAGGCGATTCTCATCCACAGAAGAGCCCTGTTGTGATGCATCCTGAGAAACCGCTTCGTGCAACGCCCAGTGAAGAAGGTGGGTCGCGGTGTGGTGCGCCTCAATGGGGCGGCGGCGAGTGATGTCGATTTTCAACTTCACCTGGTCTCCCACCTTGAGCGCGGATGACGCATCCACGATGTGTGCGCGTGCCTTGCCGATCTGTTGGGTGCCTGCCACTTCGATCTCCTCGGAGCCAGATACTAGCACTCCAGTATCTCCTGCTTGGCCACCCATTTCCGCGAAGAAAACGGTCTTGTCGGTGATGACAAACAGCGAGTCATCTTGCGGATGGATCTCCACGATCGTCGCATCGGTTTCATCCGCGTCGAATCCAACGAACTCGGTGACAGCCTCTGAGGAAACATCAAGTGCCCGCACGACGGTGGATTTCTGAGCTGCCTGAGCCGTCTTCCGTTGCTGCTCCATGAGCTTCTCGAAACGCATCATATCCAGCTTCAGCCCGCGCTCTGCGCAAAGCAGTTCCGTGAGGTCGATCGGGAATCCGAACGTGTCATAAAGTTGGAACGCCACGTCACCAGAAAGTTCACCGGCAGTAAGACCGGTCACTTCTTCCTCAAAGCGCTTCAAGCCCCGATCCAGCGTCTGGTTGAAACTCGCCTCTTCGGCTTCCAGCGTTTTCTTCACAGACTCCTGTCGCGTTTTCAGTTCCGGGAACACATCCCCCATCTGATCCACCAGCGCCACGGCGAGATCGCCGAAGAACGGTTTTTCACCGGAGAAACCTAGCTGGCGCCCGTAACGAACCGCTCTCCGCAAAATACGGCGAAGCACGTAGTTGCGCCCGTTATTGCCCGGCATGATGCCGTCAGCAATGGAGAAACTCAGTGTCCGCAGGTGATCCGCGATGACCCGGAAGGCCACCGCTGTCTTCATCTCCTCGGAAAACGCTGCACGATCTGCACCCGGCTCGGGATAGATGTCGGTGTAGGTTTTTCCGCTCAGCTCTTCCAGTTTCCGGAAAATCGGTTGGAAAACATCTGTCGCGTAGTTCGTCGGTTTCTTGGAAAAATCGGTGAAGCCTTTCGTGTTCTGGATCAGCGAGCAGGCGCGCTCGAAGCCCATTCCCGTATCCACATGCTTCGCTGGCAGATCGCGGAAGGTGCCGTCCGCCTCCGCATTGTATTGGATGAAGACGAGGTTCCAGATCTCGATGCAGAGGTCGGAATCCATGTTCACCAGCTTGCCGCCGGAGTCGGCGTTCGGCGTGAGGTCGACGTGTAGTTCGGAGCACGGTCCGCACGGCCCGGTCTCGCCCATCATCCAGAAGTTGTCCTTCACGTTGCCGTTGACGATGTGCACGGCGGGGTCGAGCCCCTTGCTTTTGAAAAGTTCCGCCCAGAGATCATACGCCTCTTGGTCGAACGAAGACGGGTCCCCTTCACCCGGATTATAAACGGTGGCGTAGAGCCTTTCCGCAGGCACGCCCCACTTCTCGACGATCAGCTCCCAACCCCACGCGATGGCTTCCTTTTTGAAATAATCACCGAAAGACCAGTTCCCCAGCATCTCGAAAAACGTGTGGTGATAGGTATCGTAGCCGACATCCTCCAGGTCGTTGTGCTTGCCGCCGGCACGGATGCATTTCTGCGTATCAGCTGCACGCGGCGGGCTGTAGGGAGCTTTTTCCGTCCCGAGGAAATACGGCACGAACTGATTCATGCCCGCGTTGGTGAAAAGCAAACCCGGCGATTGCGGCATCAGCGAGGCGGAGGGCACGACGGTGTGCTGTTTTTCACTGAAAAATTCTAGGAAGGAGGCGCGGATCTCTGAGGCAGTCATGGTGAGGGGCGGGAAACTGACCACTCACGCGGAAATTTTAAACTCTAAACTTTAAACCCGAAGCAAGAGGTCATCACACTGATCAAGCTCGGCTTCTCGGTCTCCTTTGAAGCTTAAGGTTTAAAGTTTAGAGTTTCAAAGTTCATGGCACGAAAAACGCTTCAAATCATGGTATTCCCGTGGTTAGCGGATGGGCTGCGGCGAATTCCTATTTCCCACTGGGAGAAAAGGGTTCGCCGCAGCGATCCGAGTGGGGTTTCTCGATATAAACGCTGCCGGAATTGATGTTGCCGCCCCGTCAGACGTGTGTTCTCATCCGCGCCCCTCAGAACGGGATTGATTTTATGGCAAACAAGGATGTTACAGACCCAGTGCGGATGGAGAAGATTGTCTCCCTTTGCAAACGCAGAGGCTTCATTTTCCAAGCGGGCGAACTCTATGGCGGACTCAATGGCTGCTGGGATTACGGCCCACTCGGTGCCGAACTGAAACGCAACCTCAAGGACTACTGGTGGCGCAAAACCGTGCAAGAGCGTGATGACGTCCTCGGCATGGACGGCTCCATCCTGACCATGGAGCAAGTCCTCCAATCCTCCGGCCACATCGGCGGCTTCAGCGACCCGATGTGCGACTGCCTCCTTTCCAACGCCCGCCTCCGCGCCGACCAGATCGAGCCGCAATCAGGCACGGTCTACCATTTCACCGGAGCCTCCATCGCCGATCCGGCATGGAAATCGGACAAGCCATATTCCATCCTCCAGCTCCCCGGCCAAGACGAGGCGAAGACCCGCAAGACCGCCCGCGAGTTCTACTCCAAGTTCATCAACGAATCCGTGATGAGCAAAAAGGAAGCGATCAAAGCCATCCAGCTCGAAGGCGAAACCACCGAGGAAGTCACCGACTCCACCTCATACAACCCGGCAAACGGCTCGCTCCTCACCGAGCCGCGTGAGTTCAACCTCATGCTCCAAACAAACTTCGGAGCCACCGGCGAGCAGGTCGCCTACCTCCGCCCGGAGACCGCGCAGTCGATTTTCTGCCAATACAAAAACATCCTCGATTCCAACCGCATCAAGCTGCCCTTCGGCATCGCCCAGGTCGGAAAGTCGTTCCGCAACGAGATCAACCCTCGCAACTACACCTTCCGTTCCCGCGAGTTCGAGCAAATGGAGATCGAGTATTTCTGCCATCCGGACGATGGAATGCGCCTGACCGACGAATGGCTTGAAACCCGTCTGAATTTCTACGCGGATATCGGAATCCCCCGCGAGAAACTCCACATTCTCGATGTCCCCGATGGCGAACGCGCTTTCTACTCGAAGAAAACCTACGACATCGAATACGAATTCCCCTTCGGCATCCAGGAGCTCGAAGGTGTCGCCTACCGCACGGATTACGACCTCGGCGTCCACGCAAAAGGCTCCGGCCGCCCGCTCGAATATTTCGATGAGGAAACCAAAGAGCGCTTCATCCCCCACGTCGTCGAGCCCTCCGCTGGCTGCGACCGCACCATCCTCGCCCTGATCTGCGAGGCCTTCGACGAAGAGGATCTCGGAAAAGACGGCAAGGCCGATGTCCGCACGGTCATGCGCTTCATGCCGTCCATGGCTCCGATCAAGCTCGCCATTTTCCCTCTCCTCAAGAAAAACGAGGAACAAGTCCGCATCGCCAAGGAAATCCAGAAGGAACTCCAGCCGTGGATGAACGTTTTCTACGACGACGGTGGAGCCGTAGGCCGCCGCTATCGCCGTCAGGACGAGATCGGCACACCCTTCTGCTGCACGGTCGATTTCGAAACTCTCGGAGAAGAAGATCCGGCGCTCAAAGGCACCGTCACCATCCGCCACCGCGACTCCATGGAGCAGGAACGCCTACCAATCGCAGATCTACTGCCTTGGCTTCTTGGCCGCGTAAGGTAAATTGGAGTTGCAAGCTAGCCCTTCCGCATGCATCGAAGGGGCGGAAAACATTTCACCATCATGGCAGACAAAGAAGACAGGAACGAAGAGAACGTAGGCGGCAAGTTCTACGTGGACAGCCAATGCATCGATTGCGATCTCTGCCGTGAGACCGCCCCGAGCAATTTCACGCGTGCCGATGACGAGGGTTACTCCTTCGTTTTCAAGCAGCCGGAGAACGACGAGGAAATCGAGCAGTGCAAGGAAGCCATGGAAGGCTGCCCCGTCGAGGCCATCGGCGAAGACGGGGAGGATTGATCCCCATGGCTCCGCCAAGGAAACGCAAAAAGATCACCCGCAAGGGCATTCACGAAGATCTCATGCACGAATGGCTCGGCTGCGACAAGCCGACCAACCTTGGTAGAAACATCAGCTCCGCCTCCGACTGGATCGATACGATCCTGAAAAAACAGTTCTTCGCCGAAAGCCTCAACGAGGACGAAGTGAAGGCTGCCTGGAAAGAAGTCGCTGGCGATTTCATCGGCGCACATACCGAGCCGGTATCCGTCCGCGAGGGCAATCTCGTCCTCCGCGTCACCCAACCCGCCATGCGCTTTCACCTAGAGCAGATGAAACCCGAGCTGCTCCGCAAAATCCGCGAGCGCTTCGGCAAAGACCGGATCAAATCAGTGAAATTTCAATTGGGCTAATGTCCAACCGCGAATGAACGCCAATTTTCGCCAATAAATCCCGATGAATTCCCCACCAAACTATCTTTCAAATTCGCGCTTATTCGCGTTCATTCGCGGTTGAAAAATCTCAGGCATGTTCAAGAACCTCATTTTCGATTGGTCGGGCACACTCGTGGACGACATGGGCCCAGTCATCGAGGCGACCAATGCAGTTCTCGAAAAATACGGCATCGCCCCCTATGACCGCGAGGGTTTCCGCCGCAGCTTCCGCCTGCCATACCGCGAGTTCTACGCAGAAGTCCTGCCCGGCATAGATCTGGAGGAACTCGAAGCACATTTCCGCCCCGCCTTCGATGGTGCCACCAGCCTCGTCACCGTACTCCCCCACGCTCGCGAAAAACTCGAATGGGCGAAATCACGCGGTCTGCGCATGTTCGTGCTCACCTCGATGGATGCCATCGCCTTCGCCCGCCAGCTCGCCGAGTTCGGCATGCAGGATTTCTTCGAGGAAACCTACGCTGGCGTCCTCGACAAACGCGAACTCATCGACCAGATCATAGAAACCCACGGCCTCGCCAAGGACGAAACCGCCTTCGTCGGCGATATGACTCACGACATCGAGACCGCCCGCCACGGCGGCATTTCATCCATCGCCGTGCTCACCGGCTATCATCACGCCGAAGTCCTAGCCGAAGTCCGCCCGGACATCACCGTGCCCGACCTCGGCGTATTGGTGAAAATGTTCGACAAGCGTAAGGCCGACCGACCCGTCGCCACAGTCGGCGCACTGATCCACGATGGAGCGGGAAAAATTCTCATGATCCGCACCCACAAGTGGAGCGACCTCTGGGGCATCCCCGGCGGCAAGATCGAACGCGGCGAGTCCAGCGAAGACGCCCTCCGCCGCGAGATCATGGAGGAAACTGCCCTCGACATCTCCGACATCCACTTCGTCATGGTGCAAGACTGCATCAACTCCCCGGAATTCATCCGCCCCGAGCATTTTCTCCTGCTCAACTACATCGCACGCAGCAAATCCCACGAAGTCACCCTCAACGACGAGGCCGAAGAATTCCAATGGGTCACCATGGAAGAAGCCTTCTCACTTGATCTCAACACCGCGACAAAAACTCTTCTCGAACGTATCGTCGCCGACAAACTCCTGCCATGAATCCCGACGAGATCGAAATCCGCCGCCTCAAAGTCAGCACTCACATCGGCGTGCCCGATGAAGAACGCGCCACACCTCAGGATCTCTGGATCAGCGTCTGGATGCGCCCCTCGCAAGGCTTCGTAGGCCTTCATGACAAGGTCGAATACACAGTCGATTATTACGAAGTCTCTTTAAAAATCGCCGAACTGGCAGCCGCCAAACCCCGCCACCTCATCGAAACCCTAGCCACCGATGTTGCGGAAAAACTTCTTCAGGATTACCCCCTCACTTCGGTCGATGTGAAAATCGAAAAGCACGTCCTCCCCGATGCTGATTTCGTGGCCGTGAAGATCACGCGTTCGCGCTGAGATCCTCCGGGAAATTTGCATTTTTCAGCGCACCCGAATTCTCCGGCACCAGCACCTTCGCCACGTTCGCCTTGAGCACCCTCCTCGGCGAGCGCTCCCCGGCCGCCATCGCCTCGCGCAACACCCCGGCGGCACCTGCACCATAAAATCCGCACAAAGGTTCCGTCCCACCATCATGCGCGCTACGGTAAACCACGAACCTGTCCTCATGTCCGAGCAGACCGCTGAGCGTCTTCGCATCCAGCTCCGGCAGATCACAAGCCACCACTAGCCAATCGGCCTCCGGTGAAATTTCCAAACCCGCGAGCATCCCGCCCATCGGCCCATCCCCCTCATCCCGCACCACTTTAAGATCCGAAACATCATCCGCTGCCGCCTGCCCGTCGCGCAACGAAAGCACCACCTCGCCACAACCCACCTCCATCAGCAGGTCAAACGTCCGCTTCGCAAAGCTCCGCCCGTCCGCATGCAAGATCGAGGCCTTGTCGCGCCCCATGCGCCGCCCTTTTCCCCCAGCCAGCACCAGCCCTTTCAGAACTCCGGCCATTTTTCTCAGATTTCCATACCCACAAGATCCCTGTCCTCGCGCGCCGCTTCGAGAAAACTCTCATCCATATCGATCGCCTTCGCCAAATGATTTTTCGCACGCTCTTTTTCACCAAGCATCCAGTGGTAGCAGGCCATGTTGTAGTGAAAAACGGGGAACTCCGAGAGAATCTCCGGCCCGCGTTGGAGCCAGTTTCTCGCCTCCTCAGTATCACCCATTTCATGAAGGCAGAAGGCCACGCTTAGGAAAAAATCTGGTTCATCCACAGCCATCCGACAGAGCTTTGCAGCGGTTACCGCGCCTTCCTTCCAGTGCTCCTTTGCCATCTCGGCGGAAAGCTTCAACTCCAGCACTTTCCTCTCCTCCCGATCCTCGCCCTTCAATGAATCCAGCTCCTCAAGAGCATCGTCGGGCATGCCCAGCTCCAACCAACCCGATGCCGCACGTATCACCTGCTTTGCTACCATGGACTACATCTACAGCAGTTCCGGTGCCGATCAACAATTTCCCGTCTCCCTTTTACACATCAGATCCATCCTTGACCCGGCCTGAAACCCCGCATAAACCCAGCGCCTCATGGGATTTGACACACTCGGCCTCTCCGCCCCCGTTCTAGAAGCAGTCTTGGAAACAGGCTACACCAACCCTACGCCCATTCAGGCGCAGGCCATCCCTGTGATCCTCGAAGGCAAGGACGTCATCGGTGCATCCCAGACAGGCACCGGCAAGACCGCCGCCTTCGCACTCCCTTCCCTTTCCAAAATCGAGAGAATGGGCAAGCCCCAGATCCTCGTCCTTGAGCCCACCCGCGAACTCGCCCACCAAGTCGCCGAGCAGTTCGAAAAATACGGTGCCAAGACCGGCATGAAAGTCGCCCTCCTTTACGGCGGCGTAGGCCTCGGCCAACAGATGGAATCCCTCTCCGATGCAGACATCGTCGTCGCCACACCTGGCCGCCTCGTCGATTGCTTCTACCGTGCCGCTATGCGCTTCGGGGAAATCAAAATCCTCATCCTCGACGAAGTCGACCGCATGCTCGACATGGGCTTCCTCCCGCAGGTGCGAAAAATCGTCAACCTCTGCCCATGGGAAGGCCGCCAGACACTTTTCTTCTCGGCCACCATGCCCGCCGCGATCCAGACCTTCGCCCAATGGTGCCTCGTCGATCCCATCAAAATCGAGATCGCCCGCCGCGAAGTCGCCGCCACCGTCTCCCACGCCTTCTACCCGGTCTCCATCGACCAGCGCGACGAACTGCTCCTCGCCCTCCTCAAGGAAACGGATTACCACTCCGTGATGATCTTCACCCGCACCCGCCGCGAGGCCGATGAGGTGACAGGCATGATCAAGTCCACCGGCCAGACCAAGGTCGCCGCCATGCACTCGGACATCAACCAGACCGACCGCATGAAAGCCCTCGCAGGCTTCAAATCCGGCGAGTTCGAAATCCTCGTCGCCACCGACGTCGCAGCCCGCGGAATTGATGTCTCAGGTGTCTCCCACGTCATCAACTACCGCGTCCCAGAAAACGCCGAGGACTACGTCCACCGCATCGGCCGCACCGGTCGCGCAGAGGCTGAGGGCGATGCATTCACCATCCTCACCGCCGACGAACTCGACTTCGCGAAATCCGTCGAGATCTTCGTCAACAAGGAGATCAAACGCGAAAGGCTCGCCGACTTCCCCTACATCTACACCGCCCTCCTCGACACCGACCCGGTGAAATCTTTCAAACGAAAGAAAGTCGGCGGGAAAAAGAGAAGGAAGTAATCCTGAATATGGAGCGCGGCCTTTTTAAGCCGCCAGGGCAAACTCCCGCCACCCCTTCCATGAAACCAAGGGAGTCGGGCACTCACCCCCTACTTCCACAATTTCACCGGCACCTTGTCATTCCTAGCTTCCGGCCCTTCGGTGCTACGGCCGGATTCTACGTAGCTGGTGATCTGCGCGAGCAGGTGCTCCACAACTTCCGGATTCTTTTCATAAAGGTTCGTCGTTTCACCGGGATCAGCTTCCATGTCGTAGAGTTGCCCCTTCGGCGCACCCTTGCCGCCTTTCTTCGGAGCCGTCCAGCCTGCCGAGCCACTGGCTAACAACAGCTTCCATTTCCCCTCACGGTAGGCGAAGGCACCGCTGATCGAGTGATGGATAATGCCTTTGCGGCTCGTCTCGATTTCTTTCCCTGCCAGCGCTGGGGCAAAGCTCACACTGTCCTCCCCCGCATCGCCGGGAACTTTCGCACCGGAAAGCTCTGCCGCCGTCGCCATGAAATCCGTGAGGCAAATGATCGCATCGCTCGTTGATCCCGCGTTGACCGCCGCAGGCCATTTCACGATAAAAGGCACCCGGTGCCCACCGTCCCACAGATCCGCCTTCGAGCCGCGGAACTGTGCGCTCGGGAAATGCCCTTGCTTCTCCAAGTCCCCGATGTTCGCCGCCTTCGAGCAGCCGTTGTCGCTGGAGACAATCAGCAAGGTATTCTCCGAGAGTCCCGCATCATCCAGTGCCTTCATCACCGTTCCGACAAAGTCGTCCGTCTGCATCATGAAATCGCCGTAGTCGCCGATGCCGCTTTTCCCCTTCCACTTCTCGGTGGGCACAATCGGGGTGTGCGGAGATGGCAGCGCGATGTAGGTGAAAAACGGTTGGGACGCGTCTTGCTTGGCGATGTATTCCACCGATTTATCCGCCAAGGTGTCGAGAACCTCCACCACCTTGAAGTCCTCATGTGCAGGGCCTTTACGGTTCGGGTGCGGCTCGATCTCGACCGTGCATTCACCTACAAACTTGTCGTTTTCGATGTAGATGTAGGGTGCCATATCCAACGAGCCTGAGATGCCAAAAAAGTAGTCGAAACCAACATCGAAGGGGCCACCTCTGATTTCACCCTTCCAATCGATCTTCTCAAGCCCCTTGCCTTTCCCATCGGGCAGATTCATCCCGATATGCCATTTTCCGATCATGGCCGTATGGTATCCCGCCTCTTTCAGCAGGCTCGCGACCGTCATCCGGCTAGTCGGGATCAACGGAGCGCTAAACCCGTTATTCACACCGCCCTGCAATTTCGTACGCCAGTTGTAGCGACCTGTCATCAGGCTGTAGCGCGATGGAGTGCATACCGAGGAGCTAGTGTGAGCGTCGGTGAAAATCATTCCTTCTTCCGCCATCTTATCCATATGCGGAGTCGGGATCTTGCATCGCTCTGGATTCAGGACATGCACATCGCCGTAGCCCATGTCATCCGCGAAGATGAAAACAATGTTCGGTTTTGCTGCATCCACGCTTTCCGCAGAAGAGTATGCACCGGAGACAAACCAGGAAATTCCTAACAACAAGATGGATCGTATTTTTTTCATGATGACATTTGATGTGGGTTATATCGCAGGGATGGCTGAAAATTTTTAATTCTTTGGTGTAGTGTCTTCCAAAGGTATCGCCCTGCTTCCTACGGTGCCGCATAGCGGCAATCTTTCCAAAGATGTAGATTTCAGTGGAAACGCACGAACTCACTCATCCATCAACTCTTCCTGCAAATCCTTGTCGTTGAGCAGCTTGGTTCGCTCGCTAGTGATTTTTGCAATCACTTCTTGAAACTCTCTCTGGAGCTGGAGCGTAAAGACGGTCCTACCACGATGCTGTTTCAAAAACGCCGCCGTGCTGAGGTAGGATTCTAGATAGGGTCGGGTGCGTTTATCCACCTTGTTCCGAAGTTTTTCCATCAATGAAAGGCTGTCCCATAACGGATCGTCCATGCCTGTTTCCATGAATGAACCGTCATCCATACTGCTAGCTAGCTGAGATGCACCCCTCTCAATCGCCGCCAAAGAACCAGAAAGCGAAAGCCTCTGCGGCCCCTTGCCTAGGCCATCCAGAGCCACCAGTCTCGCCGATTCATGGCCGGGCAGAACGGCGAGCACCGACTTGAGCTTCTCTAGCACCTTGGGATGCGCCGAGTTCCGCGGGTTTGAGGCGATGGATTTGCTCACCATGGCAAAGTCATCTAAAGCCTGCTTCACCTCAGGAGATTTCTCCTCACGCCCTATCGCCAGCGCCTCATCGATATCGTTGATGAGAATAATCTGAATACCTGAAATGGCCTCTATCCCTTCGGAAATATAGAGATCATCAATCGCAGTTTTGTTCCCCTCCGGCACCGCGAAAATCTCGCAATCCCGGCGCGAAGCACCCCTCACCTTCGCATCCACTCCACCTACCGGCCTCACCTCTCCCGTCGCAGTGATATCACCCGTCACGCCGAATTTTTGATCAAGCGCCACTCCCGTGATGATCGACTCCGCCATCAGCGCACATGCCACCGCCGCCGATGGGCCATCCTTAGGTGAATGCTTGTCCTCGAAGCCGAATTCGATCGTATGACCCAGCGGCAGATTTTCCGAATGCCTCACACGCATCAGCTTCTCCACCTCCTTCGTGGCCGATGCCATCATCTCGCCGACACTTTGGTTGAAACGCAGTTCAAATCCATTCTCATTACCTGATGGCAGCGCCGTCGCATTCATCTGCGATGCCGTTCCCGCATGCGAACCATCGGCCAGCTCAATGACCAACAACCCTTTCACCTTGGATTGTAAAATCGCAGGTTCACCCGCCGATAAATGTCCGATCAAAGTCGAAAACATGAGCATCCCCGCTAAATAACGAACATTTTTCATACGAACGAATAATTTCTAATAACTAAATCCAAGCAAGAGCGGAAACCCGCTTTCAGACATTTGGAAAATCACATCACCTCTGCCACCGTCACCTCAATCCCCCCAGTCATCTTAGCGATCATATTGTAAACCGCCGCCATGATCACACCGCCGATAAAACCAGCAGCCCCGTATGCAATGGGAATGACTATAGCGATCACGATCATTCCCAACCCTCCTCCCATCGCTGCTGCAGCATCACTGGAGCCAGCGCCAGACGCCATCGCGATTACACCAAATAGCACAAGGAACACCGAAAAAATCAGTGATATAAAAGCATAAAGCCCACCAAGAACCAGCCCTGCCTGCACCACCGAAACGGAAATAACCCTTCTCTTACTTGTCATCATAGTGAGCGAATACAGAGCAGATAACAAGCCGTCGGCAATTCCCTTTTATCAATAAACTAAGATCCTTCTAAATGCCCCTCCAGCCACTGCATCAATTTCCCCTCATCACAACGCGCCGAAAGCCTATCTCTCACCACCTCCGCCGCTAGTTGCCAGCTCTCTTCATTTAATAACTTCCCAAGCTCCTTCTCCACCCGATTCGGCGTAAAACTCCTCGGAGTCAGCCCTATCCCCACCCCGAGCTTTTCCATCCGCGCCGCATTGTCCGGCTGATCGTGCGCCATCGCCATCACCAGCTGCGGCACACCCGCGCGGAAGCCCTGCGCCATCGTCCCCACCCCACCGTGATGCACGAAGACCGATGCATGCTCCAATAACCTGCCAAAGGGCACGAAATCCACCTGCAAAATCTGCTCCCCCATCCCCTCCGGCACCCGATTCTCCATCCGCGTCACAAACACCGCCCTCACCCCCAGCCGCTTCACCACCTCCACCGCCGTATCAAAAAACCGCTCCGCCTGCACGTTCGCACTCCCCGGAGTAAACACCACCGGCTTCTCACCAGCCTCTAGGAATTTCTCCAGTTCCTCCTGCATCCCCATTTCGCCACCCAGATCCTCCAGCGGAAAATCCCACTGCTGCACATTGCCAGGCCAATCCGGCTGCGGCTTACCAAACCACTCCGGAAACAACACCAACACCCCATCCGGCGAATCCCACCACTCACGCCACAAACTCTTCGGAGCCGTCAACCCATGCTTCGCGCACACCTTCCGTATCCCCGGCAGCGCCATGAAATCGATCGGATTCGGCAGGGAAAACAACAGCCGTTTCACCCACACCGGCACCATCCGGAGCAGCGCAAACCACGGATGCAGCAGCGGCGTCTCATACGCACTCATGAAAACCACCGGCTGCAAATGCACCGTCACCAAGGGAATCGCGTGCTTCTCCCTAGCCAGCCTCGCGCCGAAACACGTCAGCGGAGCCATCATCAAATCCACCTTCCCCAGCCCCTCAACCGCCTCCAAATACCCCTCCGTCCAGCCCACCGCATAATCCAGCACCACCTTCGTCCCCACCCCCAGCTTCCAGATCCGCGGATCTTTGGTAATAGCCTGAAACTCCTCCGCCGTCCCCAGCCCCACAAAATCAATCCCCACCTTCCCCGCAGCATCTTCAAAAAGACACGGAGCAATCATCGTCACCCGAACACCCCGCCCCTTGAGCAATTTCCCCAACCACATAAACGGGAAAACATCCCCCGCACTCCCAAACGGCATCAACACCACATGCTGCATTTCCTAACACCCTACCCTCCCACACATCCCCTGCAACCAAACACATTCTTGGCAGGGATGGCTTTCCAAGCCGTCCGGAAAAGGGTTAGGCACGATCATCAGAAAAGTGGAACCCTCCCGCCTTCCAAGCCCGATTCAAACAAGCATTGGGATCGAGCAAATCCGAGCGAGAAATCGTATCCACAAACGGACGGCGCGGAGCGACCATCCCTGCCTCATGAACCCAACCCCCTTCCATCAATTCCCAAAAATCACCCATTGCCCACGCCTCCCTCATCCGCTATTCTCACCTCATGCAGCCGGACATCGAAAGCGACGCCAGATTCGCCGATCTCGCAAAGATCCGCCAGGCACGCGCCATGTCCCCTGAAGAGAAATTCCTCGCCGGAGCCGAACTCTTCGAGGAAGCCTGCGAATGGTCTCTAGCAGGCATCGCCCACCGTTTCCCCCACCTCTCGGAAGCACAGAGAATGGAGAAACTCCGTAGATCCCTCGAATCAGCGGAACCGCCACCACCATGACCGGAACCCAATCCCTGCTACTCCTTCTCGATGCCTTCGCCGCCAAAGGCATCCCCTACATGGTCGTCGGATCATACTCTTCCAACTTCTATGGCATCCCCCGTTCCACCAAGGATGCCGATCTCGTCGTCCACCTCTCCAATCAGGATTGGGCCAGCCTCCCCGCCATCCTCCCCGAGGGCATGCACCTCGACGAGCAGATGGGCTTTGAAATGGTCACCTCCTCCCGCCGCGAAATCGTCCGCATCACCGGCAGCCCCTTCCACATCGAGCTCTTTCGCCTCACCGATGACGATCACGACCGCTCCCGCTTCGAGCGTCGCATGAATCTCGAAATTTTCCCCGGCCGCCACGTCCAGCTACCCACCGCCGAGGACGTCATTATCCAAAAACTCCGTTGGAGCGCCGTAGCAAAACGCCCAAAAGACTACGCCGACACCGTATCCGTCATGAAAATGCAGGGCGAAGCCAAGCTCGACTGGCCCTACATCGAGAAATGGTGCACCCTCCACAGCACCATGGAAATCCTCAACCAAGCCAAGGCAGAAGCCGCAGCGGCTTGGGACGATTCCGAGGAGTGACGTCGATGACTGGCGTGCCGTTAGGCGTTGTCCGGCTCCATCTTGTTGGCTCCTTTGGTTTTTTGTCTTATCGATCGTGCAATCAGGTCACCTTTCTTCATAAGCTCAAGAACTTGGTCTCTGATCAAAATTAGTTCTACGTATTCAGGGCTCTTCTCTGGTGGCAACTCTCGTTTGAAGTATCGCATCAAGTAATTCGCGATGACTTCTTTTCTTTCCACTCGTTCGCCTTCAGGTAACGCGATCTGGTTCATATAGACTTCCCAGTCTTTATTTCCCTTTTTTGAATTACATTGTTTGCAGCAAGGTAATAAATTCCCCAAGCGATGACCAGCTCCACTGAATTCCCCTTTTTCGACTGTGGCAAAAACGTGATCCCACGTCTCTGCGTCTTTTCCGCAGTAGACACATCGCAATTCTTTATCTGGGTTTTGTCCGAGATACGAAATCGCACCTCTGATTCTCTCTTCGTCAAAATCGTCATTCGGAGATATCGAAGATGCAAAGGCGTGATTGATGGTTGTTTTTCTTCCGCCAAAGATTGAATACGCTTTGAGGTGGCGCTTAATGGCGGTGTATTTCATTCTTTTGCCGTAAGTGTTGTTTGTTCAGCCCACTTGTTATCGGTTAGGGATAGCTCAGTCGAGTGTGAACAAATCAGGCTCGCAAGCATCTCAATCTCAGTGACTTGCGATTTTCTTTCGGAGTCCGTCGCTTTTCGGTTGGCAAGGAAGCCCTATGAATCGCGCAAACTGATATCACATGAGAGATCCCAAGAATTGCTAGCATGGCACCCGCCCAAGTCACACTTTTCACCATCAATCCACCCACCCATATCCCCCATCCCACCGCCTCAGCAGAACATTTCCCCACATTCACCGGATTTTGCCCTTTTCCACATGCCTCAAGTTCGCTGTATTCGCCCTGCGGAAATGGATTTCCGCGCAGACGCACCCTTTTCCCCATGTTGATCCTCCTTGTCGCCCTGCCAATCCTGGCCTTCCTCGCCATTCTATTCGGCGCACCCGCCCGGCTCACCGCCATCGGCGCCGCCACCATCAATCTCATCCTTGGCCTCGGCTCGGTCTTCTGTTGGCAGTCAGATGCATGGGATTTTTCCCTGCAAGTCCTTGAAAAGCCCGCCATCCACCTCGCCTTCGGCTACATGGATGGCATGAGCCTCGTGATGGTGCTCCTTTCCGTGATCGTCACCCTCGCCGCCGTCCTTTCCGGCAAAGCCCCGACTGGCAGCGAGAAACTCTACTACGGCTCCTCCCTGCTCATCGCTGCCGGAGCCATCGGCGCCTTCGCCTCCACGGATCTATTCTTCTTCTACGCCTTCCACGAAATGGCGCTCATCCCCACCTTCCTCATGATCGGCATGCTCGGTCGCGGCGACCGCAGAGGCACCGCTTGGAAGATCACCATCTACCTTGGCCTCGGCTCGCTTGTCCTGCTCGCCGGCCTCGTCTGGCTCGCCTCTCTCACCGGCACCTTTGATCTCACGGAAATGAAAGCTGCCGCCGGAGCAATCGACCCCGCTGCGCAAAAAGGCATCGCCGCCCTACTCATCATCGGCTTCGGCACGCTCGTCTCCCTTTTCCCCTTCCACTCCTGGGCAGCACCCGCCTACGCCAGCGCCCCCGCTCCCACCTCCATGCTCCACGCCGGAGTGCTTAAAAAATTCGGCCTCTACGGTATGCTCCGCATCGCCGTCCCCATGGTTCCCGAAGGCCTCCAAGTCTGGCTCACCCCGCTGCTCGTCCTTCTCCTCGGCAACATCCTCTGGGTCGGACTTGTCACCATCTCCCAGAAACGCCTCGATGCCCTGCTCGGCAATTCCTCGGTGATGCACATGGGCTACATCTTCCTCGCCATCGCCGCCCTCATCGCAGTGCCCGAAAACAAACTCGCCCTCCCCGCTGCAGTTGTCCTCATGTTCGCCCACGGCGTTTCCATCGCCCTACTCTTCGGCCTTGCAGATCGTATCGAGCGCTCCACCGGCTCCCTCGACCTCTCTGACATGGGAGGCCTCGCGAAATCCGCCCCCGGCATGGCATTCCTCTTCGGCATCGCCGCCATGGCCTCCATCGGCCTCCCTGGCCTCGCGAACTTCTCCGGCGAAGTCCTCGTCTTCCTCTCCGCCTTCGAAAACTACGTGCCCGCCGATGGCCTCGGCCGCGTCCAGATCGCCTGTATCCTCGCCATCTGGGGTGTGGTCATCTCCGCCGTCTACATGCTCCGCGCCTACCGGAACATCTTCCAGGGTCCAGCAGTGAAATCCACCGAAAAGGCCGCCGACCTCACCCTCGCCGACCACATCCCCGCCGTCCTCCTCATCCTCGCCCTCCTAGCAGTCGGCATCTACCCCAACCTCATCCTGAACCTCCTCCCGCAGTGAGCCTTCTTTGAGAGTTGAAAGTTAAATTTTGAATTTTATGCCCGCCTACTATTTGGAAGCCCTCACCGTCACCCTCGGTTTCATCATCCTCCTCGCCGAGGCCTTTGTCCCCGCGAAGAATAAATCATGGGCTGGCCTCGCCGGAGCGATCGGTCTCACCGCCATCCTCGTCCTCACCTTTTTCTCCATCGGCCCCGCCGCGAAACCTGACGCCGAATGGGCAAAATGGCCGCTGTGGAACTTCTATCAGTTCGATTCCCTCGCACGTTTCTACAAGATCTTCGCCCTCCTCACCACCGCCCTCGTCCTGCTCATGGCGGTCGATTACCGGAAAATCCTCTCCCGTTTCACCGAGACCCCCGATTCCGAGGAAGGCACCGGGGAATTCTACTCCCTGCCCATCTTCGCTTGCGCCGGCATGATGTGGATGGCCTCCGCCAAAGACCTCGCCGGAGCCTTCGTCGCCCTCGAGCTCGTCACCATCACCTTCTACATCCTCGTCGCCTTCATGCGGCGGAACGTCGGCTCGCTCGAAGCAGGCGTGAAATACCTCATCCTCGGCGCACTCTCCACCGGCTTCCTCGTTTACGGCATCGCATGGATCTACGGCTCCACCGGCACCATGAGCCTCGCCGCACTTCCCGCCGCGATCGCAGGCATGGAAAACACCGTGCCGCTCCTCTTCGGCATCGCCCTCGTCCTCGTCGCCCTCGGCTTCAAGGTCGGCGCCTTCCCCATGCAAATGTGGATCCCGGATGTCTATCAAGGCGCACCAACACCCACCACCGCCTTCCTCTCCGTCGGATCAAAAGCAGCGGGCTTCATCCTCCTCATTCGCTTCCTCGAGCCTTTCCTCGGTGAAGGCTCACCCGTCCGCGCCCAGGTGCTGACCATCCTTCTCATCCTTGCCGGAGCCACCCTCCTCTACGGAAACCTAGCTGCCATCCCGCAGACAAACTTCAAGCGCCTGCTCGCCTACTCCTCCATCGCCCACGCAGGATTCCTCATCCTCGCCCTCGCCGCATGGCAGCCGGTCACAGGTAACAATGTCTCCTCCATTGAGGCAGTCTCCTTCTACCTCGCCACCTACCTCATCATGACTCTGGGTGTCTTCTTCATCCTCGCCCAGATCCGCATCCACCGCGATGGCGAAGCGATCAGAGACTTCAACGGCTTAGGCAAGACCAACCCTCTCCTCGCCCTAGCGATGACCGTGCTCCTCGCCGCCCTCGCCGGAGTCCCCCTCACCGCCGGCTTCATCGGGAAATTCTTCGTCTTCTCCCTCGCCGCCACCGCCCACCTCTGGATCGGCCTTGGCATCGCAGTCGTCGCAGCAGCCGCAGGCTTCTACTACTACTTCAAGACCGTCCGCGCCATCTGGTGGATTGATCCCCGCGATGAGGCCACCATCACCCTTCCTTGCATTTCCAAAGTCGCCATCGGCACCCTCACCGTCCTGACCCTCGTCTTCGGCATCTACCCGTATCCGATCCTCGAGCTCCTTAAGTAATGGTGAGCGCGGCTCGGTGTACCCCTTGGGTATTGCAAGCCGCTGTCTGACGCGCCGCCCACTAATGCTGGTGAGATACAACAACTAGCCCAACGGGCTTGCGTATTTTAGCCCAGGGTTGGCGGAGCGACTCATTGAGGCGAGGAGCCTACCCTGGGTATTGATCCACGAAATATCACAACGCCGAAGGTGTTGCGTCCATGCGCGAGGTCGGTGACGGCTTGGACACAACCCCGATTGGGGTTGAGGGTGCTAAATCAGCACTGGAATTTACCAAGCAACTGACAAGAAGAAATTCCTAGCCGTAAATCTGAACTCTACGAGACCCTCTCGCCAATTCAAACACGAGGCTCTAGGCGATATTCTCGCCCAGCCACTCACGGAACGGCTCCCACTCTTTGGTGAGCTGGGTCGCGACTTTCTCCTTATCGGCAAGCACCGCCAGCCGTTCAGGGACTTCCACCACGCCTTTGCCTAGCTCAGCGTCCATCACGTCGGGAAACTTCGATGGATGCGCGGTTTCCAGCGTGATCGTCTCCGCACCCGGATGCATCTCACGGTATTTCCGCGCAGCCAGCCAGCCAACCGAACCATGAGGATCAATGTTGTAATCAAATCGTTCTTTAACCTCACGCACACCGGCGCGGGTTTCCTCGTCGGAAAACGCCATCCCGCAGATGCAGCCGCGCATGCCTTCCCATGAGTTGCCGAACAATGCCTGCATCCTCACGAAATTAGATGGTGCGCCGACATCCATTGCATTTGAAATCGTCGCCACACTCGGGCGCGGTGTGTATTCACCTTTCAACAAATACTCCGGTATAACGTCGTTTCGGTTCGTCGCCGCGAGGAAACGCTCAACCTTCAAGCCGAGCTGCCTTGCGAGCAAACCCGCCGTCAAATTTCCGAAATTCCCGGAGGGAATTACAAACACAGGCTCCACACCCTCAGCAAGCTGCCTTGCACTATGGATGTAGTAGAAACTTTGTGGAACCAGCCTCGAAAGATTGATCGAGTTTGCCGAAGTCAGGTTCATGCGCTCCGAAAGCTCCCTGTCGAGAAACGCCTTCTTCACCAGCGCTTGGCAGTCGTCGAAGGTTCCTTCGATCTCAAGAGCTGTGATATTACCACCCAGTGCCGTGAGCTGTTTCTCCTGAAGACCCGAGACTTTTCCCTTCGGATAAAGGATCACCACTCGCGTTCCCGGCACGTTATGGAATGCAGATGCCACAGCACCTCCCGTATCTCCAGAAGTCGCCACCAGCACGGTGAGCATCCTGTCTTCATCCCTAGTCAGGTGAGCCATTAACCGCGCCATGAATCGGGCACCAAAATCTTTAAACGCCAGGGTAGGCCCATGGAAAAGCTCTAGGATGTGATCCTTCGGCTCCAAGGTCACCAACGGTGCATCGAATTCCAAAGTCCCCTCAACGATCTTGCGAATATCCTCCTCTGGCACATCTTCTCCGAAAAACGCTCCGGCCACGGCGATCCCGATTTCTCGGAAACTCAGTCCACGCCATACGTTCCAGAAATCCGCCCCAAGCACAGGCAGCTCGTTGGGCATGTACAGGCCGTTATCGGGCGGAAGGGAGCGTAAAATCGCTTCCTTGAGGTCGACCTGATGATTCGGATTGTTGGTGGAATGATACTTCACGACGAAAAACAATTTCTCACTTCACCACATGCACACCAGTCGGGTTGATCCTGGAAACATGCACTTGGCAGTTTACAGGGATTGCAGTGAAAACCTTCTCCACCGCAGCACCGACTTTGCGCGCAATTTCCTCGCCCTCGCAAAGCGCGAACACCGATGGGCCTGCACCGGAGATCGAGAAGCCCAACGCACCTGCCGAAAGGGCGGCTCGCTTCGCCTTGTAGAAATCCGGGATGAGCTTCTGGCGGCGAGGCTCGGCAATGACATCGTGGATGGAGCGCGAGATTAGGCCGTAATCTTCCTGAATGAGCCCGAGGATAAGCCCTCCGAGGTTTCCGATCTGTTGGGTGGCGTTTTCCAAAGGGATTTCCTTCGGCAAAATTTCACGAGCGACCTTGGTCAGTATCTCAATATCCGGATGCACCACCGCTGCCCAAAGATTCTTCGGTGCGGGGATCTGGGCGATGTCGAGTTCCTCGTTGGAACGGATGAAAACAATTCCGCCGAGCAAACACGGCCCGACGTTGTCGGCATGCCATGCGCCATCCGCCGATGCCTCACCGGCCATCGCAAAAGGAAGCAGTTGCCGTTTCGAAAGTGGCTCGCCGATGAGCTTGTTCACCGCATAGGCACCAGCAACGGCCGACGCTGAAGATGATCCCAGACCCGAGCCGAAAGGCATTTTCTTATGGATCTCCATCTCGATGCCGCGATCGAGCATCCCCAGATGTTTCAGGAGATCGAGCGCAGCCACGCCTGCGGTGTTCTTCGAGGGTTCTTTAGGCAACTTGCCGCCATCTCCAGTGATCTTGGTGATCTGAAGTCCGGGCTTCGATGAATTGCGGACGATGATCTCGTCTCCTGGCGAATCGATGGCGAAGCCCAACACATCATAGCCACAGGCGACATTAGCGACGGTGGCCGGTGCGAAGACGCGGATCTCTTGGTTTGCGGACATGGTAATCTTCCCCGCTGAGGGGGCGGGAGTCTGCTTCGGATCTGCCGCCGATATCAAGCCTGACTTTAAAACTCAGAATTCCACTTCCTTGCCCAGCACACCTGCTGAAACGTCGGCTCCAGCTTCCACAAGAGCCTCTTTGAGATGCTCCGATGAATCAGACTCGCCGTGAATTAACCATGTCTTGCTCTTTTTACCGGTGATGCGGTTGTAGTAGTCGACCAGTTCGGAATGATCCGCGTGCCCGGAAAAGGAGTCCACTGTCTCGATGTGTGCCCTCACCTGGAATGTATCCCCGAGGATGTTCACATCCTTCGCCCCGTCCCGGATCTTGCGCCCAAGCGTGCCTTCCGCGCAGTATCCGACGAAGAGCACTGTATTCCTTGAGTTGCCGATGTTGTTTCTCAAGTGGTGAAGAATGCGGCCCGCCTCACACATGCCCGATGCGGAAATGATGATCGCGATGCCTTCGATGTCGTTGAGCGCCTTGGAGCCTTTCACCGAACGCACCAAGGTCAGGTCTTCGAAACCGAACGGATTCTGTTTCTCGAAAAGCGCGTCGTAGACTTCAGCATTGAAGGAATCCGGGTGGAGTCGGTAAATTTCCGTAGCACTGACGGCTAGAGGACTGTCCACAAAAACGGGAATTGGCGGAAGCTCCTTAGCGACGAATAGCTCATTGAGCATGTAAAGCAACTGCTGGGTCCTCTCGACAGCGAATGCCGGGATGAGGATTTTGCCACCCCTTTTCAAAGCGTCCTTGAGCACCCTGCCGAAATGCTCGTCGAAACCCGGTGGTGATTCATGCTCGCGCCCGCCGTAGGTGCTTTCCATTAGCACGAAATCCACATTCTCTACGGCCACGGGATCGCGCAGAACTTCGTTGTGGCCACGCCCGACATCTCCGGAAAATAGGAAACGCTTCTGCTTGCCATCCGCCTCGTCCTTCACATCGAGGACGACCTGCGCCGAGCCAAGAATATGCCCAGCATCGACAAAGGTCAGCTCTACCCCATCGGAGATATGGATCGGTCTGTCGTAGCTCAAGGTAACGAACTGCCGCAGACATCTCTCCGCATCATGTTCGCTGTATAGCGGCTCCACCATATCCAAGCCTTTGCGCTTGCGGTGCTTATTCAGCCAGTCGATGTCACTCTCTTGGATGCGTGCAGAATCTCGCAGCATCACTTGGCAAAGGTCGCGGGTGGCGTGAGTGGAGTAAATCGTGCCGGTGAAACCCTTCTTGGAAAGGTTCGGAAGGTTGCCGCTGTGATCGATGTGAGCATGGGAGAGCACCACGACATCGACGGACGCAGGATCGTAATGGGGGAAACAGCAATTGATCTCGTAAGCGTCCTTGCGACGACCTTGATAGAGCCCGCAATCGAGCAGGATTCGTTTCCCGTTCACTTCGAGAAGATGTTGGGATCCGGTGGTGGTGCCTGCAGCACCGCAGAATTTGAGTTTCATCACCCATACACTCCCGCCGCAAACGAAGCGGGGCAATGCAAAAAGTTGTTAGGCTGCGGAGACAGCCTCAGGAGAGATCGTCCGAAGTCACGGATCGCTGCTCCCGGCTTCCCAACAGCACGGCTTGGCTTATGACCGTATCAGCCTCGGCATCGAAACGGAAGCTGTGGCAGTTCGGGCAAATTGCCGTGGAAATACCAACAATAGAATCACAGCCCTCGCAAACCTTATAGTTTGAGGGATTAGAAGCGATCTTTGCCGCAGTCTCGGCTCGGCTTGATTGGGTATCCGACATGGCGTTGTTGGAAATATTACATGAAAAAAGCGGCACCGGAAGTCCGGCCCGCTTTGAAAATATCCTGCCCTTAGGCAGAACGGGCTTAGCTGATCGCAGCGATCGCCTTGGCGGTCTTGCTTTTCAGGTTAGCCGCTTTATTCGGGTGAATGAGGTTGCGCTTGGCAGCCTTGTCCACGAAAGAAGAAAACTCGGAAGCAGCCTTAACAGCCTCGTCCTTGTTGCCGGACTCGATTGCAGCGAGGGCTTTCTTACGGGAGGACTTCATGCGGCTCTTCTCGGCGCGGTTGCGCTCGGTACGAGTCACTGTCTGGCGGTTGCGCTTGATTGCGGATTTGTGGTTGGCCATGGGTAAAAAGTGAGTAGTTTTGTGAAACCAGTGTGCCTGTCGGCAGGGGGCGGGAAACTAGATGAAAAAACCGGAGACTGTCAAGCTGTTCCTAGGAAAATATCCAAGAAGATTATCTTGTAGGAAAACCCGGCTTCAACGGAATGCGGTGTGATTCTTTTTCGGCAGCACCTCGCTGAGGGAGCCGCGTATCACATACACGTCAGCACCTGTGCCGACCCGGTTATAAAGATCGACCACTTCTTTGGAGCCCATGCGAATACAACCGTATGAGGCAGGGGTGCCGAGGCGATACTGTTCAGGAGTGCCGTGTATGTAAATATACCGACGGAAAGCGTTGCGATTGTGGGATTCCGTCCCCGTTAGCCATAGGATACGGCTGACGATAGGATCACGACCTGGAGCATTCGGCTTGAGCACCTCTCCCGTGGGCTGGCGGCTTTTGAAAACTGCGCCTGCTGGCTGTCCTCCACCAATTTTCTTGGCAATCTTCATCCTACCGAGAGGAGTGCGGTTGGAACTGGGAATATCCCCTACCCCGAACTTAGAGGTCGAGACCTTGTAGGATTTGACAGGTTTTCCGTCCCTGAGAAGAAGCATTTTTTGATCGCGCACGCTGACAATCATCTTGTTGCGCGTGTCAACCGTTGGCCCGCAGCTAGTAAGAGCGGAGAACGACGAAATTGCAACTAGGGGAATGAGCAGGCGGAAGAACCCTGTTTTCATATCTTACTGGATATCTTGGGAGCTGGTGGCTGGCGTTTTTGATGCTTCGGGACGAGCAAAAGAAGGCATCATACGTGCCAATGATGAAATTGATGTGTAGAAGAAACCTGCGGGGAAGGGAAGCAAAAGAATGCCTGATGCATATCTTGCATCCAAAATCGCTTCGATGACCACGAAGAGGAAAAAGCATCCGAAGAGGAACTCTACGAAAGGAGTAAGGCTTTTCATTGCCTTGTAGCTGCTTTTCTTCCAATCGCTGTTTTTCTGTTCGATACCGTATTTAGGCGTGCGAATGAAAGCAGTCTGATGGTTGCAAAGGGCTTCAATAACCGCCTTGGCGTTGGTGATGGACATACCGATACCCAATGCAAGGAGCAGAGGAAGGTATGGAATTTCCTTCCACCATGTGTCGGGACGAAGTGCTTTTTGCGAGGTGAGGTAGAAAAGAATCACCGAAACGGAAGCGAAGAAGAAGATCGGAACATTGACGATATACGCTGTCAGTTTACCGAAGTCCGGCGCGTGCTGATTCGGATAGATGAGGAAGCAAAGGCAGATCAGGAGTAGGTAGGCGAAGTTCGATGTAAGGTGAGCAGTCGCCTCCATTTTCACGAAAAGCGGCACCTTGCTCTTCCAGATGGCCGGAAGGACTTTCTTGCAGACTTGAATCGAGCCTTTTGTCCAACGGTGCTGCTGGCTCTTGAAGCCATCCATATCAACTGGAAGCTCCGCAGGAGTCTCCACGTCGTTGAGGAAAATGAAACGCCATCCTTTGAGCTGGGCGCGATAGCTGAGATCCATGTCCTCCGTGAGGGTGTCGTGCTCCCAGCCACCCGCATCGGCGATGCAGGATTTCCGCCAGATTCCGGCAGTGCCGTTGAAGGTGAAGAAACGACCGGAGCGATTGCGTGCTGTCTGCTCAAGCTCAAGGTGCCCGTCGAGAAACATCGCCTGAATGCGTGTCAGGACGTTGAACGTACGATTCAAGTGACCCCAGCGAGTCTGGATCATACCGATCTTGTCATCAGAGAAATAGTGGATGGTCTTCTGGAGAACGTCGGGATTAGGGACGAAGTCAGCATCGAGAATGAAGAGGTATTCACCTTTGGCGAAATGAGTTCCGTTTTCGAGAGCGCCGGCTTTGTAGCCCGTGCGATCCGTGCGGTGGATATGCTCGGCATCGAAACCATCCGCCACCAGGCGGGCGATCCCTTCACGGCAAATGCTTACCGTATCGTCAGTAGAATCGTCCAGAAGCTGGATCTGGAGCTTGTCCTTGGGATAATCCAATGCAGCAACGGAATCCAGAAGGCGATCCACCACATGCATTTCGTTGAAAACCGGAAGCTGGATGGTAACCAGTGGCAACTCCTTGAACTCCTTAAGCGGCTCCGGTTTGTTGCGGGAATGCTTGAGATAGAGATAGATGATCGTCAGGCGGTGGGAACCGTAGCCAGCAAGGCCGATAAGAACCGTGACGTAAGCTACATACCAGAGAGGTGAGGATAAATCCATAATTTTAGGTGTTGGGGAGTTTTGGTTGGAGCGGGTAGCTGCGTATGAGGCGGAGGGGAAAATCTATTGCAGAGAAATAGCTCAAACCTTAATTTTATGACAATCGAGCTTGCGCATCAACTGTTAAGCCCGTTCTCAACGGGGGGAGATCATCAGATGCTCACGACCGTGTCAAGCACGTAACCCATCCTGATATTTACGAATATCTGTGAATTTATGGGAATTTACCCGTTTTTCAGCAAAAACACTTCATCTACTACCATTACCCGGAATTTATCCGCGACTAGGGATTCACTCAGATTTCATCGACTGGAGGATCCCGGAAAGTACCTCGGCATGTTTTTCTGAACCCTCGGGGCTACCTACGAAAAACAGCATGAAGTAAGTTTCTCCACCTTTCGGGGCGAATAAGGCGCAGTTGATATTGTAGGTGTCCTCTTCTTCGTCGGTTCCTTTCGCATTGAAAAGCTTCACATCCATGTTTCCGACCTCTCCCTCCTGGATTTCATCAACCTCAAGTGTCTCGAAGAGCTCACCGAACGACTTTTTCGCTTCTGCGATGGCAGCACCCGCCTCTACAGCCTCAAGGGCTACCAATTCAACAGCAACCAACTCATCTTCTGGTGCCGCTGAGAGAGACTCACCGTCTTCGGACTCCACCGACCAGTCGTCGGGGAAAGTGATGGAAAACGTCGGTTCATCAGCAGGATATTCAAACACCTGCTGTGCGTTTGTGAGAGAACTGAGAGTAATTAGGGAAACGGCGATTTTTGCTAGTTGTTTCATGGAAATACGGGGGTTGGAGCGATATGTAGAAATTTTACTTCCACATATTTAATCGCAGATGAATAAGGTTAAAATCCCGTATGATTGTCGAGGCATATATCCCCCTTTATCAAAAAGCGGGCGACGTGTGCGTTGATGACACTGGCCAAACTCTCACCCTCCTTTTATCTTCCGGGAAATGGCCATCGAGAACTATGAATCATTTTCCCCGGAGATCGATCCTTCAGCCTTCGTCGCGAAGAGCGCGGATGTCATTGGTCGGGTGAAAATCCATGAAAACGCCAGCATCTGGTACAACGCCACCCTTCGGGGCGACATCAATGAAATCGTCATCGGGGCGCGCTCCAACGTTCAGGACAACGTGGTGATCCACCTTTCGGACGATTATGGCTGCTACGTCGGCGAACTGGTCACAGTAGGGCACTCGGCAATCCTCCACGCCTGCACGGTAAAAGACGAAGCACTGATCGGCATGGGTGCGATCATTCTCGACGGCGCTGTCATCGGCGAACGCTCGATCATCGGTGCCGGGTCTCTGGTCACTGGCGGCACCATCATCCCTCCCGGTTCTCTGGTGCTGGGGTCACCTGCGAAGGTCGTGAAAATTCTTTCTCTGGAAGAGCAGGAGAAGACCAAGGACTGGGCTCTGAAATATGTGCGCCAATCGCGGAAGTTCATGGCGAGGGACTGAAATCATATACAAAGCGTCTTTCCTTTTTAATTACAGCCGTGCATAGCCGCCTGACAAGCTGCCACCGCCGCGATCTAACTAACGAGAGAATAGAAGAGTTCCGAAACCGAAGTGATCATGATTGCGGATAGAACCTTCGGGACGAAGTTTCTCGGCGGCCTTTCGAGTCCATGGAGCGTCAAGTCCCTTCTCGTGAACGTAGTGTTGATAGACCATCTCATAGATCGGTCGGAGATCCCCCCGACCGTCATCTGAAATGGACGTGTGACGGTATTTGCCTGTAGTATCGATGGTTCGCTCGAAGGGCACACTCTCGCCAAGATTGTATTTTGCCGTGTATTCAAATCCCTTGAGCAGGCGATTTTCATTGGCACCATAGAGGTCGATACCTTGGCACCAGCCAATCTGGGCACAGACAGAAAGGAATCCGAGCCCGAGCTGGGTGTGCTACTGGTCGCGACCGCTCTCTTGGCGCTGGCCCTCTTCGTTGATAACGTAGTGAGTCAAACGGGCATTCCCCTTCCCTGATTGATACCAGTCCACGGCTCGCTTGAAAATCACCTCATCGTTGGTGAAGACACCTATTGCCATCATAGTCTGCACGCAGGCGGCATCCCAGTTACCATTGGCGAAAGTGGCGAAGTCCTTGATAACCGGATAGAAAACGTCCCGAAACATCCGCTCGGCGCGGGCGATGTCGTCCCCCTTCCAGCCCGAGCGGGTATAGCGCAGGATCTCGGCAGCGGTCACGAACTTGATCCCAGAAATACCCGCTGCAAGAATACGGTCGCGCCCAGTGATAACCTCGAGCCTCGAAGACCAGGCATTCAGAATCTCGATGGCCTTCTTTGCATGCTCTTGGTCGCCGGTGATCACCCACATGATGGCATTCTGGTATGCCGCGCTGGCATCCTGAATTGCCTCCCGGTTGTGTATCGTCGGATTGCGGCCGAACTCCCTGAAGCCTCCTTGGACTCGGTAGTCGGCAGACGAATGGCGATCGGCCTTGAACCGCTCGTATCCGGATTTCCACGGTTCCTTATTCTCAGCAACGCTCTGCCGAATCAGAATGAGATCCTCTTTGGTGTGTACGACACCCGGATGCACGAAATCAGCCGCAACTGACTGGAGCAGTAGAGTGACGAGCAGGGCAATGGATCTCCAAAACTTAACCATGGATTGAACAGGCTTTTTAAAAACGCACCAAAACGCCCAAATCTACGCAATAAATCCAAATAAATTACAATTCCCTTATAAGATAGAGGAATACCAGCCAGTTAGGGAGAGAGCGCAGGTCTGTCATGCCTTTCGCATCGACACCCAGCGACTCCCGTTCAGACTTGCGGCATGCCAGATTTGATCCGGGTTGAAATCCTCGCCCTGATGCCCACCGAAGCGGGTTGTGCCGTTTTTCTCGGCGATGGAAACAAGGTGATCCTTTTCTATATCGATCCCGCCGTCGGGCTCGCCATAGACACTGCGATGTCCGGCAAAACGATGCCACGCCCGCTGACCCATGATCTCTACCTCCTCACCCTCCAGGCATTCGGAGCGAGAGTTTCGCGGGTGATTATCAACCACGTTGACAGCGATGTCTTCCACGCCCGCCTCATCCTTGAGGCAAGCAATGAAATCATGGAACGCAAGATCGTAGAGTTAGATGCCAGGCCATCCGATTGCCTTGCCATCGCCACACGCGGGAATGCACCGATCTACATCACCCCTGATGTGTGGATGAAATTGGAAGACCGCAGTGAACTACTGAAACGAATGCGATCCGATCCACCGAACGATCCGGGATTTGATTTCGGTGAATGATTTTCGAAAATCGTCCCTTGCAGACACAGGATGGCCATTTATCTTCAATTACCATGTTTGGCACGACTACCTCTACCCTACCCGAATACCTATCTCCTGAAATTCTGCTCAACCCTGAGAAGAGAGAATTTCCTGAATTCGACCTTGTCCGTCTTCTTACGACGGTTTTCGAGCCAACCCAAGACTGCCGAGTCTGTATCCTGATCGATTTCGATGAGCCTCTGGCACACATCAAGGATTTTGCATTCCTGAAAGAAGAAGGCTACCCGGTTCAGAAAAACGCTCACAAATATTTCTACGAAGCCCTGCGCGACGGTGCGATGGCCGAGCTAGGCATGAGCGGGGGCGAATTTTTTGCATACCGCTGCACAAATGGCTCAAATCTCGACCTCGATGACGATGTCTGGGACACCGCTGGCAATCACCTCTCACTGGATAAGGACATCTACCCTGCCTACGACCTCATCCTCTGCGTCTCCACCTTCTCGGCCACCGCGCCACTCACCGCCAAGGCCAAGGAATACGGCTTCCGCGGAGCTACCCTCCACGGACTTAATGACGTCATCCTTAACTCCGGTCTCGCCGTTGACTACAACGAGGTGTCCCGCGATGCGGAAAAGCTTCGAATTGCCCTCACCAATGCTGATTCGATGGAAATCGATTTCACTTTGGAAGACGGCCGCGTGCTCACCGCCACCCTCGGACTCGACAATCAGGACGCCCAGAAGTCCCACGGCCTCTGCCATGGCAAAAAACCCGACATCGCCAATCTCCCTGCCGGTGAGGTCTATTTCGTCCCCACCGATGCCAACGGCCAGTTCCCGATGAAATACGAGGACGGCACACTCGGTGTTCTCGACGTGAAGGATCGTTGCATTTACCGCTCCACCCTCATCGAAGGAAATCAGGCAACCATCGACTCCCACAACGCCCGCCTCGCCGACGATCCGATGACCGGAACACTTGGCGAGCTAGGTTTCGGCACCCAAGTGCTGCCTGTTTCCTACGCAGACATTCAGGATGAAAAAGTCCTCGGCACATGCCACCTAGCTACCGGACGCGATGACCATCTCGGCGGCGACATCCTCCCGGAAATGTTCAAGAAACATGAAAACGCGACTCACGATGACATCCTCTTCGCACCCCACAAGACGCCGAATTTCAACGTCAGCCAGGTGCGCATGAACCGCGATGGAAAACAGGAGATCCTCATCGAGAACTTCCGCCCTTCCGCCTACCTGATGGACGCCCTAGCGGGGTAACTTTCAACTCTAACAAATCTCAAGTTACGAAAAAACACTCTTCATTAGGATTTAAAGCTTAGAGTTTCAAATTTCTACCCCTTATGCGTGAAACCCTAATCGTCATCGGCCTTGCCTTGCTTGCGGTGGCGCTGCGTTCATCACGCGTGAATCTCGCGAGGAAGATAGGCGCATTGGTTTTCCTGCTGGCGACGTTTTTCTTCTTCTACTACATTAGTGGTAATATCTTCGCCGGTATCGCTGGAGCAAGCCTATGGTTTTTTCTGCCGTGGATCGAATTACTCACCCATGTGCGCCGGTTGCGCATGCCTATCGACAACCGCCTGTGCCACCGAGAACCTCCTAATCCATCCTTTTTCCCGAACGCCATCGAGGCAGCAGCGGGAATGGAAGAAGCGGGCTTCGAGCATGTCTCAGACTGTGGCTGGCAATGGTCTGGCATGCAGCAGCACTTCCGCCTCTTCTGGCATCCGGAAGAACGTGCCATCGCATCCGTCTGTCTATGCGAACAAGATGAGGTCGCATTTGCTTTCATCTCAGTCACTTCTATCGACCTAGCGGGAAAAACTTGGCGGACGACCAATTTCCCCTTCGCCCCCACCCTACGTTGTCCACCTGATCTCCGCTGGAATCATGTCCCCTGTGAAAAATCCTGTTTTCACCAGATTCTCTCGGATCACAGGACTTTCCTCGGACGTAACAAACTCGGAACCGAAGATCTCAGCATGCCCGATCCGGAATCTGCCGAGCAAAAAATCGAAACGGAAATGAAAAACCAGATCGAGCACAATCTGCGCTCCGGGATCATCCGTCTTACGGGCGACGGGCACTTCCAATACTCACGCCGCGGTCTGCTCTTCCTCTGGTATCAGTTCGTGAAAGACATGATACGTCTGTGCTGATCTTTGAGAGGCCTGCATGTATAGAAAGGGCTAGGATTGGGTTTTAGTAAGATACGGGCATCTTTACCCCTCTCAGATATTTTAACTTATGGATTTCTCCCGATACAGCCGCCGAGACGCATTACGACTTTCCATTCTTGCCTCTCTTGCTGGCACCACTCCGGCATTCGCAGAACCAGGCGTAGGCTCCCGTAAAAAGGGGTTAGCCATCACCATCAAGGGGAAATCTTGGCCAGAGAAGCTGCGCATGCTGAACTCCAAATGGTTTTACTCGTGGGGCTCGAAAATCTCCGAGGAAATTCCCGCCGGTGTCGATTTTACGCCGATGATCTACGGCTACTGGGGAGACAAAGAAGGGGTGGCAAGGGCAGGCAAACTCGCCAAAGAGGCAGGAATCAAGGAACTGCTTGGCTTCAACGAACCTGATCAGAAAAACCAATCAAACATGAGCGTGGAAAAAGCCCTCGATGTTTGGCCAATCCTTATGGAGACCGGCCTCCGCCTCGGCAGTCCCGCCTGTGTCCACCCAGACAATGACTGGATGAAGGCATTTATGGCCGGAGCAAAAAAACGCGGACTTCGCGTCGATTTCGTGACCGTCCATTCCTATGGCGGCCCCAGTGTTAACGAACTGGCGGGACGACTCTCAAAGATACAGAAAATGTATGGAAAACCCCTGTGGCTCACCGAATTCGCCGTCGGCGATTGGAACGCAAAAACTCCCGAAACCAACAAGCACAAGCCCGGGACAGTGCTGAAATTCATGGAAGAGATGCTGCCGCGCCTCAACCGCATGGACTTTGTGGAGAAATACGCATGGTTCCCCGCAGGGCAAAAATCATCATCTCTCGGCACCAGCGCCCTCTTCGATAATTCGGGCAAGCTCACCCGCTTGGGCGAGTGCTACCGCGATGCCTGAATCACCGTTTAGGCGATTGAGTTCTGGTGGATCTATTTGCTAGTTT
The DNA here is from genome assembly GCA_030725745.1 of Akkermansiaceae bacterium. Taxonomy (GTDB): domain Bacteria; phylum Verrucomicrobiota; class Verrucomicrobiia; order Verrucomicrobiales; family Akkermansiaceae; genus Luteolibacter. The sequence continues at coordinate 168,169 of JANRFH010000057.1, forward strand.
TTCTGTATGTGAATCTTTTTCCCGGCTTTGGATAGGAATTGGTAAATTCACCCGTATCATGCCACCATGAAGGCATCCAGATACCATTGCGTCGGTATTCCCGGCTCAATCGCACTGTCGTTGCTGATGTCCTTGTCCGCCTCCGGGGAAAAATCCTTCGATGAGTTTCTCCAACCGATGATGGAGAGCTATTGCTACAAATGTCACGACTCCGAAAAAATGAAGGGCGACGTAGATCTCACCATCTTCACGTCCGAAAGCCAGATGCGGGAAAACCGGAAATTTTGGCGACTCACCAAGGAGCTCATCGAGGAGGAGGAAATGCCCTCAAAAGCCCCCTTCCCCACCGATGAGGAAAGGGAGGAAATGGTCACATGGATCGACTCCGTGGTGAACGACCGGGATTGGTTCGAAGAGCCCCATCCCGGCCACGTCACCATCGCTAGACTGACGAAAACGGAATACGCCAATACGATGCGGGATCTGATCGGCATGGATTTCGGTGCCGCCGATGAATTTTCCGAAGACGGTGAAGGCCGCAGTGGTTTCGACAACGACCGCGACGCCCTCTCGGTTACTCCCGCCTTGATCGAAAAATATTTCGCAGGTGCGGACAAAGCGCTTTCAGCCGCGATGGCTATGGCTGCCGAACCGATCAAAATCCATTGGGAGAGCGAAAAAATGTTCATGACCGAGACCAAGGTCGAACCCATCCCCTTCCCGGGAGAGTCCGCCATCGGCCACAACATCCGGATCGGCCAGATGACCCTTTACGATTCCGCGGAATTTCCTGTCGATGGGAAATACCGATTCAAGATACGGGCGCGCCTGACCGGGAGACCCTTGGAAGGAGTCCTACGAATCGACAATGAGGAAGTCGGCCGATATTCCATTGGGGAAGAAGAAGCTAAACTCTACGAAATGGTCGTGGAGGTGAAAGGCGGAGCCCGCCAGATCGCCCTCAACAAGGGCAACTACCTCACCAAAGAAAAGCCAAAGCCCGGAATCAAACCCAACTTCGAAGGGGTTCACATCGACTGGATTGAAATCGAAGGGCCTCTCGCACAGGCCGGCCAGGAACTGCGCGTCTTTCAGGACAAGCCATCCGACACATGGCAGGAGGCGGAAACCGCTCAAAAAACGCTGAGCACCTTCGGCTCCAGGGCATTTCGCAGACCCATCACCGACGACGAACTTGCGAAATACGTACGGCTCTTCGCGCTATCGAGAAAAGCAGGTGCGGAATACAACGAAGCCCTAAAAAATGCTTACGCTGCGATCCTCGTCTCACCTGCTTTCTTTTTCCGCAGTGAGGAGGTCAACACCGCAAACCAAGAATGGAAGGGCGCTTACCGGCTCGATCCCTACGCCTTTATTTCGCGCCTCTCCTATTTCCTCTGGCTCTCCATGCCGGACGACGAGCTCTTTGCGCTTGCCACGACAGGAGAAATCTACGAGCCGGAAGTTCTCTCGAAACAGGTCAAGCGCATGCTGTTGGATGATCGTTCAAAATCCTTCACCTCACTCTTCCTCGGCCAGTGGCTTGGCTTCCGGGCACTGGGAGAAAGCGTCATCCCTGATGCCGAGCTGTTCCCCGAATACTCCCCCTCGCTCAATGCTGCCGCTAAACAAGAGCCCGTGCTGCTACTCGATTCACTTTTCCGTAAAGGAGGCAGCTTGCTAGAACTGATCTCATCCGATCGCACATTCGTGAATTCCGAGCTAGCTGACTTCTATGGAATCGAGGGTGTCAAAGGTGATGAAATGAGGGAAATACGCCTGAATGACCCGAAACGCGGCGGGCTGGTAGGCATGACGAGCGTCTTGACCGCCACATCCACACCGGTTCGCACCAGCCCGGTGATTCGAGGCGTCTGGGTTCTCGAAAAACTTCTCGGGGAGCGCGTGCCCGAGCCGCCCGAAGCCGTTCCGGCGCTCCCTAGCGATGACGGAGAACACCTAGGCATCACCTTGCGTCAGGAACTCGAAACACACCGCAACAACGAAGCCTGTATGAGCTGCCACATGAAAATAGACCCCATCGGTTTCGGCCTCGAAGATTTCGATGCCATCGGTCGCTTTCGCGAAACAGACAGCGGTCTGCCGATTGACAACGTTGGCGTCATGCCAGACGGCAGCACTTTCCAAGGATCAGTCGAACTGAAGGAGTACCTCATGAAAAACCGTCGTGAGGATTTCATCACCAACATGACAGAGAGAATGCTTTCCTTCGCCCTCGGCCGCGAACTCGGTGAACACGACAAACCCTCGGTGATCGCTATTTTCAATGAAGTTGCACGTGAAAACTGCGAAGCTACAAAACTTGTGGAGGCCGTCGTCTTTAGCTACCCTTTCCAATACAACAGCGATAAACCCCTGATCGGACAATGAACCTGAAAACCAATGGATACTCACGGCGCGCATTTCTCCGGGGAACAGGTGCCTTGCTCAGTCTTCCTTTCCTTGAAACTTTTGGAGCGGTCACCGGCACTGGTGCGAAGGCTGTTTCCAAGAAAATGGCACCCACCCGTTTCCTCACTGTCTTTCACCCAAATGGAGTTTACCCGAAGGCATGGGATGCAGCCTTCGAAGGCGGCAAATACGCTCTAGCAGACTCGCCAATCCTTGCACCACTCGCAAAACTCTCCAGCGACATCACAGCCATCAGCGGAATGAGTAACGTCGGCGCAAAGGGGCACGTACAATTGACCGCCGCCTTTCTCACCGGTACAGGCATCAAAGGTGGAAAGAACGGCATCTCGCTCGATCAAATGATCGCTGCGAAACAGGGGGGCAGCACCTTATTCCCTTCACTAGAGCTTGGCACCGAGCCACCGCGTCAAGGCGCCGTGGGGCCAGATCCCATTTCCTTCGCAAACACCCTTTCTTGGAACTCCACATCTTCACGGCTGTCTCCTGAAATCAATCCACGCGTCGCGTTCGACCGCCTTTTCAGAAACACCAGCAGCGAAAAAGTCAAACAAGACGCTCAGCTCAAGAGGAGTGTGATCGACCTCGTCCTCGACGATGCGAAATCCATGCAGCGCAAGGTCAGCTCCACCGACCGCCGCAAGATCGACGAATACCTCGACAGCATGCGCGCCGTCGAAGTGCAGGTGGAAAAAACCATCGATCCGCCGGAACGCGAATGGGAGCCCCTCGATGAGCCAGATCTCAGAAGGCCTCCCTCCGGCATCCCGCGCGAACGCGACGTCCACCTCCGCCTGATGATGGACATCATGCTCATGGCGCTTTGGACGGATACCACACGTGTCGGCACCCTGATGACGGCTCACGGTTTCAGCCGCCAAAATTTTTCCTTCATCGATGGGGTCAGCTCCGATCACCACGGCATGTCCCACCACAAGGAAAAGAAAGAACTCGTCGATCAATACACCATCGTTAGCCGTTGGTATGCTTCACAGTTCGCCTACCTGCTGGAGAGGATGAAATCCGTAGACGAGGGCAATGGCTCTCTGCTCGACAACACTATCGTCCTCTACGGCTCAGGCATGAAAGATGGTAACGGCCACATCAAGGACAACCTCCCCATCCTCGTAGCAGGCAAGGGCGGCGGAAAACTTAATCCAGGTCGTCACATCGACTGCAAAAACGGCACCCCTCTCGCCAACCTCCACCAATCCATCGCCGAGAAATTCGAAATCTACGAACAGGCGGAGTCCTTCAACGGAGTGGGAACCGGATTGATCGGCATCTAGGCGGACTCAAGCTTCGCCACACTTCTCTTGCGCCCCACGATCCCGTATTTCGGAGCAAAGAGCAGTGAGAGAAAAAACAAAGCCGCCTGCACTAACACGATGCAGCCTCCCGTGGATGCATCGATATGAAAGCTGACGAGTATCCCAATGATCGTCGCAAACACCGCCGATACAGCTGCGATGAGAAGCATCCGATCGAAACGATCCGTCCATAGATGCGCCACGCATCCCGGAGTCACCAACATCGCCACCACAAGGATAATCCCCACTGCTTGCAAGGCCACCACGATCGCCAACGCCAGCAGAGCGAGCAGTAGGTAATTCAGGAAACGGTCGGGTATTGCAAGCACCCGCGCTTGTCCTGGGTCGAAACAAATCAACAGCAGATCTTTCCTCAGTAAAAGGGTCACAAACAGCACCGCCACACCCAACCCAATCGTTCGCCAGGCCTGCGCTTTCTCGATGCCCAGAATATTTCCGATCAAGATGTGATCCAGATGCAGATCCGATGTCGTCCTGCTGAAGAGCACGATACCGAACGCAAACAGCCCGGTGAACACCACACCCATCGCCGTATCCTCCTTGATGCGGCTGTTCCTTTTCAGAAATCCCGTCCCTGTCGCGCAGAACAAGCCGGCGATGAACGCTCCGAACGGCAGCGGCAGCCCCACAATGTAGGCGATCACGATCCCCGGCAGCACGGCATGCGACACCGCATCCCCCATCAGCGACCAACCTTTCAGCACTAAGAAACACGAAAGCACCGCACACATCGCTCCCACCAATGCCCCGACGAGCATCGCGTCCTGCATGAAACCGTATCGGAATGGCTCGAAAAATTCGCTCATGATGCAGCTTCTCCTGTTGTCGCTATCCCCCTACGCACAGCGAGCCGCGTGGCCAACATGCCCTGCTTGGGAGCAAAAACAAACGCCGCCAGGAATACCAGAGTCTGAAGTGTGACAATGCATCCTCCTGTTTGACCGTTGATAAAATAGCTCGCATAGGCACCCGCCACCGAAGTGACTACGCCCAACCCCGTAGAAATCCACATCATTTTCCCGAAGCGATCCGTCAGTAAGTAGGCCGTCGCACCCGGCGTCACCAACATAGCCAACACAAGAATCGCACCGACCGCCTGTAGAGCAGCCACAGAGGTCGCGGCAAGCAGCCCCAGCAGCAACATGTGGAGCACACCAGCTTTTAGCCCCAGCGTCCGCGCTTGGTTCGCATCAAAGCAATACAGCATCAGATCCTTCCACTTCACCAACAACACTCCAACGGTCAACACACTGATCAACACCACCTGAAGGATATCTGCAGGAGCGATACCCATAATATTTCCATACAAGATCACTTTAAGATCCACGCCCGAGGGATATTTCGTAATCAGAACCAAACCCAACGCGAAGAATGCGGTAAATACGATACCTATAGTAGCATCTTCCCGGATTCGACTTTGAGCCCTAATGAAGGCCATCGCCCCCGTCGCCATGATTGCAGCCACAAACGCCCCGAGCGCGAATGGTAAGCCGATGATGTAAGCGATCGCCACACCCGGCACCACCGCGTGGGAAAGCGCATCCCCCATCAGCGACCATCCTTTGAGTGTCACGAAAGACGAAAGAAGCCCGCACACGCCACCCACCAATGCACTCACCCAGATCGCCCGCAGCATGTATTCATACTGCAGCGGCACCATCAGTTCTTGGATGAATCCACTCATTCGTCGTGCTCTTCCGAGCGTTGTTTCAGCAGCTCCTCGTGCTTCTTGCGATCCATGTATTCTAGGTGCCCATCTTTCCCGAAAACCAACGGCCTCTCGTCATCGGAAAGCACCCGCACCATTCGCCCGTCGTGCGCTTGGATCGTCGATTGCTCGAACTCAAACTCACGCAATACACCACCGAATGCCTGAGAAAGATTCTGCGCAGTGAAAACCTCCTCTGTAGGCCCATAAGCGAGCACCGTCCGGTTAATCAGCACCACCTGATCGCAAAATTCCGGCACGCTACCAAGGTTGTGAGTCGATACGAAGATGATGCAACCGTCCTTCCTGAGCTCGTGCAGCAGCGCGATGATCGCCTGCTCCGTTTTCACATCCACACCGGTGAAAGGCTCGTCCAGTAGAATCACCCGCCCGCCTTGCGCCAGCGCCCGCGCGAGGAAGACACGCTTTTTCTGCCCCCCACTCAGCTCGCCGATCTGGCGATCCTTGAACTCCCACATCGAGACACGTTTCAGACTTTCCTCCACCGCCAGCTTATCTTTCGCCTTCGGGATGCGTAGGAAATTCATCGCGCCATAGCGCCCCATCATCACCACATCCCACACACTCACTGGAAACTGCCAGTCCACGTCCTCAGCCTGTGGAACATAGGCCACCAGCTGTTTTTTTAAAACCTCACGCACCGGCAACCCATTGATCCTCACCGCTCCGGCAGTCGGATTCACGAAACCCATGATACTTTTGAAAAGCGTCGATTTCCCGCTGCCATTCACGCCCACCAGCGCACACACAGTCCCCGCGCCAAGGCGGAAACTCGCATCCCTCAAAGCCTGATGCCCGTTGGAGTAGATGACCGATACGCCATCTACCTCCAGGCTCGCTTTTATGATTTCAGAACTCATTCGTTTTCGTGAAAGCCTTTCACAATCGTCTCCGCATTTTTTTCTAACAACCGCAAGAAAGTCGGTGCAGCACCATCCGCGCCAGTCAACGAGTCCACATAGAGCACACCTCCATAATTCGCGCCTGTCTCCGCCGCCACTTGCCTCGCTGGTTTATCGCTCACCGTGCTTTCGGAAAAAATCACCGGGATGCCTTTTTCGCGAACCCTATCAATCACCTTCCGCACCTGCTGCGGCGTTCCTTGGGCATCCGCATTGATCGGCCAAAGATATAGCTGCTGGAGACCGTAATCGCGACATAGATAGGAGAAAGCTCCCTCACTCGTCACCAGCCAGCGCTTGTCCTCCGGGATCTCTGCGAGCTTCTTACGCACTGGTTCATCGAGTGCCTTGATCTTTTCTGAATACGCCGCCGCGTTGCGGTTGTAGGTTTCCTCGTTCGCCGGATCCATTTCCACGAGTGCCTTACGAATATTTTCCACATACACGAGCGCATTTGCAGGCGACATCCACGCATGCGGATTCGGCTTTCCTGTGTATGGCCCTTCGGAAATCCCCATCGGCTCGATCCCTTCGCTCAGCACCGCCGAAGGAACATCCTCCACGTTGGCGAAAAATTTCTCAAACCATAGCTCGAGGTTCATCCCGTTCCACAGCACCAAATCCGCCTTCTGCGCCTTCACGATATCCTTCGGCGTCGGATCATAACCATGGATCTCCGATCCCGGCTTCGTGATGGATTCCACCACTGCCGCATCACCCGCTACTTCCCGCGCCATATCCGCGATGATCGTGAAACTCGTAACCACTCGCTTCTTGCCAGCATTCCCACCGACCCCTTCGGATTCACACCCAGCAAAGAACAATGAGCAAACAACAGCTCCAACGACCGCAAAAGTATCGAACCACCCGCATCTAGATCTCATGCCTTGATTCTTCACACCTCACACTTCGTTTCAACAAAGAAAATTAGCCAAGGCTAATTTTATGAGACAAGCAAATATATTCACGTCCATTACGATCAATTGGAGTCCGCTGAAATCACCCAACCATCGGTCACGAACTCGTCAATTTCCGCCTGCGAAGCCGAAGTCGCCCCCTCTCGAAAACTGATACGTAGTGTCACCGCCATTGCTCCGTTCGGATCTGCTGGGCGGAGCTGCTCGTCAATCAGACTTCCGCGTTTCGCGTAGCCGTAGAGTGTGTGCTCGCCATCAGGAGAAAGTAGCCGATACGAGACCCACTCGTCTTCATCGGAAAAGCCGAAATTGTAATAGGGCACCGGCTTGGAAATTACCCTCACGAGCACCGGCTTCGTGGGCTTACTTTCCATGAGTTCATCCCATGGCAATTCCGACCAGCCCGCCCAGCTTTCCCAGTCGATCTTCAAACCACCTTCACCCTCACAAAATACCATCGGCTTTTTCTCCTGATCGGCTGTCAGAAACGAAACTGCCGCATACCCATCTTTGTATGCCACGCCTTCAAGAGGACTAACTCCTGAAAAACCCAGAGGAGTGATCGTCCCATCGGGATGGAGGCGACGCATTTTCTGTGCAACATCATAAGGGTTTCTTACCAATGGAAGGATTTCTTCCACCGTTTCAGCCTCCAGGAATTTCTGGGCGAGCGGTTCAACTAGGTTTAGCAATTCCGCTTCGCTCCGCTTAAGAAGCCCGGTAGGCACCAGTTCCTCTTCATCAAATCCGGCCGTCAGCGATACTGGAGTCTCCAGAATGGCTTTGCCCGCATCCGGATCGACCACGATCTCCACCAGTTCCGGAGCTGGTTCTGTAGTCTTAAGAAAAAAGAAAACTCCCCCCGCAATCACACCAAAAGAAATCCCCCACACCACCGTGGTTTTGAACACTCCCTTCCAGTCGATGCCTTCGCCATCTTTCTTCCCTTTTCCAGACTCCCAGTCAGGTGTGACCGAATCCTTCTTCCTCTTTCTTTTACCCCTTTTTTGTTTCCGATTGGGTTCCGGCGTGGACGAGAAAGCGATCTTCTGAATCGGTGCCATCAGAGGGGCGCCTACTTCGCCTTCCTCGGGAATACGCAGCATCCTTCTGCAAGACGGACAGACAATACCCACTCCATCGTGATCCCGGGGCACGCGGAGGACGAATCGACAATCCGGGCAAACAAATGCACTCCAACGTCTTGGGGCAGCTTGTTTGGTTTCCGTGTCAGGCACGTCACAAAGCTGCCCCCATCCGAAGCACTAAGGCAAGCCCTCCCTCACCGAGTTTCCATGAAAATCCTACCGCCACGCCTTCGCAAACGGCCGCCACCCGGAAGATTCACGCTGGCAGGGTTCTTCACATCGAGCATCGCCACACAAGATTCCAGTAGCTCCGTGCTGATTCCACCCACTCCATTTGATTTTAAAAAATCTGATACCACCGCCACCTGAAGCGCCGCCGGAAGCCCTCCCAGCACCTTCGCATGAAGCCTGCCCTGCGGATCAATCGCTTCCGCTTTACCCACCGCCCACGAGACCAACTCACGCAACCCCTCGCCGCCCGCTGCCTCCCTCACCAGCATCCCTGCCACATCCCGGCCAGAAATTTCACCCAACAGCGGCAGTGCCTCATTCCTAATTCGGTTCCGCACCACATCGTTCTCCGCATTGCTAGCATCCTCACGCCACCTAAATCCCTTCTCCACCATCCACTCCCGCAACACCGATTTTCTCGTTCCCAGTAACGGCCTCACCACTTCCATTCTCCGCCCCCCCATCTTCATTTCACGCACCTCCTGCATCCCCCGCAGACCATGTGAGCCTCGCATCAAATTCCACAACACCGTCTCCGCCTGATCATCCGCATGATGCGCGAGCAGCAGCCTCCCACATCGATGCGACTTCCCGCACTCCGCAAAAAACTCGTGCCTCGCCGCCCTCGCCGCCGTCTCCAGAGATTCCTTCCGCTCCTCCATCAGCCCCCTCACATCCACTTTCCCCACCTCCACCTCGAAACCCATCTTCCCCGCCACCCGTCTCACAAAACTCGCATCCCCCCTCGAATCCGACCCCCTTAACCCATGATCCAAATGGCAAACCACAACATCCCGAAACCTGCTCTCATGTAGCAGATGCAGCAAAGCCATCGAATCCAACCCACCCGAAACCCCAACCAGCCACCGCCTCCTCTTTGAAGCTGACCCCAGCCAAGCAATCTCCCCTTCGACGTTCAATGTTCAGCGTTCAATGTTCGATGTTCATTCAAAAACTCCATCCACTCCCCCGAAACCGGATGCTTAAAGCCAAGCTTCCAAGCCTCCAGCTCCATCCGCGCATCACCCACCTCGAGCGTCTGCTTGTCACCCATTTTCCCGCCCGGCAGATAACAAGGATCACCCACCACCGGGAAGCCAAGCTCCCACAGATGCACCCGGATCTGGTTCGTCCTACCACTCCCCAGCTTTGCTTCCAGCCACGCCGTCCCATCCCCAGATCTCTCCTTCACGGAAAAATCCGTCCTAGCCTCCAAGCCATCTTCATCCACCACACGACCACCCGGCCCACTCGGCTCCGCAGAAATCGAAGATTCGCAGACCTTCTCATCCCATTCCGGATGGCCCTGCACACGCACCCGATAGATTTTCTCCACCTTCCCCTCTAGAAACTGTCTCTGCAACTGCCCGCAGAACCTCCGCGTCCTCGCAAAAAGCACCAGCCCCCGCGTATTCGCATCCAGCCTATGCACCGGCCTCAGATACTTCGGCTCATAAACCTGATTCATCAGATGTTGCAGCGTATTGCGATGATACCTCCCGCTCGCATGCATCGGCAGCGGCGCAGGTTTTTCCACCACCACCACCGCCTCATCATCCCACACAATCTTAATACCCCGCGCCACCTCCGGCTCCACCGCTGGCGGGAAAATTTGCAGAATCCTCTCCCCCGCCCGCACCACATGATCCATCTCCCGCACCTTCCCACCGTAGCTCACAAACCTACCCGCCGCACAACGCTCCGCCCATTCCTCTCGTGACACCTGCGGAAACTGATCCACCAGCACATCCCCCAGCTCCCACTTATCATACTTCGCGGAAACATTCACCGGTCTCCTGTTCTCCTGCGCCACCGACCCCGGCAGCACCTCACAAACCGCATCCAGCTTCGACTGCGCAGTAGAAATCCTCTCCGCCATTTTCTCCGGCTCCGGCTTAAAACAATGCGGACAAGTCACCCCTGCCACATACCTCACATCCTCCTGATCCTCCGCATCTAGCGGAGCCTGGCAGGCATAACACACCGCCGTATCCGTCTCCCTCAGCGCCGGATCCACACCCACCCTCTGATCAAATACAAAGCACTCCCCATCATAGTGATCCCCCCCGCACTCCTCGAAATATTTCAGAATCCCACCATCCAGCTGATAAATATTTTTGAACCCCTCCATCTCCATGAAAGGCCCCGCCTTCTCACAGCGAATCCCCCCCGTACAAAACATCACCACCGTCTCATCCTTCATCTCCTGCGGCAGCTCCCTCACCGCCTTCGGAAACTCACGGAACGTCTTGATATCTGGCACCACCGCACCCTCGAACGTCCCTAATTTCACCTCATAATCATTCCGCGTATCCAGCAGCGTGATCTTGCGTCCTTCATCCAGCCATTGCTTCAGCTCCTTCGCCTGGAGCTTCGGCGAAGTCCGTTTCCCCGGCTCCACACCGTCCACCCCAAAGGCAATAATCTCCTTCTTAATCCTCACCAGCATCCTCCGGAACGGCTGATCCTCACTCTCACTCACCTTCCCCTCAAAATCCTCCAAGCCCGGTATTTCCCGCAGCCTCCCCAACATCACACCCACCGCCTCCGCAGACCCCGCCACGAAAAGATTGATCCCCTCCGTGCTCAGCAAAATCGTCCCCTTAAGCCCCACTCCCTTGCAAAGTTCCACAAGTTCCTCACGAAGCTCCTTCAAGCCCGTCAGCTCCACAAATCGATATGCCGCAAAATTTGTAACCATCTTCAGTCCCGTGAAATTGCCAACCCGCCCCCCACTTTGCAACAGCACATAGCGTTTAAAATCACCACATTTTAAAAATCCATTTCAAATATCGCATCAAATCTGCTTCCACTTCCCTCCCTCTTCAACCACACTCACTCCCCCATGGCAAAACCAGCACTCGGCAAAGGACTCGGAGCCCTCATCAAAAAAAATCAGGCGCTCCCCGGACAAGCCCCAGATGGCTCGACCGATGACTCCCCTCGCGTCCGCGATATCCCCATCGATAAAGTCGTCCCTTCCCCTCTCCAGCCGCGGAACCAATTCATTGATACCCCCATCGACGAACTCGTCGATTCCATACGCCAGCACGGCATCATCCAGCCGCTCATTGCACGTCTCGTTGACGGGAAATACGAACTCATCGCCGGTGAGCGCCGTTGGAGAGCTTCCAAAAAACTCGGCCTCGCCACCGTCCCCGTCATTGAGCGCGCCGCCTCAGACCGCGACGTCCTAGAAATGGCTCTCATCGAGAACCTCCAGCGCGAGGATCTCAACCCTATCGAAGAAGCAGCCGGCTACGTCCGCCTCGCCAAAGAATTCACCCTCAAGCAGGAGGAAATCGCCACCCGTGTAGGCAAATCCCGCGCCTCAGTTGCCAACGCCATGCGCCTCCTCGACCTCCACGAGGACATCCAGCTCCACCTCGCCCAACGCCAGATCACCGTCGGCCACGCCAAAGCCATCCTCGCCCTAAAAGACGCCGATAGCCAAAAACTCGCCGCCGACCAGATCATCCGCCGCAAGCTCACCGTCCGCGCCGCAGAGAAACTCACCCAGTCCCTACTCGCCAACCCCTCCGGAGCCCCCGATCCCAAAAAGGCAGCCCCAAAAGAAGTCGACATCCACATCCGCGACCTCACCAAACGCCTCCAAGAGCACCTCGCCACCCACGTCGCCATCAATCACACCGCCAAAAAAGGCAAAATCGAAATCGAATACTACGGCAACGACGACCTCGAACGCCTCCTAGAGCTACTCAAGCTCCCGAACCCGACTTTATAATATGGAGCGCGGGTCGGTGTGACCCTTGGGTATTTCAACCCGATTTCTGACGGCCTGATCACCATTCCCCGTACTATAAGTGATTCTTCCACTGATCACTTCTCACTCGGCACTTCTCACTTAAAGAAATGCTCCCCGCCGCCACATCCCTCGCAAAATCCCTCACCGAAGCCGGCCACACAGCCTACTTCGCCGGAGGCTGCGTGCGCGACAAGCTCCTCGGCCACTCCCCCAAAGACTACGACATAGCAACCTCCGCGACACCGGCGGAAGTCCTCAAACTTTTCCCCAGCTCCAACGAAGTCGGTGCCCACTTCGGTGTCGTCATCGTGAAGCACCAAGGCCACCACATCGAGATCGCCACCTTCCGCACCGACGGCTCCTACAAAGACGGACGCCGCCCCGATTCAGTCACCTTCTCCACCCCGGAGGAAGACGCCCATCGCCGAGATTTCACCATCAACGGTCTCTTCGAAAACCCCGTCACAGGAGAAATCATCGATCACGTAAACGGCTTCCGCGACATCGAATCCAAGACACTTCGCGCCATCGGCACCCCCGCCCACCGCTTCCAGGAAGACGCCCTTCGCCTCCTCCGCGCCGTCCGTTTCTCCACCACACTCGGCTTCCCCATCGAGGAAACCACCCTCTCAGCCATCAAGGAAAATGCACACCTGTTAGATAAGATTTCCCCCGAGCGCATCCGCGACGAATTCTCAAAAATTATCACCTCACCTAACCGCCGCGCTGGCCTCGAACTCCTCGTCTCCACCTCCCTCATCGACCATTTCCTCCCAGAAGTCCTCGCCCTCATCGGCTGCGAGCAGCCCCCCCAATGGCATCCCGAAGGCGACGTCTTCACCCACACCTGCATCATGCTCGAAATGCTCGCGCCCCATGCCCCGCTGACTCTTTGCCTCGCCACCCTCCTCCACGACATCGCCAAGCCCCCCACCCAAACCACCGATCCCGATGGCCGCATCCGCTTCAACGGCCACGAATCCCGCGGCGCGGAAATGGCCACGGAAATCCTCACACGCCTGAAATACCCGAACGCCGTCATCCGCGATGCCTCCCATATGGTCTCCCGCCACATGCAGTTCATGAACGTCCAGCAGATGCGCAAATCCACCCTCAAGCGCTTCATGTCGCCCCCCACTTTCCCCGAGGAAATGGAGCTTCACCGCGTCGATTGCGCCTCGTCCAACGGCTTTACCGACAACTACGAATACCTCAACGCCAAAGCCGAGGAATTCGCCAACGAGCCCCTCATCCCCGAGCCACTCGTCACAGGAAAAGACCTCATCTCACGCGGCCTAAAACCCGGCCCCCGCTTCGCGGAAATCCTCAACGACATCCAAACAGAGCAACTCGAAAACGGCCTACTATCCCGCGAAGATGCACTAGCCTATCTGGAGACCCTTCTCTGAATAAGGAAAGCCGTCCTTCCAGGCGGCAGCAAAACCCCAGCAATAACTCCGGCAAAATCCAGCCGCCTGGAAGGACGGCGCTCCTCATTCATCCCCCTACCCGGAGCGTCCCGTCCGTCAGAATCCGCGCACGTATCCCCGCACGGCAATTTCCTTTAAGAAATTCCTCCGCACCTTCCCCCACCGCTTCATCCATCCAGAAGCATGGCTCGCAGTCCTCGCTGCCTTCGAAAACCAAACCCTGTATCGAAAACTTTTTCCCAACCAACGCCGCCAGATTCGCACCCCTCACCAGCACATTCCTCCGTAGTGCCGTCGGATCCACCTCACCGTATTTCTCACGCAGTTCTTCTAATATCTCCGCTGCTAGAAAGCTAACCTGCCCCTTGAAATCCTCCTTGTAGTCGAAGTAGCGATCGTCAGCCAACCCCCTTCCAGCAACACATTCCACCTCATCCAGAGCGACCACCCCGTGGTTCTCTCGCCCCTTCCCGAACCTACCGCGGAAGTCATGACCTGGTGAAATCCAGATCCCCTCCACCTTCAACCCGGCATCCTGCACCTCTTCCATTCAGTTCCTCGGTTGCAGAGTCTCTTCATCCACCGGCGTAGCCCTCGGAGCAGAGAAAATCCCGTCCGTATCGCCTGCTTCACTACCGATGTGGTTCTTAATCAGGATCCAAATCCCTGTCGCCAGCAGAAGGCACATCAGCTTTGGTATCAGTCGTTTTTTCAGGTTCAGTCTCATCGTATGGTTTTTCGTCAAAGAAGATCTCGGCGATCCTCGCCCTAAATTGTTTCTCCGTTAGATTGCGCTGGAGATCACCGTTTTCAGAAATGGAAATGCTCCCCGTCTCCTCACTCACCACCACCGCGATCGCATCTGTCCTCTCCGTCAGCCCGATCGCCGCCCGGTGCCTCAGCCCCGTCGAGCGATCCTTCATCTCTTTTTCTGTCACAGGAAAAACACAAGCCGCACCCGCCACGCGGTCATCGGCAATGATCATGCCGCCATCGTGCAGCGGTGATTTCGGATAAAATACACTCATTGCCAGCTCGGGTGTAAACTGCGCATCAAGCACCACACCGGTCTCAAGCTGCTCCTTCAATGTAATATCACGCTGGATCGCAAACAGCGCCCCGATACGTTTTTTTGAAAGCAGCACCACCGCATCAGCGAGCCGCTCAACCAGCGCTAGCCGCCTCTTGCTTGAAAAACTAAAGAACTTGCTGCTACCGAGTCGCGCCAGCCCATTTCTCAGCTCAGGTTGGAAAATCACAATCAACGCAAAGGCAAGCACCGCCGCCGAACGGAAGATGATCCACCCAATCACCTGAAACTGGAAAATCTGCGTTGCCAGAGCCAGCACCACCAAGATCAGCCCAAGACCAATCATGATCTGCGCTCCCCTAGTCGCCTTGAAGGCCTTGTAGAGTTGATAGATACAGAAAGTCAGAACCAATATCTCGATCCCGTCTTTCCAATGACTCGCAATAAAATCCCACATGCCTTGGGCAAGAATCTAGGGACTGCCCCGCAACGTGTCACCTGCAAAGCTTTGCCCGGACGAATATCCGTTCCGAATGTGCCTTGCCGCCGCGCCTCAGCTGGCTTTTAGTGCCCACATGCACGAGGAAATCAAACTCTCCCGCGAGGTCAACGCCGTCCAGATCCCCAGTGGCGACGCCATGACTCTCCCCACCGGCACCGCCGTTTTCATCACCCAGCGCCTCGGTGGCACCTACACCGTCGCCACATCTCAAGGCCTAGCCCGCATCTCTTCACAGGATGCCGATGCCCTCGGAGTCGATGCAGAGGAGGAAAAGAAGAAGCAAGCCGATGCCGTCCGCCTCAAGGACGCCCCGCTCGAAGAGCAAGTCTGGGCACAACTCAAAGGCGTTTATGATCCGGAAATCCCTGTCGACATCGTCAACCTCGGCCTCGTTTACGACTGCGCCATCGAACAGATCGATGACAAGAAAGTCGTGCAGGTGAAAATGACTCTCACCGCCCCTGGCTGCGGCATGGGCCCTGTCATCGCCGCAGATGCCCAGGCAAAGATCCTCACCATCGACGAAATCGACGAAGCAAATGTCGAGCTCGTCTGGGATCCCGCATGGAACCAAGATATGATCACCGAGGAAGGAAAAATGAAACTCGGCATGGTCTGATTTCTTAATTTTAAACCTCATTGACCCTCCAGATGAAAATCTGCGAGGGTCTTTCTTATGAAAACCCATTTCATCCTACCCCTAACGCTAATCATCCTCCCTTGCCAAGCCGCCGATCCCGTCTTCATCGAGGACAAGGGCGTCGTCGTCATGGAAGCGGAGTCAACCGACTCCAAACTCGGCAAATGGAAGAAGAAAACCGATGTAGAAGGCTTCACCGGCGAATGCCACATCGAGTTCACCGGCAACAAACCCGAGAGCGGGCCGGCGGAGTCTCCCCTCACCTATAAATTCAAAATCACCAAGGAAGGCACCTACAGCCTAGTCATCCGCGCACGCAAACGCCTCGAAACGAAACGCGAGGATATCTCCAATGACTGCTACGTCGCGCTCAAAGGCGATTTCGAATCCACCGGTAAGACACCGATGAAGCTTCTCGAAAACGACACCAAACTCTTCGGCGGCACTGCAGAAGGATGGGGCTGGACGGCCAAGCTCGACGACGGTCACAAGAAATTCCCCGCTGAATACAAGCTCAAGTCAGGCGAAACCTACGAACTCACCGTCTCCGGCAGATCGAAGAATTTCAACATCGACCGCATCATGCTCGTCCACGATTCGGAAAATATGAACAAGGTCAGAAACAGCCTCCCCGAGGAGAGCGAAAAGGAAGATTGATCAGATCCCGCCCGTGGCGGCGGATTGCATCCGCCATGCCGTGTAAATTTCACAAAAACAAACACCTTACAGAATTCCGCCCGGAGAATAAGCCGCCGCTTCCGGCCATTTCTCCTCCAGCTTCCTGATCGCACCGGAGAACACCTTCACCTGCGCCTTCGCTGCTCCGGTTTCCTTGTCGCCTTTCTTCAGGATATCACCGAGTTCTTCACGACTCAGTCCGAGCCTTCCGTCCTCCGCAAGCCGGTCGAGAAGGTTGTTTTTCTCCACCGCACCCGTGCGCATGTCGGCAACCGTCGCCACTGCGTGCTCCTTGATGACCATGTGCGCTGTCTCACGACCCACCCCGCGTTTCACCGCCTCCATCATCACGGTCGTCGTCATCAGGAAAGGCAGATACTTCGCCGTTTCCGCAGCGATTACCGCTTCGTATGCATCCATCTGGTCGAGGACTGTTAGATATGTCTCAAACATCCCGTCGAGTGCGAAAAACGCATCCGGCAGCATCACGCGACGCACCACGGAGCAGGAAACATCCCCCTCGTTCCACTGATCGCCAGCCAGCCCCGCTGCCATCGCCAGATAGCCTTTTAGAATTACATGGAAACCATTTACACGCTCACAAGAACGTGAATTCATCTTGTGTGGCATTGCGCTAGACCCCGTCTGACCCGGCGCGAAGCCCTCGCTCGCCGTCTCATTTCCCGCCATCAGGCGCAGCGTCTTGCAGAAAGAAGACGGGCCGCTCGCCAACTCCGTCAAAACAGACACCACCCGCAGATCCAGCGACCTCGGATAAACCTGCCCCACATTACTCCACTGCTCGGAAATTCCCAAGTGCTTCACAACCCGCTCCTCAAGCTCCGCAACCTTGGCCGTATCACCGCCGAAGAGCGAAAGTTGATCCATCTGCGTCCCCACCGCACCTTTCAGCCCGCGCACCGCATAGCCCGAAATCACATCCTCCAACACACCGTATCCGGAAAGAAGCTCCTCGCCGAACATCGCGATGCGTTTGCCAAGCGTCGTCGGCTGAGCCGCCACATTGTGCGTCCGTGCCGTCAGCACCACATCATCCCACCGCTCCGCGCTCTCGCGCATCCGGCGCAGTGCAGCCACCACCTTTTCACGGATCAGCAGCAGCCCACGGAAAACCTGAAGCTGCTCCACGTTCTCCGTAAGGTCGCGCGAAGTCAGACCTTTGTGAATTTCCTGAAAACCTGCTAGATCGTTAAATTCCTCAAGCCTCGCCTTCACATCGTGCCGCGTCACGCGCTCACGCTCCATGATCGAAGCTACATCCACCTGATCTTTCACCGCCTCATAGGCTGCGATGGCTTCTTCGGAAATCGCCAGCCCAAGATCGCGCTGCGCTTTCATCACCGCGATCCAATACTCGCGCTCCAATACGATCCGCCCCTCCGCAGACCAGATGTTGTTCATGCCTTTTGAGGAATATCTTTCTGCGAGGACGTTGGGAATCATATGCCCGAGATAGCGCCCGTCACCACCGCCCTGTCCAACCAAAAAAACTTCAGGCTTCCCTTTTCCGCTTCCTCAGAGGCCTTGCCTTCAGCACCGGCAGATGATGCGGCATCACTAGGGAAAACAGATGCACAATAGGATACGCCAACAGCGCCAGTAAAATTCCAGACACCATCATCCCCAAAACGAAATTCGCCAGATTTATTTCGTCAGGTATCTGAATTCCCCAGTTTTTTTGGAACCATTTTGAAGACCATGAGTCGTATAGATAAGGCCTAATACTTTCAGGCCAACCAACTGACCTATCGAACATCGGATGAACAGGAAAACCCAATTCCCTACGCAGCCAATCACCCAATTCCTTTTGCCCTATCCAGATAGGCACGTGAGTAACGAGGTTTGAAACCCAGCATCCAGCGATGGCGAAGGGAACGTTCGCGCGAAGTCTCATCGCTACCCAAGCCGCAGCAATCATCTGTAATGGCATTGCCATCATAGAAAAAAATAACCCAACGGCCAGCCCAGAGGCCACTGTATCTCTGCATGGCACCCATAGCTGCCGGTCAAAAATGGGTCGCGTCAAGTCCCTCCACCAAGACCTATGCCGCAGCCGCCTGTGCCGCAGCATCCGATAGCTGCTCTTCACCAATTTCAAATAACGCTCCTTCATATTTCGCCGCAAGCCAACCTTCGCACCCCTTCACCCGCAATCAACCCCAATACTCCATAAACCCTCCAATCTCCCGGTTGAGTCTTGCCTCCCCACCACACCAGCACCACCATCCGCCCGGAAAATTTCACCCTATGGAAATCTGGCAAGCAATCCTCCTCGGCATCATCGAAGGCATCACCGAATACCTACCCGTCTCCTCCACCGGACACCTTATCGTCGCCCAGCGCCTCATGCACATCGGCACAGCCACGGAGATTGAAAAACTCGCCGCCGACTGCTTCGCCATCTGCATCCAAGGCGGAGCCATCCTCGCCGTCCTCGGCCTCTACTACAAACACGTCCTAAAAATGGCCAACGGCATGATCGGCCGCGATCCCGAAGGCCTCAAGCTCGCCATCTCCATCATCGTCGGCTTCCTTCCCGCCGCCGTCCTCGGCATGCTCCTCAACGACATCATCGAGGAAAAACTCTTCGGCCTCTGGCCCGTCATCGCCGCATGGATCGTTGGCGGCATCGCCATTCTATGGACAGTGCGCCACCGCCGCCTCAATCCCCCACGCGGCAATGGCCGTGATATCCTCAAGCTCAACTGGGAAGCCGCCCTTTTCATCGGCGTCCTCCAATGCGTTGCCATGTGGCCCGGCACCTCCCGCTCTCTCATGACTATCTGCGGAGGCCTCGTTGTCGGCCTCTCCATCAAAGCAGCCGTCGAATACTCCTTCCTCCTCGGCGTCGTCACCCTCTCCGCCGCCACCGCCAAAAAAGCCGTCTGGAAAATCGAAGGCATCGGCGCAGAATTCGATACTTGGGGCGGAGGCGTGAAGCTCATGTATGAACAATACGGCACCGTCCCCCTCGTCGTAGGCCTCATCGCCGCCACCGTCTCCGCCGCCCTAGCCGTCCGTTGGCTCGTCAAATACCTCCAGTCCCACGGCCTAGCCATCTTCGGCTACTACCGCATCGCCCTCGGCATCATCATCGGCACCCTCCTCCTAACAGGTACCCTCCAGCCCTAGTCTTCCATTCGATGTTCAACGTTGAACGTTCCATATTCGACGTTCCATCCCCTCTTCCTTAGAGTTTAAAATTTAAAGTTTAGAATTTCAAAACCATGCATCCCTTCCTCGACCCCACCTTCCAAGTCCGCTGGTCCACCCTCACCCCGGACACCATCGAACCATCCATCCTCCAAGCCCTCACCGAGGTCAAAGAGAACATCGAAAAAATCGCCTCCCAGCCCGCCGCCGAAGCCACCTATGAATCCAGCTTCCTCGCCCTAGAAGACGCCACCGAAACCCTCTCCCGCGGCTGGGGACGCCTCCACCACCTCGATTCCGTTTCGGACAACCCCGCCCAACGCGAAGCACTCAACAAGCTCCTCCCCGAAGTCACCGACTTCTACTCCTCCCTCTCCCTCAACCCCCAACTCTGGAATGTCCTAAAAACCGCCAGTGCCGGCGGACTGCATCCGCCAAGCCAAGATCCAATCATCCAAAGACACATCGAGGAAACCCTTGAAAGCTTCAAAAACTCCGGAGCCGACCTCCCCGACGACAAAAAGGCACGCATCGCCGCCCTAGATTCCGAGCTTTCCCTAGCCACCAAGCAATACGCCGAGCACGTCCTCGACTCCACCAACGCATGGTCACTCGTCATCACCGATGAGAAGAAACTCGCTGGCCTCCCCGATTCCGCAAAAGCCGCTGCAGCAGCAAACGCGAAGTCCAAAGATCTCCCCGAAGGCTCCTACCGTTTTACCCTCCAAGGCCCCTCCATGATGCCAATCATGCAGCACGCCCACGACGAGGAACTCCGCAAAACCGTCTGGCAGGCCTCTTCCGCCGTCGCCCTAGAAGGTAAATTCGACAACACTCCCCTCGTCACAAAAATCCTCACCCTCCGCCAGGAGAAAGCCGAAATCCTCGGCCACCAGAACTTCGCCGACCTCACCCTCCAGCGCCGCATGGCTCGCAACGGAGAGAACGCACTCGCCTTCGTCGAGCAAGTTCACGACCGCATCCACGCACGTTTCCTCGAAGAAGCGGAGGAACTATCCCGATACAAAGCCTCAAAAACCGGGACACCCACCGCCCCCTTGGAACCATGGGAATTTTCCTATTACGCAGAAATGCAGCGGAAGGAAAAATACGATTTCGACGACGAGATCCTCCGTCCCTACTTCCCCGTGCACGGCGTCATGGACGGCATGTTCCGCATCGCCACCACCATCTTCGGCATCACCATCACACAAAAAGCCACCGCTCCCGAATCCACCATCGAGACATGGCACCCGGAAGTCTCCTTCTACGAAATCCACGACACCGCCACTGGCTCACACCTCGGCTCCTTCTACGCAGACTGGCACCCACGCGAAACCAAACGCGGCGGCGCTTGGATGAATTCTCTCCACACTGGCACCCCCGGCGAGCCACACCTCGGCCTCATCGTCGGTAACATGTCCCCACCCGTCGGCGACAAACCCGCCCTTCTTACCCACCGCGAAGTTGAAACCATCTTCCACGAGTTCGGCCACCTCCTCCACGGACTCCTCACAGATGTCCCAGTGAAATCCCTCGCAGGCACAAACGTCGCATGGGATTTCGTCGAACTTCCCTCCCAGATTATGGAAAATTTCTGCTGGGAGCGCCAAACCCTCGACCTCTTCGCCCGCCACTACGAGACCGGCGAACCCATCCCCGAAGACCTCTTCAAAAAGCTGGTCAATGCGAAGAACTACCTCTCCGCCACCATCTTCATGCGCCAGCTCGCCCTCGGGAAGATCGACCTCGAACTCCACGTCCATACCGAAAAATACCTCGGCCGCGACCTCGACGAAATCGACCGCGAAATCCTCGCCGACTACCGCGCCCCATCTAACACCCAGGCACCCTCCATGATCCGCCGCTTCAATCACCTTTTCTCCTCACCCACCGGCTACGCGGCAGGCTACTACTCCTACAAATGGGCGGAAGTACTCGATGCCGACGCCTTCACGCGCTTCAAAAACGAAGGCATCCTCAACCCCGAAACCGGAGCCGCCTTCCGCACCGAAATCCTCTCCAAAGGCAACTCCGCCCCCCCCGAAGTCCTTTACGAAAACTTCATGTCCCGCCCCGCCGACCCCCTCCCCCTCCTAACAAGAGCCGGTCTAGCCTGAAGGGTTTTCAACGCAAAGTCGCAGAGGTCGCAAAGAAATCGCAGAGCCAATCCTTTGAATTAAAAAACACCAAAATCCCGTCATTTCCTATCAAGTTCATTCACAACCCCAGCTCCGCGTTCCCTCCGCGACCTCTGCGGCTCTGCGTTGAAAAGCACAACCCCAGCCTTCTCACTCGGCACTTCCCACTTATTCATGAAAATCCTCATCGCATGCGGCGGCACCGGCGGCCACCTCTTCCCCGGCATCGCCGTAGCTGAATCCCTCCTCGCCCAAGGCCACAAACCTCTCCTTCTCATTTCCCAGAAGAAAATCGACGCCCAAGCCTCCGCGAAATACCCGCACCTGAGCTTTAAAGTCGTCCCCGCCATCGCCAAGCCCCCAACACTCTCCCCGAAGATGCTCCCCTTCATGGTCGCACTCTGGAAATCCATCCGCTCCTCCAAGAAAATCATCCGAGACTTTGGAGCCGATGCCGTCCTCGGCATGGGCGGCTTCACCTCCCTCCCCCCCGTTTACGCTGGCCACCGCCTTGGCAAAAAAACCTACGTCCACGATTCCAATGCCCGCCCCGGCCGCGCCAACATCCTCACCTCACGTTTTTGCACCGAAGTCTTCATCGGCCTCGAGCCCGCCGCTAAATTTTTCAAAACACCGACCCTCCTCACCGGCACCCCCGCCCGCCCGGAAATTATCAACCTCCCCTCACGCGATCAGGCAGCCGCAAAGTTCGGCCTAGACCCAGATAAAACTACCCTCCTCGTCACCGGCGGCTCCCAAGGAGCCCTCCAGCTAAATCGCCTAATCGCCCAAGCCGCCCCCTCCCTCCCGGAAAACATCCAGATCCTCCACATCGCTGGCCCCGGCGACTACGAACGCATCCGCTCCGAGAACCCCAAGCGCCGCCCCGGCTACCACCTCATGGGATTCTGCGACCAAATGCCCTCAGCCTACGCCCTCGCCGATCTCGCCATCGCGCGCTCCGGAGCCTCCACCCTCACAGAACTATCCCTCGCAGGCCTCCCCTCCGTCCTCGTCCCCTACCCCTACGCGGCCGATGACCACCAGACCGCCAATGCCCGGGTCTTCTCTACCGCTGGAGCCGCAAAGCTCATCCAAGAAAAAGATCTCACCCCAGAGTCCCTCGCCAAGCTACTCACCGACCTCCTCACCAATCCCGGCACCCTAAACGCCATGTCTGAGGCTGCAAAATCCCTCGCCATCGCCGACGCAGCTGAACGCGTCTCCATGGAAATCACCGCCCAATAAAGAAACGCGATATTTAGTCCGCAAACGTCGCACAATCCTCTGCAAAAAACACCCAAAGGCATTCGTATTAGATCAGTCACAAGTGTCTCGCTTCCCACCCAAAATGCACCTCTCTAGAAACTTCCTTTTCCTCAGCACCCTACTCACTTTGCAGCTCTCCGCTCAGCAAGGCATTCACCCGCTGATGAAAATGGAAAACGCCTACCCGGAAAATGAAGTCGCCCTAAAAATCTCCGCGATGGCTTTCCAAGATCAGGATCTCTACCTCACCGTCTTCACCCCGGATCGCACCAACAAAGCCCCCTTCATGGAAGGCGAAGTCTTCCGCGTGACAGGCCTCACCAGTAAAGAACCCATCCTCGCTGAAAAACTCATGGGCGGTCTCTACGAACCCACCGCCATCGCCTCTTTCAAAGGAAAAATCTACATCGGCGAAAAAGATAAGATCTCCCGCCTCGATGACAAAAACGGTGATGGTAAATATTCAGCCGACGAAAAAACAGTTCTCATCGACGGCCTCTCACAGCCAAACTTCCACACCTACACCATCGGTTTCAAAATGATGGAAAGAGAGGGCAAAACCTACCTTTCCGGAAACCTCACCACCTCCATCCTACTCGGTGGCTCACGTGATTTCAATGTCACCGTGAACCCTAAAACACATCGAGGCTCCACCTTCATCTTCGGCCCCATCACCGGCTCGGAAACACCTGCCGATGTCGATATCGACTACATCGCCGGAGGCTACCGCACACCCAACGGCTACACAGTCACCAGTGACGGAGCCGCCGTCGTCGTCGATAACCAAGGTATTTTCAACCCCACCAACGAATTTATCCGCACAGAACAGGGCGGCTTCTACGGCCACTACCTCTTGAAACGAGATGACACCAATATCGCCGCATTCCAACCGGAAGACGTCGATTCAGAAATCGGAGGCTCAAAACACCAACTCCCCCCCACAGTGCACATGCCGCAGCGAATCGTCGCACGCTCACCAGCAGAGCCCCTGGAACTCACCGATCTCAAAGGCCACCTCAGCGTCTACAACGGCCAGTTCCTCATCCCCGATGTTACCCTCGGCACCATGACCCGGATCTTTACAGAGCAAGTCGAAGGCACATGGCAGGGAGTAGTTTTCAAGCACTCTTCCGGCTACGACCCCAAAGGCGAAAACGGATTCACAGCCGGCCCCAACCGCCTCATCCAAGGCCCCGACAACAACTATTACGTCGGCGGCATCGGCGAAGGCGGTCTCTGGAGAATCCTTGACGCACCCGGCGAACCATACACCGGCCTCCAGCGCTTATCATTCCGTAAAAAGGCTGAAGTCCCCGCCTCCTTCAACGAAATGGTAGCCGTCCGCAATACCGCCGAAGGCTTCGAAATCGAATTCTTCAAAGCACTTGAAAAAGCCCCTACCGTAGAAATGCGCCATTGGACATACATCCCCACCAAAGGCTACGGCGGCTCTGAATTCGGTCGCGAAAATCTCACCGCAAAATCCACCACCCTCTCCGCCGATGGCAAGCGCCTCAGCATCGCCGTCGATGGGCTGCGCGACAACTCCTCACCATTTATCCAAGAAAAAGGATACTCTAACGAAAACGTCGGCTGGGTCGTGAACATCAAGATCAAAGACGAAAACCTTTGGGCATCCGAAGCATGGTATACCCTTATCAGTCATCAGGGAAAAACCTCAGATAAACCCATCGGCGAAAACAAAAGCACTGCTGCCAAAGATCCCATAGGCTACGCGAAAACGATCCACGCCTCCGTTTGCGCAGCATGTCATGCCATTGATGGCCAGCAACTCGTCGGCCCCAATTTCCGTGGCCTCTTCGGCCGCGAACAAACCGTGATCGGAAAATCCGGAAAAAAGAAAAAAGTCACCGTAGATGAAAAATACCTCGTCCGCGCGATCATGGATCCCATGCGGGAATACCCAGAGGGCTTCCCCCCAGCAATGCCCGACCCAAACCTTCTGAATGAAGAAGCCGAAGCCATAGTAAAGTGGATCAAGACCCTCAAGTGAGCAGGAACTAAACACTCAGGGTTCCGTAACATGAATCGCTGTCGCATTCACCAAAAGTAAGTCCGTGGAAGACTGCTCTGCCACAACGCCCTTCAGAGTCACTTCACTCAGTTCCTTCAGCCCTCCTATACCTCTCAGCCCCCCGTCCAGGACGCGGCCGTCCTCGCCCAAGATCTGTATTGAGGCAGTACTCGCAAGCTTCAACTCCTTATCATCACAACACGCATCCCATGGTGTTTCACAACCATCACCTGGTATTTGATTACAAGGTGTCAGCTTCTCCGGATCTCCCAAAATAAAAGACGCACGCCCGTCGACAAAAACCTTCCCCCTACCCATCAACTGACCTCTAAGAACTACCTCGTCCCCGGGCTTCGCTTTCAGCTTCACCGCATGAATCGCTTCCGCGTCCGCGAACGCTTCTTCGGTGAAAAATTTCTCTAATGAGGGATTTGCAGAACTAACGGATTCACTCGTTTCCGCCTGCTTCTTTTCACAGGAAATTACGCTTAAAGATGCACATGCTAGGGCTAGGATCAGTTTTGTTTTCATGATGTATGTTGGTTGAAATTTATGAACGAAGTGCTTTCGGAAGTGAAGGCTTGAGACAGCGGATCGCGGGTGGCACTGCGCCAAGAACCCCCAGCAAAATACCCGTCCCCAGCCCGGCAATCGCAACCTGCGGGGAAATGGAAACCGTGAAAGCCCCGATGGAAAACGGAATCGTCCTGCCATCTAAAAACACCAGCGCAATCACCGAGGCCAGCAAAGTCCCGGCAAGGCAGGCGATCACACTCTCCTGCACTAGGCTAAAAAACACTGCCCCGCGACCGAACCCAATCGCCTGCAACGTCGCCAGCTCCCGGATGCGCGAGGCAAATGCCGCATACAAAGTATTAAAACCGCCGAAAATAGCTCCCGCAGCCACCAGACCCGCAGTAATCCAAGTCATCACTCGCAGCGGCCGATAAAACGCGCCCAGCGCCGAATAATAATCGCTTTCCCGCAGCGCCGTCAGTTCAAGATCCAGCCTCTGCTGACTGAACAACTCCACCTCAGAAAAATCCTTTGCTTCTTCCATCCGCAACACCACACAGGATGCCGTGTCTCTCTGCGCCAGCATATACAAATCACCCAGCACCGCCCAGACCTCCGATTCCATCACCGTCCCCGGTGCCGCGAAAATACCCGAAATTCTCATCTCTGAACCATCCAACTTCACAACTGAACCCACCTGCAATTTTTCCTCCGCAATCCCCAGCTTCCTCCAAGCCAAGCGCCCCACCATCACCTCTCCTGCTCCCGGAAACGTCCCCTCTAGCAAGCGCACCTCAGGATGCACCAACAACGCCCGTAAAGTCACCCCACGAAACAACCCCTGCCCCCTCGTCCCATCCTTTGCCTCCAGAAACGACATGTAATGAATTTCCGTCGAAGCCGCAGGAGTCCCCAACGCACTCAACACCCCCGGTATACCCGCCTCCGCAATCCCTCCCAACTGCGCCGCAACCTCACTCCGCTGAATACTTTCCTCACTCCCCGTCCCGATCAAAATCGCATTACGCGGAGATCCCGAAGCCGAAAGCACCCCCGCCATTCCGCCGTTCAAAGCAGTAGCTGCCATAATCAACAACACCACCAATGCCGACCCACCCACCGTCTGGATCAGGCGTGACTTATCACGAAATAGATTTCGGAGAGCGTAGGATAAAGGAAGCATGAAACTTTAAACTCTAAATTTTAAACCCTAAAAACGAACTAGCATCGCTCTGCGACCCTTTGCGACCTCTGCGACTCTGCGTTGAAAATTTCATGACCGCAGTGATTTCACAATCGGTTGTCTGATCGCCACCAACGCCGGATGCACCGATGCGATGATGCCCAACACCAAAGCCGCCGCCGTCGCAAACAAGGCAGTGGAAACCTCCGGTAATATTGCCAAGGTGTGCCCCTCACTACCCATCGTAAAACTCTGCCACCTCAGGAAAGCCCACGCCAGCCCCGCCCCGAGAATCCCGCCAATCAATCCCAGCATCCCACCCTCACTCAGCACCAAAAACATGATCGCCCGGCTCGGATAGCCCAGCGTCCGCAGCACCGCATTTTCCTTCACCCGCCCACGCACCATCAGCAAAATCGAATTCGCCACCAGCCCTACTACCGCAAGCACTGCCCCAAGACCCAGCCACCTCGTGAAACCGATCAACTCAATCAACTGCCCCGCCGTTTCCGCGAAAAATGCCTTCTCCGGCTTTGTATTCGTCGGTTGTTGGTCGGATTTGAAACGCTCATCAATCGCCGCCGCCACTCTCTTCAAATCCGAAGAATTCTCCACCCGGACATTGAACTGTGTCACAATCCCCAGCCCCGTGCGTGATGCCTGCTGAAGGAAATCCAACTTCACATATGCCACGTTGTTATCCTGCGGAAACGGCGAACGGATGATACCCGCCACATGCACCGTGATCCCCACCGCGTCGAATTTATCCCCAGACTTCAATCCCCTGCGCTTTGCAAACTGCTCCCCAACCAGCGCCGCATCATCACGCTTTTTCCATTCCGCATCACTCCCCTCCACAATCTCGATCTCCGGCGCAAACTGCTGCAACAATGCCTCGGGGACACCCCGAAATGTGATCACATCCAGACTCGCGCCGCAGTTATTAACAATGATCTTAATCGGAATCACTTCCCGCACTCCATCGATAGACCTGATCTCATCCACATAGTGCTCGGGAAGCTGGCTCGTCGCAGGGCAAAACCGATTCTCCCGATATACTACGAGCGTAGTATCCGAGGCGGTCTCCTCCGTCGCTTCACCCAGTGATTGCTGAAGGGTCTCCACGGACGTAAAAAGAAACATCCCAGAAGCCACACCCAGCACAGTCAAGGACGTGCGCAGCCGGTGCCGCGTGAGTTGTTTCAATGCAAGCGAGAGCAGCGCGATCATATCGAAACCAGATTCGGGTCTTCAGTTAGTAACTTCCCTTTCTCCAAGTGCAGGGTGCGATCCGCAGCCGCAGCCGCCCGCGCATCATGCGTCACCATCACAATCGTCTTTTCATGATCCCGCGCCAGCGAGCGCAGTAGCTCCAGAATCCGCGTAGCCGATTCCCGATCCAGGTCACCCGTCGGCTCATCAGCTACCAGCAACGCCGGATCCGCAACTAAGGCACGTGCGATCGCAACCCGTTGCTCCTGCCCGCCCGAAAGCTCGCTCGGCGTATGATGCGAGCGATCAGAAAGCCCCACCACCTCCAGCGCCGCCTCCGCCTTTCTTCGCCGCTCCTTCCGACTCATTGAGGTGATCAACAACGGCAGTTCCACGTTTTCCAACGCCGTTAAAACCGGGATCAAATGATACAGCTGAAAAATATATCCCACCTTCCGCGCCCGCCATTTCGTGAGCTGTTTTCTGGGAAATTTCGCTATATTCTCACCGTCAATTTCAAGATCCCCACTGGTCGGAGTATCGATACCAGAGATCAAATTCAACAAAGTCGTTTTCCCCGAACCCGATGGCCCCATCAGTGCAAGGAACTCCCCTCGCGGCACTTCCAGACTCAGGTTCTCCAGCGGCGTAACGAGGTGCGACCCTTTTGAATAGGACTTCGTAATTTCTCTACAGCTTATCATCATTTCTCCTTAAAAATTGGTTTCAATCGTTGCCCAGCTTTCACCCCACTCGAATCGACAATCACCCACTCACCCGGCAAAATTCCCTCATCGATACGGATCAGATCTTCACGCTTCGCAGAGGCAATCACTACACGTTTTTCAGAGCGCATCGTATCCGGATCGCACACCCAGATACTCTCATCGTAAATCGCCGACTGTGGCACATAAACAGAAACTCCCGTCCCCTCAGGCTCTACATTATCGGCGGCTTTTTCTAAAATAGGGATCTCGAAAAACTCCACCCGACAAAGCATTTCCGGCCGTAATTTTTCACTCGGGCTCTCAATCCTTACTTTCGCCTGTAGCGTGTTTCGCTGAAGATCCGCCGCGCCCTCGATTCGCGTCACCACTCCATCGAAAACCTGATCCGGTAGTAGATTGCAGCGAATCTTCGCCAACTGCCCGACACCTAAACGAGACGCATCCGCCAGCGGCACATCCACCCTCACCTGCAAGTGCTCTGGATCATACAGAATCGCAATCGTCGCGCTATCCTCCTCGTCCATCCCCATCATCTTTTTCTGACCGGGTGCCGCCTTTAACGCCAACACACGCCCATCACACGGTGCTGTGATTTTCGTCCTATCATACGCCAGCTCCGCCCGCTCCAAATTCGACTCCCCCGCCTTTATCTTCGATTGTATCGCGACAATCTCGTAAGCGATCCGATTCATGTTCTGTGCAACTTCTAAAATCCGCGCATTCGCGGCAGCTACTGCAGCAAGACTGCGTGTATGATTAAACCGTACACTGATGCGTTCATCTTCTGTGATCGAACCTTTCGATAGCCGCTCATAGCGTCGTAGCTTATTTTCCGCCTCCGCAGCATCGGCTTCCGCCACCGCAAGCGCAGCTTTCTCCATCTCCATTTTTTGGATCTGAATCTGCGTGCCGACACAATGCGCATCAAAGGACGCCTTTATATCAGCAAGCTCCGCTGCCGCGAGATCCCGCTCAATGCGCCTATCGTCATCGATCAATGTCGCTAGCAAATCTCCCTTTTTCACCAACTCGCCTTCCAATACATGCACCTCATGCACAATCCCATCAGTCAGCGCAGTTGCCTTGATCGGCAAGGGATCTGGCTCCACCCAGCCGGATGCCTGGAAAAGTAATTCTCCAGCACTTTCAGCAGTAGTCTTGACCTTCGCGTAGCCGACGGTTTTTTCCTCAACCGCCAGCGCAATGAAAACCGAAACCTCCTTCGCAGGTAGCAAACGATCCCGGAACAGCAACCCGAATACCAACGCGAACCCTAGCAGGATCGCCAACGGCAACAGCCATACCCCGAAGCGTAGCTTTCCCACGTTCGGCGCTTCCTGATTTTGTAAAACATGGTCAATTGAAGACCCTTTAGTAGACATATTATCTTAAAGTTTAAAGAAACCCGGGCACTAGCCCGATGAGCAAATCACGCCATCATCGCAAGAACGCGAGTGGCACAAAAATAAACTCAGCTCTTCAAATCAACAGTCGCTGCTGTAATAGAAACAGTCCCACACCATCCGGCGAGCCGCGTTTCTTTTCCGAAAATTCATGAATCGCGATCACGCCCGGCAGCGCATCCATCCTCGGAACGGGCAACATCATCCAGCACGCATTAACTTCGGGAACAAAAGGATGAGCAGCCTTCTCCGCATCCGGAATCAACTTCGTAAAAACGAAACAATCAGGTTTCTCCTTAAGCGGCTCATCTTCCGGCCCGCAACAATCCTCCTGCTCGACAGAGCAATTTTCAGCCACCCCTAAGCAGAGCATATCCACCATACAAAAATACTTCTGCACTCCAGCCATGGGCAAAACCATCGCAAGAAGAGCAAAAAGTATGGTGGAGAAACAACGCATCAAGTTCAGCGTTAACTTACACGAAACAACCCATTCGACAAGCAAGATACAAATCCGTTAATCTCCTGCATCAGTCCAACTCATCCGCAAGATCCTCCAGCGGGTAGCTCCAGATCTCACTGAGGGTCGGGTGATACCAGTGGACTTTCAGAAGATCCGACGGGGTCGCTCCGAGTGTGATCGCCACCGCCATCGCATGCATGAGCTCACCCGCATCTTTCCCCACACATTCCGCTCCGATAAGTTTGCCGGTCGAGCGATCAGCCCAAGTCTTCACGTAGCCGTATTTCGCCTCCATCAAGATCGACTTCCCATGATCGTCGAAAGGATAATCCGCAGAGACCACATCAATGCCTCGCTCCGCAGCCTCTTCGATGGAAATCCCTGCCGCAGCAATCTGAGGATCTGTAAAAACCACCCCAGTCTTGAGATCATAATTCACCGGCTCGACCTTTTTCCCAATCGCGTGACCCGCCGCCACCTCACCCTGCATAATCGCGATATGCACGATCTCATGCGGCCCCGCCACATCGCCCGCCGCATAGATCCGGGGATTCGCCGTCTGCTGCATCCCGTTCACATCGATGTGCCCCGAGCTCTTCGTCATCACACCCGCCTGCTCCAGCGCCAACGCCTGGGAATTCGGCTTCCTACCCATCGCATTAAAAAGGTGCGCCGCTCTCACCTCCTGGATCTCTCCACCTTCAGAGAAACAAACCACATATTCATCCCCCTTTTTCACCACCGATTTAAGATCCGTCCCTGTGCGCAGATCAATGCCCTCATCGCGAAAAGCCTGCATCACCACTGCAGAAGCCTCTTCTGAAGCCTCTTTCAAAATCCGCTCGCTTCGCTGGATCTGCGTCACCTTCGTACCTACGCGATTTAAAAACTGAGCCAGCTCGCAGGCCACGATCCCACCTCCGAGAACAATCACCGACTTAGGCAGGAAATCCAAATCTAGCACATCATCGCTAGTCCAGTGCTCCACCTCCCGCAGACCCGGCACCCCAGGCGTATTCACCACCGACCCCGTAGCGATCATGAAAAAATCTGCCGTAACAAGATCACCGCAGCTCGCCAAAATGACGGTTTTCTCATCCACAAACACCGCCCGATCCCGGATCAGCGTGAACCGCTCAGATTCTAACTGCTCCCGCCGATAGGACGCGAAGTCCTCAATTGTTGTCAACTTCCTCTCGTGCAGCGCCTTCATGTCCACCTTCGCCTCTGGGATTTCCAAACCGAACTTCGCCCCCTCTTTCGCAAGATGCAGCACCTCTGCCGAGTAGATCAGCGTCTTCGATGGCATACAGCCGCGCAAAATACACAAGCCACCCAGCTTCGCTCCATCCTCGATGATCGCCACGTTTTCAAACTTCTCCCGCGCCGTCCGCGCCGCCGCATAGCCCGCGCTTCCTCCACCAATCACCACATAATCAAAATGCCGAGTTTCCATATGTGGAGATCCTAGCCCAACACTGCCCCCTGACAACCCAAGCCTGCCAGCTAAGTTCATCGTCAGCGCATACCGCGCATGCCAGCGAAATATCCGCCTCTATTGCCACGGAATT
The DNA here is from genome assembly GCA_030725745.1 of Akkermansiaceae bacterium. Taxonomy (GTDB): domain Bacteria; phylum Verrucomicrobiota; class Verrucomicrobiia; order Verrucomicrobiales; family Akkermansiaceae; genus Luteolibacter. Next base: position 200,538 of record JANRFH010000057.1, read on the forward strand.
TAGAGCTTATCGCGCCGCTAGGATGTATTTCAGCACAGCTGCTTCATCAGCCTCAGAAATCCCGGCATTCCAAGCCATCCCAGGTGTCACGACGTGCCACTCCTCAGAGGAAATATCCGCCGGCAGGATAGGCTCATGGCAACGACTGCACTGCGCCTTGTACACAACGTAGCCCCTTTTCAAAACCGCCAGATCCTCGCCGCTCTTTTCAGACATCGACGCCGTCGGAATCGGAGCCTGTCTCTCTGCGGCACAGCCTGAAAATAGGACTGCTGCTGTGATGACTCCGAATATTCTACTCGCTGTTTCCATGACTATGATCCTACAAAAGAAAGCCTAACCTCAGCAATCCCCATCTTGGCTCAAAGAGTGCTAAATTTGTCCACTCGCATCAGCTTTTGACAAATCACCCCCCATCCATAAGCCTACCCCGCAGTAACTTTTTTCCACAGAAACAAAAATAGAATGAGCCTATACCTCGACTACCTCGCTGAAATCGAAGACCGCAAAACCCAAGGTCTCGCACCACTCCCCATCGATAGCGGCGCGCTCACTGCCGAAATCATCGCGCAAATCAAAGACCCCGCCAACCAGCACCGCGAAGGCTCCCTCAATTTCTTCATCTACAACACCCTCCCCGGCACCACCCCCGCCGCCGGCGAAAAAGCACGTTTCCTCGAGCAAATCATCCTCGGCAACGAAACCGTCACTGAAATCACCCCCACCTTCGCCTTCGAGCTCCTCTCCCACATGAAGGGCGGAGCCTCCATCAAATCCCTCCTCAACCTCGCCCTCGGCGAAAACGCAGACATCGCCCAGCAAGCCGGCGAAGTCCTCAAAACCCAATTCTTCCTCTACGATGCAGACATGAAGCGCCTCTCGGACGCCTTCAAATCCGGCAACCCCGTCGCCAAGGAAATCCTCGAAAGCTACGCCGCCGCCGAGTTCTTCACCAAGCTCCCCGAAGTCCCCGAGGAAGTCAAAATCGTCACCTTCATCGCCGGTGAAGGCGATATCTCCACCGACCTTCTCTCTCCTGGCAACCAAGCCCACTCCCGCTCCGACCGGGAGCTCCACGGGAAATGCATGATCTCCCCGGAAGCACAGACCGCCATCCAAGGCCTCCAGAAGATCCACCCCGACAAGAGCGTCATGCTCATCGCCGAAAAAGGCACCATGGGCGTCGGCTCATCCCGCATGTCCGGCGTCAACAACGTCGCCCTCTGGACCGGCAAGCAAGCCTCGAAATACGTCCCCTTCGTCAACTACGCCCCCATCGTCGCAGGCACCAACGGCATCTCGCCCATCTTCCTCACCACCGTCGACGTCACCGGCGGCATCGGCCTCGACCTTCAGAACTGGGTCAGGAAAACCGACGCCGAGGGCAACACCGTCAAAGACGAAAACGGCGACCCCATCCTCGAGCAAGCCTACTCCGTCGAGACCGGCACCCTCCTCACCATCAACACCATAACCAAAAAGCTCTACAACGCCGAAGGCAAGGAACTCATCGACATCTCCAAGGCACTCACGCCTCAGAAAATGGAATTCATGAAAGCCGGCGGCTCCTACGCCATCGTTTTCGGGAAAAAACTCCAGACCTTCGCCGCCAAAACCCTCGGCATCGCACAGCCCACCGTCTTCTCCCCTTCCAAGGAAATCACCAAAGAAGGTCAAGGCCTCACCGCCGTTGAGAAAATCTTCAACCGCAACGCCGTCGGCACCACCCCCGGCGCCACCCTGCTCGCAGGCTCCGATGCCCGCGTTACTGTAAACATCGTAGGCTCCCAAGACACCACCGGCCTCATGACCATGCAGGAGCTAGAAGCCATGGCCGCCACCGTCATCTCCCCCATCGTCGATGCTGGCTATCAGTCCGGCTGCCACACCGCCTCCGTTTGGGATAAAAAAGCCCAGGCAAACATCCCCAAGCTCATGGCCTTCATGAATAGCTTCGGCATGATCACCGCCCGCGACCCCGGCGATGGCTACCACGCCATGACCGACGTCATTCACAAAGTCCTCAACGACCTCACCGTGGATGACTGGGACATCACCATTGGCGGCGACTCCCACACCCGCATGTCCAAGGGCGTCGCCTTCGGAGCCGACTCCGGAACAGTAGCCCTCGCCCTAGCCACCGGCGAAGCCACCATGCCCATCCCCGAGTCAGTCAAAGTCACCTTCACCGGGAAAATGGAAGACCACATGGACTTCCGCGACGTCGTCCACGCCACCCAGCTCCAGATGCTGAAAAAGTTCGGCGACAACGTCTTCCAAGGCCGCATCATCGAAGTCCACCTCGGCACCCTCTCCGCCGACAAAGCTTTCACCTTCACCGACTGGACAGCCGAGATGAAAGCAAAAGCCTCCATCTGCATCTCCCAGCCCGAGACCCTCATCGAGTCCCTGGAAATCGCCAAAAGCCGCATCCAGACCATGATCAACAAGGGCATGGACAACGAAGGAAAAGTCCTCCAAGGCCTCATCGACAAAGCCGACAAACGCATCGCCGAAGTACGCTCCGGCGAGAAACCACCCCTCGCCCCAGACGCCACCGCGAAATACTACGCCGAGCTAGCCGTCAACCTCAGTGAAATCACCGAGCCAATGATCGCCGACCCCGACGTCAACAACGAAGACGTCTCCAAGCGCTACACCCACGACACCATCCGCCCCCTCTCCTACTACAAAGGTAGTAAGAAAGTCGACCTCGGCTTCGTCGGCTCCTGCATGGTTCACAAAGGCGACCTGAAAATCCTCTCCAAAATGCTTAAAAACCTCGAGGAAACCTCCGGCGAAGTGAAATTCCTCGCCCCCCTCGTCGTAGCAGCCCCCACCTACAACATCATCGACGAACTCAAGGCAGAAGGCGACTGGGACATCCTCCAGAAATACACCGGCTTCGAATTCGACGACAACGACCCCAAAGCCGCCGCCCGCACCGAATACCAGAACATGATGTATCTCGAGCGCCCCGGCTGTAACCTCTGCATGGGCAATCAGGAAAAAGCCGCCAAAGGCGACACCGTCATGGCCACCTCCACCCGCCTCTTCCAAGGCCGCGTAGTAGAAGACTCAGACCGCAAAAAAGGAGAGTCCCTCCTCTCCTCCACCCCGGTTGTAGTCCTAAGCAGCATCCTAGGCCGCACCCCCGACCTAGCAGAATACAAAGCCGCCGTCCAAGGCATCGACCTCACCAAATTCGCCCCACCCATCAAAGAAATGGTCGCGAGCTAACAACGGAACGCGGGTCTTCAGCCCGCCCCAGTGCCACAGCTCAGTGCTCCGGGGCGAGCTGAAGACTCGCGGTCCATCAGATTATGACCCCAAAAGGCCACCACCAGCGCGGCTACCTCCCCCACCGTGACTACGGTGGTGCCCTCCAAGCCATCACCTTCCGCTTAGCCGACTCCCTACCCGTCCACGTTGTTGAGAAATGGAAAGCAGAACTCCAGTCATCTGAAGAAGAAAACCAGAAAGAGCTCACCCGACGAATCGCGCACTACGAAGACGCCGGCCACGGCAACTGCCACCTCCGCGACCCCGAAGTCGCAAAGATCGTCCAAGACGCACTCATCAGAGACCACGATGCGGAATACCAGCTCATCGCATGATGGTACGCGTTTTTTACATAACAAAAAGGCGACCACGCTGGACTTATTGGAAATACTCACCAAAATATTTTCCGAATTAAAACAAAAATTATGAAACCCATCATCGTCGCGCTCTCCCTCGCGCTTCCGCTTTCCGCCGCCACAACCCTCAATAGCGAGGAACCCGAATCCTACAACCCGGCCGCGCCGCCTAAGGTCGAAGAGGGGCCTACAAAAGAAGCTCTCACACTTTTCAACCAAGGACGCCACGAGGCCGCCGTTATCCTTGCTCGCCCCCTTGCCGAAAAAGGCGATGTCGATGCTCTATTCCTCCTCGGCTTTGCTGCAGAAACAGGCCAAGGCATGGAAGCTTCGCGCGAGAGCGCTCTCGAATCTTACCGCCTCGCCGCCGCCAAAGGGCACCAAGAAGCTACTTACCGCCGCGCCCTTATACTCCTCAACTCCAGTGACGAAAAAGAACGCCAGCAAGGCAACTCCGCACTGGAAGACGCCTCCAAAACCGATCCCAAGACCGCTGGCCGAATCCTCGGAGAAGCATGGCTTCGCGGTCTGCTTAGCGAGAAGCCCGATCCGGAAAAGGCCGCCCTTTGGTGGAGACGTGCAAGCGATGCCGGTGACAACTCTTCTCTCCTCCTCCTCGCGCGCCTGTTCAGCGGAGAATTCGGCTTCCCTGAAATAACCGATGCAGAGAAAGGCTTAGACCTCTATCGCAAAGCTGCAGGCCTTGGAGAAAAGGCCGCCTACCTTCCGCTTGGTTCACGACTCCTCAACGGCGACGAAAAATCGCGCAACGAAGAGCAAGGCCGTGCGTGGCTGGAAAAGGCCATTAAGGAAGATCTCACTGCCGCATACCTCGCTCTCGGCGATTATGAGGAAATCGTCAAAAAGAACGACAAGGCTGCTTATGCCTTCTACCTGAAGGGTGCCGAAGCGGAACAGCCTGACTGCATGCTCCGCCTCGCCTCCTTCTTATTCAACGGCCGCGGCACAGAAAAGAGCGAGGACAAAGCCCGCGAATGGCTGGAAAAAGCCGTCAAAGCCGGTAGCGCAGTCGCCGCATACGAACTCGCAGGAATTTACTCCAAAGCAGAAAAGCCAGAGATGCTTAAGGTCTACTCATACGTGCTCATGGCAGCCACAGGTGGTATCCCCAACGCACAAAACGAACTTGGACTACTCTACCTCGCTGGCAATCTCGGGGCCGCCGACGCACCAGCCGCCGTCGCTTGGTTCACCCGCGCCGCCCAAGCAGGCAATGCAGCCGCCCAAAACAATCTCGCCACCCTTTACGAAGGTGGCATCGGAGTTCCCGTAAACTACAATAACGCAGGTGAACTCTACGTCCTCGCAGCAAATCAGGGACACCCTGCCGCCACCGCCGCCCTCGCACGCATGTATGCTGTGGGTATCGGCACCGAACCCAACTTAGTGAAAGCCTGGGCCTTCGCCTCACTCGCCATTGATCGCGGCGACAAGGACGCGACAACCATTTTGGGTGAAATCTCCAAAAAAATCACACCGGAGCAACTCGCCGAAGCTAAAAAGGAACTCGAAAAACTCAAGTCCCCTAGCGCACCCGACAAAGCCGAGGACAAATAATACTAAGTAGCCGGTTATTTCAGCGAAATGGGAATTCAACCGTATTTGTCCTGAAAGGACGTTTTATACCAGCCAGGGGGTGAAACCCCTAGGCTTGCCCGGTTGTGACCCGTGTCCCAACCGGGCAGCTCATACATGTTGATGCTCACCACATGGGATGCGTCCGGGTGTGAGGAATCGTATCCACAGGACGGACGGCGCGGAGCGACCGTCCCTGCCCCTTTCACGAAATCGGGCTTGATCCCGTGTTATTCAGGACAGCGGCCTTCGGGGTATGGCTGATTGCGGCGAGGCCTGTAAATAGCAAGACCGCCAACCCGAGGGTTGGCGGTCTTTTGAATTCTTAGAAAAAGCCAGATCGCGTGTAATTAGGCACGGCGGCGGCGGAGCAGGGCGAGAACACCCAGTGCGCCAAGCAGTGCTGCGGAAGGCTCAGGAACCGCTACGAGGGCGATGTCATTGCCACCTGTGGAGGTGATTCCGACGCTGTCTGCCAGGTAGCTGATTGCCCAATCAAAGCCACCGAAGTTGGTGACCACGGCGCCTTGAGCGAGTCCGGTAAAGGTTCCCGTGACCGCATCCGATCCATCGTTGGTCACGAGGAAGAGAAGGTCACCGGCGGTGTAAGTGCCACCCGTGAACATCGCGTCCAAAGCCCCCGAGATGACCACATCTCCCATCACGTTGACTTGGTCGTATCCACCGATTCCAGCGGTGTTACTGGTGATCTCGGCGACAAGCGTTCCCGCGAGGCTGTAGTTCCCATTCACATTCATGATTCCTGGGCTATTGCCAGGGTTGTGGAAGCCGCCCGACTCAATCGTCAATGCTCCCGTGCTACCGGAACCGCCGATGGTTGCACCTGATGCAACGGTCGTGAGCGTGCTGCTAACGATGTTTCCATCGATGACCAGAGTGCCACTAGTGACAGTGGTGTTACCCGTGTAACTGCTGACTCCGGTAAGGGTTTGTGTGCCGGAACCTGCGTATTCGAGGTTACCGCCGCCGCTGATGACTCCACCGTAGGAAGCACCGCTGCCGAGCGAACCTGTAACCCTGAGGTTGCCTCCTACAGTATCACTGGTGATTTCGATGTCTCCGCTGAAAGTATTCGTTCCGGAAAGTGCGATCGTCGAATTAACGGCACCTTGACTTCCAATCGTCAACTGGCCTGCCCCTTGAACGTTGGAATAGGTGTCCACGCTGCCTTCGTTGCTATCACCGGCACGAAGGAGTGCTCCGCCTGCGCCGATATTGTAGATACGGCCTGAAGCGTAGTTTTGGTTCGCACCATTGGAGATGATGCTAGCGTTATCGAGTGTAACGGTACCGGCAGTGTTGCCAAACACACCACTGCCTTTGGCTCTCGCGATCGCCCCATTCGATATGGTTGTGTCTCCTGTATAGCTGCTGCCGGTTCCATCCAGGAAGAACTGGGAAGCAGCTCCAGCAGTTCCGTCAATGGTGATGGTCAGCCCCCCACTTCCGTTAATATTTCCAATCCGTCCGAGACCGGTATTATTGATGCCTTGAAGAGTTGCGCCTCCTGAGATGGTGACGACGCGTGCTCCGTTCTGTTGCAAATTTCGACTGATTCCATCAGTGGAAATTGTCCCGCCGTTGATCGTGAGGGCTTGGTTATTTGCGCCCGTCGCCCGATTGTTGCCGATCTGCACCGTGGTTCCGGTGCCGATGGTCACTCCGCCGACAAGAGTGCCGTCACCATTCGCACTGAGGAGAACCGTACCTCCGCCGCCAATGGAGAGGCCACCCGTTGTATTAATGACGCCCAGCGTCAGGAGCGAACCCGCGCCATTTGTGACCGTATTTGCCGCGCTTAGAGTCAACGCTGACGAGATCGTGTTGGTTAGGCCGGCTCCATTCGTGATGCCTGACGTTCCCACGGTAAGGGTATTGGCACCACTGAGGGTATAGCCGCCAGCCGTGAAGTTCACACCCAGGACAGAGGTATCGGCAGTGAGACCCGGCTGGGTCACGGCGGCTTCGTCGAAGGTTGCGACATCGTCGACACCAGGGGCGGCATCACCATCCCAGCTAGCGCCAGCGTTAAAATCTGTGCCTGAGTTGTCCCAAGTGATGGGAAGGGCAGAGGCGGAGAGCGTCATGCCGGTGAGGGCGATGGCGGAGTGGAGTAGATTGTGTTTGGTGGGTTTCATTGGTATTTGCCATTGGTGGTCTTTAAGGAGTGTCCTAGGGTATAAAATACCGCAGGAATGTCACCTCACAAAAATTAGTGATGCCGCGCAGGGCGATTAAGCCAGGAAAACACAAGCTAGGGCAGAGCCAAGAATTACTCTGCTATATCCAGTGGCGTCCATGCGCTCTTTTCCTGCCTTCCTCATTGGAATTTTCAGATGAACGGATCGATGCGGGTTGGAATAAGGAAGGCAGGAAATCAGGAATGGATATTGCCAAACAAATTCACCAGTTCCTCGAAAGTCCTTGCTCCATATTCCTTCTTTAGCAGTTCCTTATCCCATTTTCCCAGTGACCTCAGCGGAATGGTTTTTGTTTGATCGCCCTGCCTGGGCCATATTCGGGGTATGGCAGCCTGCGGCGATGCCGATAAAAAACAAAACCGCCAACCCGAGGGTTGGCGGCTTTTAGAATTCTTGAAAAAGCTAAGAAGCTTCCTCCAGATAATGAATTAGGCGCGGCGGCGGCGAAGGAGAGCTAGCACACCTAAGCAAGTAAGCAATGCAACAGAAGGCTCAGGAACCGCTTGGAGGGCGATATCATTGCCACCTGTAAAGCTGTTTCCAACACTGTCTGCTAGGTAGCTGATTACCCAATCAAATCCACCGGAGTTGGTTACTACGTCACCTTGATTCAGGCCGGTAAAGGCTCCCGAGATCGCATCTGTTCCATCATTCGTCACTAGGAAGAGAAGGTCACCGGCGGTGTAAGTGCCTCCCGTGAACATCGCGCTCAAGGAGCCAGAAATGACCACATCTCCCGTCACATTGACTTGGTCGTATCCACCGATTCCAGCGGTATTACCCTCAATCTCGGCAATGAGCGTACCAGCGAGGCTGTAGTTCCCATTAACATTCATAATACCTGGGCTATTGCCCGGGTTGTGGAAGCCGCCCGAATCAATCGTCAATGCTCCCGTGGTGCCGGAACCACCAATCGTTGCGCCTGATGCTACAGTCGTGAGCGTGCTGGTAACAATGTTGCCATCGATGATCAGAGTGCCACTAGTTACGTTAGTCGCGCCGGTGTAGGAATTGACTCCAGTGAGGGTCAAGGTGCGGCCAGCATCGGCGGCATCGCCACTGCCGACACCGATGAAAGTGAGCCCACCATTGGAGATGACTCCGGAAATACTCGTGGTTCTTCTGACGGTGATTTCTCGTGTCTCGCCGCCGAGGTCTAGATCACCAGAAATGGCGAGGCCGGATGCGTTGCCGGACAAGGCGGATTCAGTGCCGATCGCAAAGTTTCCTCCAGCGATAATATTGTTCGCCAAGGTCAGACCACCGTTACCGACACCAATGCGTCCGCCATTGATGGTGACGTCACCGGTTCCGAATGCGCCGTTAGCACCGTAGGAGAGGACACCATCATCAATCGTGGTTCCACCATTGTAGGTGTTGGCTGAGTTGAGTCGCAGTGAGCCTGTGCCCTGCTTGACAAGACTCAAGCGGTTGGCATCGGTATCTCCGGCAACCCCATCACCCAAGAATCCACCGTATGTGTCGATGGTAGGGTCGGCTGAGTTCACTGTCAGCACTGAGTTATTAGTTCCATGGCCGCCGACGACAGCATTCGCGTTGCCTGTGCCAGATGTCGAGAGGCTAGTGACGGTGGTGTTAACGGCCGCTGTAGCGTCGCCCAATTGGAAGGTGCCTGAGTTACCACCGGCTCCCAGAATCAGAGTATTAGTAACGGCCATGCTACCACCGCTGCCGAGAGCCAAGGTTCCACGGGCAACCGTCGTTCCACCTGTGTAGGTGTTAGCTCCGGAAAGGACTTGCGTATTGGTATTGTCCTTCACGAGGGCGAGATTGCCAGTGATCGCTCCTAGGTAGTTTGCGACTTCCGCATTGCCCTTAAGTGTAAGAGTAGAAGTGGTTCCACCATTGCTGTTGGTTACAAAAGCATCCACCCCTGTTCCATTTGTCGTGGTGACGTAACCAAGGGTTTCATTGAATCCGTTTAGATCAAGTGTGCCTGCATTGATTTCGTGCAAGCCCCCACCATCAGTGCCGTCGTGGATCTGCTCGTTTGCCAGAAGCGTCACCGTACTGGAGGCGTTTTCCATGATCAGCGCGAAGCGTGAAACTGCATCCACTCCATCGGCCTTATTGAGCAATACATCACCACCATTCACCGTCAAGCCGTAGCGGTTGTTGGCTTGGTCTCCTCCAAGGGTAAGAGTGCCGCTACCATTCTTGGTGATCCGACGCGTCACGCCGTTGGTTCGGAAGATATTGCCGATCGTAATGTCTCCAGCGCCGTCAAAGGTTGGGTTGGCTAGGTTCACCATCTCGCTGGAGATTTCAGCGGCAACCGAGATGTTGCTGTTGATGATGATGCCACCATTGTCACTGAATTGTTTGGTAATGGTTTGACCGTTGAGATCGAGGGTGCCGCCTCCATTCAGATCGATTGTTCCGGCAAAGCTGCCTGAAACGGTTCCGTCAGCAGTGGCGTTTCGGCTCAGCCTCACTTCACCTGTAGCGGAATTGTAGGTGTCCACCCGTGTATTCGCATCTAGGCCGGCTCCCGCGACAACCATACCTACATTAATCGCTGTTCCGGGAGTTACCGTAGCAGTATTGGCTCCGTTCGTCGTGGTGATATCAAAGGACAGGGTTTGGTCACTCATCGCCGCCGCACTGCCCAGTTTCAAGGTGCCGCCGTTAATCGTCGTCTGGCCGGTGTAGGTGTTGGTGCCGGAGAGTGTGTGAATTCCGGTGCCGGAGGTACTCACGCTAAGCTTGTTGGTGGCTCCATCCTGAATCACGCCGGAGAAGTCGTAGGTTCCGCTTCCTCCCAGATTCAAAGTCTGATCCGCAGCTCCTTGGTTAGTGACTGCTCCAGCACCAGTGCCGTCATTAAGGCCGCCGATGGTCACGTTGCTCTGGACGTCAAGCGTACCCGCATTACTCACCGAAACCGTGTTGTTGGCATTCAGCGCGCCACCATTGGTAAGACGCATGGTGCCAGCTACCACGTCGGCGGTTCCTATGAAGTTCGTGTTGTTCGAGCCGATGATGAAGTCTGAGACGAGTAGACCGGGGTTCGCAGAGACATTATTTTGAATAATACCAGTCACGTTCGCGCCAATCGAGCCCCCGTTGCCCCCATTAATGAAGAGGCTATTGTTGCCCGTGCCATTGTTGGAAATAGTGCCGACGGTATTGATCTGTGTTCGAACATCGATGTTGTTCGAAGCACGGGTATCCGCCGTGTTTCCAAGAAATACAAGATCACCGGTGCCAGTAATCGCGCCGACCATTCGGTAGCCCGATCTTCCGGTATGCTGAACCGAAAGGTTGGCGTTATTGAGAGTGATGTCCTCGGTGAAAGTCACCTGCCCGGTATTGTTATTGTTGGCGGTGAGAAGGTGGGCTCCGCTGCCAACGACGCTAATGTCCTGATTGGACTTAAGACTGGAATAGCCGGAGATGAAGAGTGTTGCATCTTGGTTGCTGTTGTCACCAATTTGGATAGCTCCGCCGAGTGCTGGAGCAGGAAGTCCTGAGTCCCCCCGGGTATTGCCACCCAAGGCATTCGATCCGCCAGCTCCATTCGACTGAAGAGTGCCGGCAGCTATCACTGTGAATCCGGTGTATTCACTGAGAACGTTGCCGAAGGTTTGTGTCTGCCCTGCAGCATTGATGGTAAGATTACCCGAGCCCATTAGGCGACCATTAAAGGTATTACTCGTTGACGCATTGATCGTGAGATCCGAACCAGATCCAAGTTCAAGGGTACTGGTGCTGTTACCCGACAATCCCGTCGCTGAGTTACCGGTTCCATTGAGAGTTAGTGTCCCGTCGGTCACGGTCAAATTACCAAGTGCATTCCCGTTGCCTGAGAGAATAAGATTGCCGGCTGTGGCCGAGGAGTAAGTTGTGTTGCCTGTCTGCGCCAAGGTGGCGGAAATGGTGTTGACCCCGGTGCCGGTGATACCGCCGGAGCCTACAGTTAGTAAGCCTGCTCCGCTAAGAGTCCAGCCGCCGGACTGGAAATCAATGCCGTTGATGCTGCGGCCTGCGGCGAGGTCTGGCTGGAATGTCGGTGTCCCGGTAAAGATAGCTGTGTCTGTGGCATCGCTGTCGGCAGGGGCCGTTCCTAACAACCAGTTGGCATCGGTGGCGAAATCCGTGCCTGAATTATCCCAAGTGATGGGAGCGGCAGAGGCGGATACCGTTAAGCCTGTGAGGGCAATGGAGGAGATGAGTAATTTGCTTTTCGAGGGTTTCATGGGGTTTTTATACGCCTTTCGTCTAGATTGACATCTATACTAAGTATCGTTGTTGAGTTGGCACTTCACGCATATAGCGAGAAACTAGCTAGAAGTATCAACACCTAGAGATACTTGTCACTATTTTTGAAGATTCAGCCAAAAAAAACCGCCAACCCTCGGGTTGGCGGTTTCTTGAATTCCTGAAAAAGCCAAGCGGCTCCCTCATGAGGATAATATTAGGCGCGGCGGCGGCTAAGCAGAGCGAGAAGGCTCAATGCGCAAAGCAGTGCTGCGGAAGGCTCGGGGACGACGGTGACGACGGTGAGGTCGAGCACGCCAGTGGACTGGGTGAATGACCATGTCTCCGTGGCGGTGGAGTAATTCCAAATATCACTGGAGTCGAAGACAAAGCTACCGGAATACTGGTCAGCAAGAGCGACGCTGGAGAAGTCTCCTGTTTCGCTGCCAGTGATATTGAACAGAGTCCACGAGTAACTGCCTTCTTTGAACATGGTGCCAATGTCGAGGGTGAGCGCACCTGCGTAGGTGAGGGCACCAGACACGCTGGCTTGGTCATGGCCTCCAGTGACGCCTGCGCCAGCAATGCCATCGATTTCCATTACCGTGGTTGTGGCTCCGGTGAGTGTTAGATCAGTGAAGCTCATTGTGCCGGGGCTGTTGCCGATGGCAAGCTGGGTGGAAACGGTCAAACCACCGATCACCGAGCCGGTGCCGGAGAGGTTGCTCACGGTGTAGCCACCTTTCGCGGAGACATTGAATGTGCCGTTCGTTCCGAGGGAGACACCGCTGGTGTTATCGATGGAGCCAGTGGCTCCGAGAACCAGAGTTCCCGACTGAATGGTGGTCGCACCTGAGTAGGTGTTGGCGCCACCCAGAGTCAAGGTGCGTCCGGCGTTTGCAGTGCCAGCATCATCTGAAGTGCCAATGAAAGTGAGTCCACCGTTGGAGATGATTCCGGAAATGCCAGCCGTTCTCCTGACGGTAATTTCACGAGTCTCGCCGCCGAGGTTCACGTTACCCGATATGTCGAGACCAGATGAGCTGCCTTGCAGGGCGGTATCAGCACCTATCGCGAAGTTTCCACCAACGACAACGTTATTGGCAATCGTCAGGTTCCCGGCACCGGCACCGATGCGACCGCCATTGATGGTGAGGTCGCCACTAGTAGCACCGAATGCGCCATTGGCACCGTAGGAGAGGACACCAGCATTTAACGTGGTTCCGCCTGTGTATGAGTTCGATATGTTGAGCCTAGTGGCACCGGAGCCACTTTGTGTAACAGAGCCAGTGCCCGAGATGGCAGCACCACTGAAGTCAGTGCCTTGCACAACAAGATTGTCGCGGTTGATGGCCAAATTGCCGTCGTTCGTGATTGCGCTGCCGGCTGCAAGCGATCCGGTCGAGCCGCCGGCACCCAGTTGCAGGGTGCCCCCACTGATGACGGTGGCACCGGTGTAGGTGTTTGCGGAGTCCAGCGTGAGGGTGTTGGCACCTAGCTTAGACAGACCAAGTGCGCCGAAATCGCCTAAAGTGAAGGCTTTCCACTGGGTGAGATTGCCGTTGGTGGTGTCGATACCGAGACTTCCGCTGGTTTTGGTGGCGTTGGTGAGCAAGGTATCCACTTCTCCCGTAGTCCATCCGCTACCTCCCACTTGCACGCCGACGGTGCCGCCGTTGAAGACGACCTTTGCAGCGGTGGTGTAACCGGACAATGCAGCCGCTTTTGTGGTGAGCAGGGTGCCGCCTGTATTGGCAGTCGAGTTACCCGTGTAAGTGTTGGTTCCGCTAAAGGCGAGGGTGCCGTTATTCACGACCACGTTGCCTCCGCCAACCATGATGCCGGAAATGATCTGAGTGCCGCTTCCGTTTTTAACGAGGTTCGTGTTGGTGTCGCCGGCGGCCATGCCACGACCGATGACTCCCGCATAGTCGCCCGATCCGTTGGAGTTCCCGACGCTCAGGGTGCTGTTGCCGGAAATGCGGCCCAAGCTGGTGCCGTTCAGGCCATCGACCGTCTGACCGAAGTTGCCCATGGCGAGGTGCGCCAAGGTATTGTTCGTGGTGGTCTGGGCGTTGCCCACAGTCAAGGTCTGGTTGGTCGGAAGATTGCCAGCTGTCCCTTGGATATTGATTTCCCCTCGCTCAAGGGTGACGCCTCCGCTGAATTCCGACCAATCAACTTCACTCAGGCGGAAATTCTTCGCAGGATTCGTGGAGATTGCATCGACTCCCGTGCCGGTGATCGCGCCGCCGGTTCTGCCGTCGAAGATCAAGCCCTGGGTGCCACCCAACTTTAGTGCCTCACCATTGCCGGTTCCAAATCGGACAACTCTGGCGGTTGAAGTGAAAGAGATTTTGGGAGTGGATGCGTTGTTGGTCGCAAAAGTGAGGGTGTGGAGGTCTGTTCCATCGGCACCACTTGCGAGCACAAGATCAGATCCTGAGCCGTTGTATTGGAATCCATAAATGGTTTGATCCTGCGTCACGATGAAGGCAGGAACTGATCCGCTCGAACTATTGAGGAGCATGATCTCGCTATTGGTGTCAGGAACATTGCCACCAGTCCATGTGGCAGCATTCGACAAGTCTTGGCTGAGCTGGGTTGCGCCAGCAGCATGGGTCTCTGTAGCATTAACTGCAGCACCCCCTGGAGTAGTGGATACTTGGATATCGTTACCACTCACACTGACGATGTAATAATTGGCCGCACCACCAAAAGGGCTAGTGTTACCAACATCGGTGAAGCGAATGATATCGCCCACAGAGTATGCGGTTCCGTCCGCTACGGTGAGTGTGGCAGATCCAGTGGTGGAAGTTACGGTTTGAGTTACTGCCGCAGGATTGAGATTCTGTATGGAGGTTTGCGCCTGAAGCGTGTGACTGCCGGCAAGAGAAAGCACGAGGCCGATGGCGGGGATATTACTGCTAAGTTTATTGCTCTTAGGTTTGGATTTCATGGGGATTTTCTATGAAGATTCATCTAGACCTACTTCATACTATGAAAATTTGTAGGTTTGTCACCTCACGAAAATTAGTGAGGTGGGGCAAAGTGAGCAAAATTCGGGGATTTCTGTCGATTTTATTGCAAAACAAAGGGAAATCCGAGGCTTTCAGGCGCAAAAAAGCCGCCAACCTGCGGGTTGGCGGCTTCCTGAAATCTTGAAAAAGCTAAGAGCTTCTTCTTGATGATTGATTAGGCACGGCGGCGGCGAAGCAGAGCGAGAAGGCTCAATGCGCAAAGCAGTGCTGCGGAAGGCTCGGGGACGACGGTGACGACGGTGAGGTCGAGCACGCCAGTGGACTGGGTGAATGACCATGTCTCCGTGGCGGTGGAGTAATTCCAAATATCACTGGAGTCGAAGACAAAGCTACCGGAATACTGGTCAGCAAGAGCGACGCTGGAGAAGTCTCCTGTTTCGCTGCCAGTGATATTGAACAGAGTCCACGAGTAACTGCCTTCTTTGAACATGGTGCCAATGTCGAGGGTGAGTGCACCGCCGTAGGTGAGTGCGCTAGTGACGATGGATTCATCATGACCTCCTGTGACGCCTGCGCCATTATTGCCATCGATTTCCATAATCGTAGTGCCCGCGAGAGTCAGCGTACCGAAGGTCATCGAGCCGGGGCTGTTGCCGACGGCCAGTGTGCCGTTGACAGTAGCAGCTGCAACTGTGCCGGAACCACCGAG
The DNA here is from genome assembly GCA_030725745.1 of Akkermansiaceae bacterium. Taxonomy (GTDB): domain Bacteria; phylum Verrucomicrobiota; class Verrucomicrobiia; order Verrucomicrobiales; family Akkermansiaceae; genus Luteolibacter. The sequence goes on from JANRFH010000057.1 coordinate 215,905, forward strand.
TGTAGCACCGGAATCAACCGTGATAAGCGTGCTGCTGGAAGATCCGTTGATGATCAGTGTGTTGCCGCTAGTGACGCTGCTAGCACTGGTAAGCGTATTGGCGCCTTCGAGTGTGACGTCTCCAGTGATGGTAAGCGTTGAAGCAGCATCGCCGCTGATCTCTCCACTGTAAGTTCCACCTGCCAATGACAATCTGGAGGTAGCATCCTCTAGGACAATGTCACCAGCATAGTTGGTTGAAGCATTCGAGAGAACAACGGTTCCGCTGTCACCTTGAATTCTCAGATTGCCATCTCCAGAAAGCTCACCAGTTAAAGTTAGAGCCGAGCTCCAACCAGCACTCAAAGTGCCACCGTCGGTGCCGATGATGATATTGTTACTATGCGTAGTCGCGCCTTCCCAGTTCTTAAGATGACCACGAGCCGTATTGGAATTATTCAGAGTCACATCACCTGTGCCGATGGAACCCGTTTTCGACCATAGTGTGCCGTTAACATCCGTGCCACCGCTATAGGTGTTGCTGCCACCTCCGAGTTGGACGACGCTGTTATCGTTTACAACTTCCAACTTACCAGTGCCGGAGACGACTCCAGTGCTCGAAATGCTTCTATTGATCCAACCTGCGATGATTCGAGCGCCGCCATCTTCAATTATGATAGCGCGATCACCTAGAGTAAGATTCGAATCGTTGTTTTGCATTGTGCCATTGTCGAATGTGATCGAACCAGCTGCATCTCCTAGGGAGTCATTGCTGTTGAATCTCACGAGGACTCCCTCGTTGAGGATCGTACCGCCAGTGTAGGTGTTGTTCGATGTTTCCATCTGAATACGACCCGAGTGACCTCCGGTTCCAGAAAGGGTCAGTGCGCCATCACCTGATATAACCTTATTATTTAGGTTGTAGATATTTCTGCCGCTTCGTTGGCGAAGGGTGCCGCCATTCTCAGTCAGAACAATATTGGTAATGGCCCCCAGATCAAGGTGAGCATTACCGTTGGCTCCAATCGTGCCACCATCGAGAGTGACCTGCACGTTGTTACCAATAGCTTGGGAGTTTTGCCCCCACTGAACTACAGTATTTTCTCCAATCGTTACATTGCCAGTCAAGGTATTGCCTACACTGGTGATGTTAAGGATGCCACCTGGTGAACCACCATTGTCATTTCTGATTTGACCATCGATAGTCAAGTCGCCCGAACCGGACAGGAGGCCATTGATCGTTGATGTCTTATTGTTGAGGCTGATTCTGCCTCCACCACTAGCGATTTCAAACTCGCGAGCTGCATCAAAACTGATATTGTTTTCTGTAACGAATCGTGCGTCGTCGATAGTCACCTTACCAGCCACAGCACCGAAGTCATCATCATTGTTGACTTGAACGTTCGCCTTGTTGGTCATGAGCGTGCCACCGGTAAAGGTATTGGCATTGCCTCCGCTCGAAATCTGAATGCGGCTATTGCCTGCATAGTTCGTGCTACCCCCACCATCGAGTGTCAATTGGCCAGCACCTGAAATGACAGCATTACCTAGACCGTAAAAGGCCTTGTTACTCGCATTTCGAAAAACTCCGCCACCTGCCCCAAGAACAATACTGGTTGTGCTGCTCATGTTGAGGTTTTGGTTGGTTGCGTCGAAAATCATACCACCGTTATCAAGGGTAACGGTGCCAGTTCCAATAAAGCCCTGAGCGGCTGTCGCGACCTCTAAGACAGAACCGTCGATCGTAACTCCACCCGTAGCACTAGACACTGTTCCGGTCCTGAGAATGACGCCGCCGCTGAGTGTGAGATCTGCAGCCCCAGTGAGACCACCGGTACCCAGAGTCAGGCGCGTTCCCGTGCCGGTCAGCGTGGTTGCTGCGTTGATATCCAAACCGCTCACCTGTCGATCAACATCCAGAGTCACGGTATCGCCAGTGAGCTGGGCAATGTCAGTAGTGAGGTCATCAGTGGGGGCTGTGCCACCCCAGTTGTTTCCGTCGGTGTATGTGCTACCGTCGCCAAGGCCATCCCATACAATGGTGTCAGCAGAGGCGGAAGCCGCCATGCCGGTGAGGACGATGGAGGAGAGTAGTAGTTTATTTCTAGTGGGTTTCATAAGCATTATTGGATATTCCTATGGGAAGCACTCCTTCTTTGGGAGGGAGATACACCGCTGGCAGAAGGCGATAGTATGAATTTTCTCAGGGTTGTCACCTCACAAAAATTAGTGAGGGTGCCAAAAAACGATCAAATCAGGGGGATTTCTGATGAGCAGGTTTCAAAGCGGTCGAAAAAAATATTTTCGCAAAAACGCAAAATTCCTCTTTTTTTAGATAGGCCGTTTACCAAAAGTCCGTGCGTTTTTTCTCAAGCATCACAACATTCCGAGAGCCTTCTGCAGCTGTGATGCCGAGCGGTAGAATACGCGACCCTCGTTCTAATTTTCACTACCGTATCATATTCCGTGGACCGCGAGTCTTCAGCTCGCCCCGTAGCACTGAGCTGTTGCAGTGGGGCGGGCTGAAGACCCGCGGTCCTACCACCCCTCTTTGTGGTGGAATCCAGATGAATTTGGTCAGAAATCCTCTTAGCTCGACATCGCCCATACAGGCAGCGATTGAGGAATATAGAGGATTGCGATAGGCAGGCCAGAGATAGATGATCGGAGAGAAATGGTAGGGAAATCGGCATGGCAGAAGGGAGCGGCACTCGGGGTATGGCTGTTTGCGGCGTTGCCTGGAGTGGCGGAGGAGCCGGACTGGGTGGAGAGGCTGACGATTTTGCTTTCACCGGAACTGAGAGAGATCGGTAGCGAGATTGAAGAAATCGATAGCGAGCTAGAGGTGCTGCCAGTGCCGCTCAATATTAACAGCGGGATGACGCGGGGTTTCCAAACAGGGCTGGTGAAGGAAGGCGAGGACATGTGGGTGGAGATTGAATTGCCCGAGACGGTGGAGGCGGATCGGGTGGTTCTGTTTCCCATGTTGGCGAAGGGGCGTGAGGAATCGGTGTCTGGGCATGGATTTCCGCGTCGATTCAAGCTTGAGGCGATGGATGCTGAGGGGGCAGTCGTGCTTTTGGCCGACGAATCCGGGGGTGATTTCCCTAATCCGGGTTTGTATCCGGTGGTGGTGAAGTGTCCTCCGGGAATTCGGATCGGAAGGATACGTCTGACCGTGATCTCGCAGCCTGATGACGAAGAGCCGAAGTTATTGGCATTGGCTGAGATGATGGTGTTGAAGGGAAACCAGAATGTCGCCCTCGGTGGTGCAGTGACGGCATCTAGCTCCCGCGAGTTAAAACCCACGTGGGCTCGGAATAACCTGTTGGACATGGTCACCCCGCTGGGCTTGCCAGTGGAGCCACCCGGCGGGCAGCTTCTGGGATGGTGCAGTGAGGACGCAGACAACCCGGATACGGTGAAGACGGTGACTCTGGATCTGGGACGGGAGGTTCGTCTGGATGAGGTGCGCATCGCGCCGGCGTGGCAGCACGAGATGCCGGGGCAGTTCGGCTATGGGTTTCCATCGAAATTTGCGGTGTCCACGGCGAAGACGCTTGATGGAAAGAATGATTTCATCATCCACGACCAGCGGCAGGAGGCGTTGCTCTCGCCGGGGCAGAATTTACAATGTTATCCTACCGGGAGCGAAGAGGTGCGATACATCCGTGTCCAGGCGACGCATCTGCGGATGGGATCCGGGAATCCGTTGTTTGCACTAGGGGAGATCCAAGCATATTCCGGCGGGAAAAATGTGGCGGTGGGGGCGAAGGTGATTTGCGAGGAATCTCTGGAGAATGAGAAATGGGGGCGTGCGGCGCTTACCGACGGGCTGATGAGAAGCGGGCACTTTCTGGAGCTGCCGGAGTGGATTGATGGATTGGTGCGGCGTGGGCAGCTAGAAGTGCGGCGCGCTGGGCTCAAGGGGAAGAGAGCTACCCTTTTGGCGCTAGGTGAGCGGATTTTGCTGGGGGGGAGCGTTGGCGTAACCTGCGGTGTTGGTTTACTGGCTGGGATTATGCTTTTGCGTGTGAATCGACAAAGGCGAACCGACCGGGAGCGGCACCGCGAGCGCCTAGCAAGGGATTTGCATGATGAAATTGGCTCGAACCTAGGGAGCATCGCATTGATTTCCGCTTTCGCGGTGGAAGGAAAATATGATCAGGGACAGATGCGCGAGGATTTGGTCGAAATCGAGCGAGTGGCAAGGGAGAGTGCGGATTCTATGCGAGACATGGTGGAAGTGCTGGGCGGAGGGCGAGGTGGCGCGACGAGCGACTGGCTAGGGGTTATGGAAAAACTTGCCGAGCGATTATTGCGCGGCGTGGAGCTGGATTGCCGGCTGCCGGACGGGACGCTGAAAGTGGAGCCGGATCTGGAGACACGAAGGGAGATTTACCTATTCTGCAAGGAAGTCCTGCACAACATCGCAAAACATGCGGGGGCGCGAAAAGTGAGGTTTTATTTAAAAGCGATACCCGAAGGGTTGTGGGTGGAAATTGCAGATGATGGCTGCGGCTTTGATCAAAAAATGCGGAGCACCGGTCATGGCTTAGGCAATCTCAAGGAGCGCGCTGCCGGGCTACGGGCGAACTTTGACTTTTCATCATCTCCGGGAGTAGGCACGGTGGTGAGACTGGAAATACCGCGTGCCCGGCGTTGGAGAAAAGTAAACCCATCAAAAAGACAATGAATACATTACCCCAAATAGCAGAAACAACGCAGAATCTCTTGGTGTGGCTGGTGGAAGATCATGATTTATTCAGGAGGACACTGATGCGACTGTGCGTGCCTGAGAGGGGAATCGCGGGGGCACAGGATTTTGCGAACGCTGAGGCGATGCTCAATGCCTTGCGCGAAGCTGGAGCGGAAGAGAAGCCTAGGGTGCTGCTACTGGATGTGGGGCTACCGGGACGGAGCGGCCTGGAGGTGATTGCGGAGATTATGGAACTGGCACCAGAATGTCGGGTGGTGATTCTGACGGTATTCGAAGATGAGCAGAAAATCAGAGCCGCGATCAGCGCCGGGGCATGCGGCTACTTGGTGAAGACGGCGAGACCGGAGGAAATCGTAGCGGCTATCCATCATGCGGCGGACGGCGGAGCTCCGATGTCTCCGACGGTAGCTGCGAGCGTGGTGAATTTGCTAGCAAAGCTGACGAAGACGGCGACGCGAGTATCACTTTCCCCGCGTGAGAGTGAAATCCTGGGCTTGATCGTCAAAGGAATGTCAGCGAAGGAGATTTCGAAGCGACTAGAGGTGAGCATCCACACGGCAGACACTCACACTCGCAATTTATTCAAGAAGCTGGAGGTGAATACACGTGCTGCTGCGGTGGCACGCGCGATCCGGGAAAAGTTGGTGTAATCCCCACTCAGCTTTCCCGCGATGGCATAGGAATTCTTCCTCCACATCTTTGCTGACAAGCCGGAAACTCAGCCTAGCTTCGGTCGTTGCCTGATCCATCATATCCCAGATTCCCCGAGGGCTTCCTTTTCGGAACCGCCAATGCCGATCATCAGGTGGAAAGCCATGACCCTGAGAGGGAGGATGTTTGGGATCTGTGGGAACGTTGTCAGAGCCTAACGCCGCGTGGACGAGGCACCGACTTCTGGAAACGTTACGAGGAAGACATCGCCTCCGCCGCTGCGATGGGCTGCAAGCTCTTCCGTTTCTCCATTGCGTGGGCACGCGTGGAGCCGGTGTGCGGGAAATTCGATGAGGCCGCCATCGACCATTACCGCCAACTCGCCGATTGCGTGCTTAGTCACGGCATGAAGCTGATGGTCACGCTCCATCACTTCGTCTGGCCTGTGTGGCTGGAGCGGGATCATGGTGGTATGATCGGACAAGATTTTCCCGATCTCTTCGCAAGATACGCAGATAAGATCGCCTCCACCTTCGGTGAAAAAGTCGATTGGTGGATCACTTTCAACGAGCCCAGTCAGCTCACCTTCGGCTACATCAAACCTTGGTGGCAGAACCGCTACTACATGCCCCCCGGCCTGCCGCGCGGCGCGCCGGTCGATGCCGAGGCGGAGGCAGTGGGAAAACTCGTCCCGAATCTTTTCCTCGCTCATGCACGCGCGCGCGAAAAAATCAAGGCACTGCGGCCAGACTCACAAGTAGGCGTAAACCCGCTCGTCACCGGCTTTCCCATCTGGCTCCAGAAACTCCTCGACTGGGGGGCTTGCCACCGTGGGCTTGGCGAGGCGCTTTTCAAATTCACCACCAAGGGACCGCTTGTCAGCGAACGCGGCGATATCGACCTCCTGATCGGCGGTGTGACGATGGATGAAAGTCTCCGTTTCGAAACTAGCGATCCCTACCTCCGCACCGGCAAGGCAGTCATCGTGAAGGAAAACTTCGAAGGCAATGATATGGAATCTCTCGCAGGAAAAAAAGTGGGGGTGCTCGCTATCGGAAACCAACCGCGCGCATGGCCCCGCGACCTCCCCGCCACATCAAAAAAACAGCTTTTTAGGAACTACGATGATGCCCGTAGCTCGCTCGATCTTGGAGCCGTGGATGCACTGCATGGCGACGCGTTATTTCTCCTGCCCCACGAGTTAGAAAACAGGAATCGCTTCCGTTTCCTGAAAACCTGCCTCAGCGACGAGCACTACGTGGTTCTCGCACCGCACGGACACACCCAACTGCTCGAGCATGTGGATCGTGCGATCTTGGATTTCCAGAACGACCTTGCGGGCTATTGCGATGTAACTTGGCTTTCCGAGCCGGAAGACGTGTTGAATACGTCTCCCCTACCAGTTTCGCTACATGAGGTATTCGAGGGCTCCGATGGCCTACCCGGCATCATGGAGGCTGGGCGAGGTTTGCGCCGGGTGCGCCGAAGGGGTAAAATACGCATCGGCATACGGACAGACGCACCAGGTATTTCCGAACAAACCACCGCCGAGGGTCTGGAAATACGGCTCGCGCGCCTTATCGCGAAACGCATTCTCGGAGATGAATCAAGTCTCGAAATTGTTCCAGTGGATCCCTCCGAACGCTTTGCCGAGCTGGAAACCAAATCCAGCTGGCTGAACTGGGCGTGGCGCTTCTGGGGGACTACGAGTCTTATCGCCAATGCAAACTGGTGGTATCTCGGCATCTCCGGGCGGCTTGCCGAAGAACTCTGCCCAACTGAGGCAATCGGAGCGCAGGATTTCATCGGCCTCGACTACTACTGGGGTCTACCAACGCACCGTCTCCACCGCTTCCGCCTGCTTGAAGATGCCGCTCGCGGGCGTTTTCTCAAAGCCCCCGTGTGGCCGCGTGGACTCTTCCATGCATTGAAACGCTTCAGCCGCTGGTTTCCTGGGCAGGAACTTCTTATCGTGGAAAATGGCTGCACACCCAGCGCGGGAGGCATCAGCCGTTCGGAATACATGACGAGACACCTCGCTGAGGTTGCGAAGGCAATCGAATCAGGAGTCCCCGTCCGAGCCTATAACTGGTGGTCGATCACATCAAATCGTGAGTGGGGGCACCCGTTCGACCCGAACACTGACTTTGGCCTCTATTACGTCGATCTCGATAATGATCTCACCCTCACAAGGAAAGCCACCCCGGAAGTTGGCCTCTACTCACGCATCATTGCCGCACAGGGAAAGAAAATCTCTGATTGACCCTTTCCTGACGTGGAGGATGATTCAGGGGTGACCCAAAAAAACCTGACTGGCGCGATTATCGCGTGCTTGTGCGGCATTTCCCAAGCAGCCGAGCTGCGCAATTTCAGAAATGCTTCCAATGACCTTGAAATTAAGGCCAGTTTCGAGGGACTCAAGGGTGAGATCGTCACATTGCGCGGCGTCGACGGGGACGTTTTTGATACACCCCTAGATTTCCTCAGCAAGGAAGACCAAGATTTTATCAGAAATACAGCATCGGGAACATACGACGATGCGGCAAAAATCAACAAAGCTGTCGGCTTGGCTTTCGCCAACGGCAATGCTTTCTCTCGGCTCGATGCGGAGACCGTCGCCAAGTCGCTCAAACTCAAGCCAGAATCAACTTCGAAACACGGCAAGAGCTGGCGGCTGTATTCCTCTTTTGTCCAAGGATATACCCTTTTCGGTGCCATGCCCTACTCCGTCGCCCTCTATTCGGATGATGACGGGAAAGTGGAAAACATTTCTGTCGTCTACGCGAACAAGGGCGACTACGGGAGCACCGCAGGCTTCGCGCAGGATCACTTCAAGAACAGCGGCGCCCCGGAGCCCGGCTCACTGGAGGAAGCCATGAACCTTGATGAAAAGACGGTTTCGAGCGCCATCACATCCGTCCTCGGAGAATCCACCGAGCAACGCTACGGGGAAAGCGGCACACGCCGGACGATCAAGCGGTGGGATTGGAATGACCATTCCTTCCTACTCTCCAACGAAGAAGGTGAATACGTCTCCCTCTCTATCGTCTCCACCGAAATGGCAGACAACGACGGAAAATCTGAGCGCATGTCAGATGCTGAACTCAAAAAACGCCTGATCGACAACATCGTCCACGAAGAAAACGGCGACGTTTACATTTCTGAAATCCCCATGGTGGATCAGGGGCCTAAAGGCTACTGCGTACCCGCTACCTTCGAGCGTGCCATGCGAACCATGGGCATTGATGCGGACATGTATTTGCTCGCCATGGTAGGCCAGAGCCAAGCTGGCGGCGGAACAGTGGTCGAACTACTCCTCGAAAACGTGAAATCAGCCGTCTATCGCAAAGGCAGGCGCACCAAGGAAGACGAAATCAAGAACCTCAAGATTCGCGATATTAAGCGCTACATCGACGAAGGCTCACCAGTGATGTGGAGCATGTGCTCGATGGACGACTACAACGAGATAGCAGATGAAAACACTGCCGGGCGGGCAGCGGGGAAGGCTGATTTTCGCGAGAAAATGGACACTAAAGCAGCGAAGCTAGCGGCATCAGAGAAACCCGAAGACAACCGCCATATCTGCATGATCATCGGCTACAACGAGACCACTAATGAAATCGCCGTTTCCGACTCATGGGGCAAGCGTTTCGAAAAACGCTGGGTTCCTCTCCCAGCTGCCGATTGGGCATCTGCAGGCAAGCTCTTCATGATCCTTCCTTGAACAGCTCAGCGTTCTCCTTCAATGAGACTATCGAAGGTGTCCGGTTCGGGCGACGCTTCTTCCCTATCTGGGACAACAACGTTATCCTTTGAGGCAAGATCGAAGAGTTCTAAGAAGTTGTCCTGAGGAACGGCGGAAGTTCCGCTGATTTTAATCTCTATCCATCGATAATTTTCCCGAACCTCACTGAACATCCTGTCTAGACGGGTATTACGCGAGGCGACAACTGTCGTGTCAGGTAGTCCGATGCGTAAAGTGCCTCGCAATTGCCCTCCGCCTGCGTTCTGCAAAGCTCCACGAATAATGATCCGTCCACGCTTGACCGCATTGATCTCAGAGACTTCCACACTCGCTCCCTGACGCTTGATCTTCAGTGATATCTCGTCATCGAATTCAGGCAGCTCATACCAACCATCCTCAAGAGTCGCCGCAAGCAGGGCGAAGACCTTAAAGCCGCTGAGATCCAATCTTGAATCGACAGAATTTGTGACCGTCACTTCAAGTCTTGCCTCCTCTGGAAGATCCGGGCTGAAGGTCAGGAAATTTGAATCCGGAATGTCCTGGGTATCGATATTCCCATGGAAAAATCGACCGAGATCCCTACCAAGAAGGTATTGGATCGGAAACGACTGGAGCTCTGCGACTAAAGTGCATGGTTGCCCGGAATCCATCGGTGAGATGCTACCAGAGAAATTAATAGCCCCCCTGTCGTTACGACGTTTCGTATCCTCAGAAGGCGTGAGGAAGCGAAGCGTCTGGACTTGCAGTTCCGCATTTCTAACCTTCATGTAACCACGGTCGAGAGTCATTTCTGGCCAATCACGAAGCCTGAGCGCACCATCTTTTAGTCGTATTTCCGTGATCCCCGGGGAAACACCCGGGAACATTGAGGCCTCGGTATTCAATAACCCACCCCAGTATCCCCGGTCAGCTCCGAACCTGACGTTCAGAGACGGTATCGAATAGCGAGTGAAACGTACCGGAGAATCTCCTTCCTGCTTTGGCACCTGCCTAATTTCACCTCCGGTGTCGGCAGCCTTCAAATCCAAGGTTCCCCTTGATGCCACGATTTCTTCTCCTGTGAATACGCGACCCAGAAAACTCTCAGGAGAGTGCTTCGCAACAATTCCGCCGAGCTCCAGCGTTCCTAGTATATTGCCTGAAGGCCATACCAGATAAGCAGAATTCGCATTGGCCGTCGCAGGGTTCATTCTGAACTGTGTAAGCGTGACCTTAGCCCCAGATGCAGACTCGAGTTTCGAAATCAGAGAATCGCGGAACGATGCACTGTTCGCGTAAAGCAAAGAAATACCAGCCACCAGCCCGACAGCAGCAAGAAGTATGACGACTCCAGCGATCTGTGCGATCTGCATGCGGGTGTTGCGCTTCGTCTCACCTTTCTCGGGCTGCTCTGTCCTCCTCCTGCGCTTGCGTCTGCGCATCGCCTGCGTTCCGTCCGAACGAGTGACCAGTTCTCCCTGATCGTCGCTATCACGCTTCTTTAGGCGTTCCATCATATCGTCGATGGAATATTTATCGGGCTCCGTGCTCGGATCAGACATTCTCTTTCGTAAGGGATTCAGTTTTTAGCGATCCCTGTATGGACGCCCTGTAGGGTCGAGCAGTTCCACGTTTACTAGAAACAGGATTGCCGTCGAATTGTGGTTCTTTGCGCTGGATTGGAACAATCTGCCAACGATGGGCAAATCACCTAATATCGGAGTCTTGTCTTCGACATCAGTAATCTCATCTTTCATGAGGCCGCCAATGACGATAGTGGATCCATCCATAACCCAGAGATTGCTGTTTGTCTTACTCGTGCTGAAAATCGGCATTAGGATTGCGTTCTCAGTGACGACCTGTGTGGTCGGCCCCAAGACAGGATCGGTCACGGTGCTGGTGATGGGGCTTCCGTAGTTCACAAAACCATCGAAATCCGTGATAGATGGATTGAGCGTCACATCCACGTAGCGCCGGTTAGCATCCGCAACAGGAAGCACTTCGAGGGTTATACCTAAATCACGTTTTTCGAACGCCGTCGGAGTCGCCGGCGTAACCGGAAAACTACCGGAAGAAGTAATGCCCACAGAATTCGGCAATTCAGGTGGTTCGTATTCGGTCGGGTAGATGAATTCGTCTATCACTTGGATGGACGCCGCTTGCCCGCTCCGTGTCGTTACGGATGGCTGTGCCATGAGATCTACTCCGGTCTTCTGGTTCAATCCTCGCATCAGAGTCTGGACAGTAGCTCCATCTACTACGGCGCTAATTCCCAGTATTCCCGGAGCCCTGTTCTGTGTCTGCGAGCCCCTACTACTACCTGCCGCAATCACTGAATCGATCGTGCTAGCGCCGATTGCCGCATCTCCGCTGCGGTTGCCTGCTGTGATAGGATTCGTGGGGAAAACGGCTCCAGGCAGCCCCGCAATATCGGAAATTGGGGATCCGTTTCCTGTCGTTCCACCACTGAGGTTCAGTTGGTTTGCACCGGGAATCCAGCTATCCTTGCCGAACTCGTAAGTATCCAACATCCAATCAAAACCTAGCTCCTCAAGCTGATTCTGCTGCACCTTGATCATTGTCACCCTGACAGCCACTGACACCGGCTCCGTCTGCGCGATAGCATCTACAATCTGTTCAATGATATCTAAGTTCGACTTGGTGTTAACCACTCTCAGGGTATTGGTGGCACCATTGAAAGATGCCGAAGCGCCTTCGGGGAAAGTCACACCCTGCTGGGCAAGAGCCTGTTGTGGGCCGAGCCTTTCTGCAAGCAGTCCGCCTGTCCCCTGGTCTGTATTGAAGACATCTTCCGGCTTTTCCTGATTACCACCCCCGCTTGACGCGAGATTACTTATGAAATCAGGGGGAACTCTATAGGTTCGGGCGGTGAGTTCCCCTTCACCTGCTCCAGCGGCGGTAATCGTCACCGCGAAATCGTCGACCCTAAAGCCCGTTCCGGTAACCTCCGTGATGTATTTCAAAATCTGATCAACAGGCACATTACTCACCTGAAGATCAAAGGTTTTAACAAGAATACTGCGGGACAATTCTCCGTTTGGATCTCCTAGATCGATTGCAATATTGATCCCCGCCTGTGCGGGATCAGTTGCAAATGTGTCATTCTCAGAAGCGCGAAGCCTCAGGAGCTCAATGGCTTCTGAAAGGTTCCCTTGATCAAGTCTAAAGTCGGGAATCATGATCCGGCTCAGCTTATTCGCCAGCAGGACATTTTCACGATACAAGGAATCGGTACGAACGACTTCCTGCAATTCAGGCAGGTCTATATCTGCCTCTAGCGGCAACTCCCATGCACCATCCACCATGCCAAGCATTTCTGCTCGCGTGTGATCTTGAGCAGATTGGTAATATGGAGATTTCCGTGCGGAGACCTGTTCCATGCCCCTGCGCGCAGCGGCATTATATGGATCGATGCGGAGCACAGCTTCATAAAGCTCAGTAGCTTGATCGAACTTCCCTAGATCAAACGCACCTTGCGCGGTGTATAGTAAGCGCCTGACCTGATCGACATTCGCTGCATGTTGCTTGGTCAGTGCCGGATTGTATCGGATCGGGTCATCAAGCTCTGCCCGGAAAACACTTGCTGCAGGATCATTCGGAGCAACCGAATCTTCCAAAACCTTATCAACGGCAGCCTTCGCGCCATCCATATCGCCACCTCTAGCAAGCAGGCGTCCGTGTTCAATACTTGCCTGGATATAACGCAGCGTTGCGGCATTGCGTAACTCGGCAGTTGCCGGTGCATCAGGAAAGGCTTCGCGCGCCGCCGCGTATGCTGCAACTGCTTCTTCATACTTAGCGGCGTTGTAGGCCTCGTCGCCTTTTTCCAGAAGCATCTGCCCCTCATCGAGCGACATGCGTCTCCTTTCTAGCTCCCTCTGTGCCATCGAAGAACCGTCTCCATACCCTTGCCCGAACACAGCCGTAGACGAGACGAGAGCCAGTGCTAGCACCATAGGGTGACACATAGGCGTTTTTTGAAACAGGTTAGGCATGCAGAGGTTTTGAAAACCTATAGCCACCCAGCGTGGAAAGGGTAAGCGTAAAATCCGCGAAATTTAAACTTTTCTCAAAGCCTTACAAATACCGGAACACATGCACCGACCGCGTGGACACCGCCAAGCTCACCATCGGAACTCCAATTGCTCGGAACGACTCCCAACTGCCCTTCTGCGAAAATTACGGATCGCCTTCTCAACTCCCTTCCGCGTCTCGATCCACCTCAGCTTCCAACGCAACCTTCTGTATTCGCACAAACTCATGCGAACACTGTTCATAAATACACTTTGTCAGTCAATGCGAAATTTCGACCGTTCGCGCGTCCTCAGCATCGTGCCCGATCTGCACTTTCAATTGATCCACCGATTCGAATTTCCGCTCCTCCCGGATGAAACGCAGGAAACTGATTTTCAACACCTTGCAATAGAGATCCCCATCGAAATCGAGGATATGCACCTCCAGCAATTTTCTCTCCCCTCCAACAGTCGGCCGCACCCCCAGATTCGCCACGCCGCGCCCGATGCCTTCCACATCCACCGCCCAAACACCATCCTTCGGCATCTGCAAATCACCTGGATCAATGTTTGCCGTAGGGAATCCCAGTTGCCTTCCCAATTTTCTCCCCTCGATCACTTTGCCGGCCACCTCGTACTTTCTCCCCAACATCTTCTCAACTGCCCCGAAAGCCCCGTCGCGTATGGCTTGTCGGATACGTGTGCTGCTGATGCGCTCGCCATCCCACATCACCGGTGCCACCGCTTCTAGGCGGAATCCCCTTTCCTCTCCGATCCGCCGCAGCATGCTGACATCTCCCTTCCGTTTCGCGCCGAAACGCCAATCCTCACCCACGGCGATGGTTTTCACATCTCCCTCAGTAATTTTCATCACAAAATCCTCGGCCTCCATTTTCGCGAAATCCTCGTCGAAACGGATCACCAGCAGCCCGTCAACGCCGTAGGATTTCACCAACTCCGCCTTTTCATCCAGCGTAGCGAGCAGTGCACCCGGTGCTTTCCCCGGTGCGATCACCCGGATCGGATGCGGGGAAAAAGTCACCACAAACGACTTCCCCCCCTCCGCACGCGCTGCTTCCACAGCTCGGGAAATCACCACCTGATGCCCCACGTGCACCCCGTCGAAAACCCCTAGCGCCAGATGCAGCTGCACTTCCTGCGCAGCCAGCTCATCCAGACTGTCGAGGCGTATCGGCATGGCGACTAGGCTCCCCTCATCAGGGAAATTTCCGCCAGCGAAATCATGGCTGTCGCAAGCACCACAGGATCCGGCTCCTTCAGTTGGGCAACCGTCACGGCACGTTCCAAGGTAAACTTCCCGGAGTTCGTCCGACGCAGCGCGCTGAGATGCCCACCGCAACCCAGCTTCTCGCCGATGTCATTTGCATAAGTCCTCACGTAAAAACCCTTCGAGCATTCCACCCGGAAGTCAATTTCCGGCAACTCTGTGCGGCTGATCTGATATCCAGTGACACGCACCGGCCGCAGCTTGCGCTCCACTTCTTGTCCCTTGCGAGCCATCTTGTAGAGCGGCACACCACCCATTTTGATCGCGGAAACCATCGGTGGAAGTTGCTCATACTCACCTTTAAAAGCATCGAACGCACCTTTGATTTCCTCCTCGGAATAATCACCCACCTCACGCGTTTCAAGCACCTCGCCTTGGCGATCTTGGGTGCTCGTGCGCTCGCCCAGCGTGAGGGTGCCTTCATAGACCTTGTCCTCGCTCATCAGAAGATCCTGAATCTTCGTCGCTTTCCCGATCACCAGCATCAGCAGCCCGGTAGCCATCGGATCAAGCGTGCCACAATGGCCGATCTTCTTGGTATTCAGTGCACGCCTCGCAATTGCCACCACATCGTGTGACGTCATATCCGGAGCCTTGTCCACCAGCAGAACCCCGCTCGGCCCCGTGTATTCTTCGTTTTTCCTTCTCATATTATCCTTAAATTCAATTTCCTCCAGCCATCGACTCGCCGAGCGCAGCCAAGACCTTCGCCTTCGCCTCCACCATCGGCCCCGGCATACGGATGCCTGCTGCCAATGCATGTCCTCCGCCCCCGAACTGAAGCGCCACTTCGCATACATTCACTCCCTTGTCCTTCGAGCGCATCGAGACACGGATCTTACCACCGTCCAGCTCCTCGAAAAACACCGCCACACGCACTCCACGAACGCCACGGATCAGATCGATCAGCCCCTCGCTATCGTCAGGCTGGAGTTTCAGATCCACCTGTGTCTGATGCAGCAGCTCCCAGTGAGCGAGTTGCCCATCAGCTGAAATATCCAGCGTGTTCAGCAACGCCCGCATCAACTCAAGACGGCGATACGGATGGTTGTCATAGGTATCCGCATTGATTTTACCGACGTCCAGCCCCTGTCGGATCAGATCCGCACCCATCTCGTAGGTCTCCGCCGTCGTCGATCCATATTGGAACGAACCCGTGTCCGTGGACACCGCCACGTAGATCGCATCGCGCGTCTCTTCGGGAATCGGCATCTCCAGTGCCTTGATGAGTTCGTAAAGAATCTGCCCCGTCGCGGGCTTGGTACCGTCGATCAGATTCACATCGCCGTAGCACGGATTGGAAATATGATGGTCGATGTTGATCCACACTTTCGCCTTGCCTGCCGCCACCAGAGAATTCTCACCAAGCCTCGGCTTCGTAGCGGTATCCACCGCAATCGCCACATCAGCGTCCACCGGCTCGGATGGTGGCTGTGTAACGACCTCGGAACCTTTCATGAACTCCAGGCTCTCCGGCACCCCATCCTCGTTGACTAGATAGACCGTCTTGCCCATCGCCTTAAGGGAAAATCCCAGAGCTAGCTGAGAACCTATCGCATCACCATCCGGGCGCACATGGCTCATGATGATGAAACTCTCGTGAGCCGCGATCACCTTCGCGATCTCTGAGTAAACTTCCGCTGTCTTTTCCATGTTCATAAATCTTCCCCCCGCACCGGGGCGCGGATTCTCCCCACAAGTCCCGGTGAAGCAAGGACAAAGGGAATCTCCCCGAGGCTGGAAATCCTACCCATTTAAGACCCTTTAATTCAAAATACCAACGCCACAAGTCTCACAGGTTCAGGCATTTGCACAAAAAGCTAAAGCTCCGGCCATTTACACCACCTCCAAAAGCACTTCCAAAACACGAATGAGCACAAATCAAAGATGTGTTCTAAAGAACAAATTTTCCGGACTTTCCCACCAAAACAGTCTTGCCCAATGCTGGTCAAACCTTCATCAAACGCCCGTGCGCGACCTTTCAGCAAATCCTGCTTGGCAAGAGGAGGATCTCGGCATGCCACTGCCCGATACCACTCATGCCTGCTCCGTCTGCCTCCCTACTTGGGATGCAGTCGTCGGCTATGAGGAAGGCAGGGAAAAAGTCATTCGTCGCCTCCGCACCGGATACCCACGTTTTTTCAAACACCCCATCGTCGAGCGTCTCTTCGACAACACCCGCACGGAACTCGCTTCCGACGGCGAAGACATCCTCATTCTGCCAACTAAACTTTCAGCTCAACGAGCCCACCGCTGGCTCGAACGCCTCGCTGAAACCGCCATCCGCAGCACTTCCTTCGGAGGCTTTCAGGTGCTTATTTTCCCAGAAAAAGCCAAGAAGCTAGCCGATCACTACTGGCGCTTCTCCGGTGAAATCGTCTCCTCCCGCCAAGCCCAAGATTCGCTCCATGGCGACATCCGAGAAGGAAACAAATCCCACCTCCTTTCTCGCGCCGTCGCAAAACTCAATGGCGGAGACCCCGAAAACTGCTTCATTTTCTCCAGCGGCATCTCCGCAGCACTCTCCGCCCTCCGCTCTCTCCCAGGTATCCGCGACGGCAAAAAAACCCTCCAGATCGAATTCCCTTACGTCGATTCCCTGAAAATCCAGGAACGCTTCGGCAACGGCGTTGTTTACCTGAACGAAGCCTCTGGCGAATCCTTCGACGAAGCCCTCCAGCGCATTCGCGCGGGTGAGTTCGCCGGTGTCTTTACCGAGATCCCCTCTAATCCCCTGCTCCGCACTCTCGATCTCAAGCGCGTCTCGGAATCTTGCCGCTTCTCGCGCACGCCTCTCGTCCTCGATGATTCATCCGTCGGCCCTCTCAATGTCGATGTCCTACCACTAGCCGACATCCTCACCTCCTCTCTCACGAAATGGGTTTCCGGAGCTGGCGACGTCATGGCCGGAGCTCTTACCATCAATACGAATTCCCCACACGCCAACGATCTCAGGAACTCGATCGCCGAGGATGCAGCAGATTGTGCCCCGCTCTACATCGCCGATGCCGAAGTCCTCCTCTCAAATATCAAGGGCTACGCAAAACGAAATACGAGTATCAATAAATCAGCTCTAGCTCTGGTAGAATTCCTCAAAGAACATCCCGCCATCGACAAAGTCTGGCACCCATCCGTGACGGAGACCGCAAACTACGATGCCATCAAAAGGAAAAACGGCGGCTACGGTGGACTTATCTCGATTTCCCTCACTGCGCCGAAAAAGGCACCGAAGGTTTACGACTCTCTCCGCCTCTCGAAAGGCCCCTCTTTCGGCACCCCTTTCACCCTCGTCTGCCCCTACACCCTGCTCGCGCACTACGATGAGCTAAAATGGACGGAAGACTGCGGCGTCCCAACAAATCTGATCCGCATTTCCGTAGGCCTCGAACCCACCGAAACCATCATCAAGGCATTCGAAGACGCATTGTCGTAAGTCATTCCTGATTGGCCACCCGCCACGCGGTCAGCCATTTTTCGGAAACCCTCTCGAAGCCCATCTCAAGCATGCGCCTCTCCATATCCGGGAAATGCGCGGCACCGTAGAAGATGCCGATCTTTTTATTCCCCTCGCCGATCTCACGCTCCAGCACCTGCATGCATTTTGCATTCCTATCGGCAATGATCACATTCTCACCTCCCACAGAATCAATCTGAGTGTCACCCGCCGCCATCGTGTGCATCAGCTCCAGCTTCACCAGATCTGATCTCCCCGTCAGTATCCCACGCATCAAGCGAATCGAATTCGGATCTTTCTCAGGTTTCTCAGCGGAAAGCCCCGCTTGGATCATGAAACTCAGCATCGACTCACCCCGCTCCTCCTGCAACGCCTCGAACTCCTTCATCGTCAGGTCTGCGTGGACGAAATTCTCGGCAAAATAATCGATCAATGCCCCCTGCCCCGAGAGACCCAGCGCTTTTTCCATCGCCCCATAAAGCTTCCCCAGCCCAGCTAGCTTGTTTTCCTCCTTTTCTGCCGGTTCCTCAACTAACGCCGGTTTTTTACCCCCACCCAGATTCTCCCCACCCACCATCTCAAACAACAGCACCTCGTAATTCTCGAACCACTTGTTGAGAAACTCGTAGTAATGTTTGTCCGCTATGTGTATCGCCCCGATCAAATCCACCCGCACCCCATCCTTTTCATAGCCAAACACCGCCGTCTGCAGCTTGGTTGATTCCTCGGTCTCCTTCACACGGATGAAATCACCCGCAATACTCTCCTCTCCCGTTGCCACCAACATACTGGCGATCATCGCAACAGTGCGAGCCCACGACATTTTGATTTTCATGGAGAGATTTTCGCACCGCATCCCGTCATTGCCCACGGAAATTTTCCAGTCTATCCTCCCACGCCCATGAGCGAACACACCGCCCTCACCTACTGCCCCGATCTACTCAGCTACACGAGGAGGAAAACCCGTGAAGTCATGGTCGGAAATGTCGGGGTCGGCGGGGAAAACCCCATCCGCGTGCAGTCGATGATCACCTCGGACACCCGCGACACCCCTGCCTGTGTCGCGGAAGTCCTGGCGCTTGCAGAGGCCGGTTGCGAAATCGTCCGCATCACCGCACAAACCAAGGTCTACGCCGCCAATCTCGAAAACATCGCCCGAGAAGTCCGCGCCGCCGGATGCAACGTTCCCCTCGTTGCCGACATCCATTTCAAACCGGATGCCGCCATGGAAGCCGCCAAGTGGGTCGAAAAAATCCGCGTCAATCCCGGCAACTACGTCGATAAGAAGAAATTCGAAATCCGCGAATACTCCGACGACCAATACGAAGCCGAGTTGGAAAAAATCCGCGACCAGTTCATTCCATTGGTGACACTCTGCAAGGATCTCAGCCGCGCCATGCGCATCGGTACGAACCACGGCTCGCTCTCGGATCGCATCATGAACCGCTATGGCGACACCCCCCTCGGCATGTGCGAAAGCGCCCTCGAGTTTGCCCGCATCGCTCGCGATAACGACTACCACAACTTCGTCTTCTCCATGAAGGCCTCGAACCCAAAGGTCATGATCGAGGCCTACCGCCTCCTCGTCGCTCGCCTCGATGCCGAAGGCGCCGATTGGAACTACCCCATCCACCTCGGCGTCACCGAAGCTGGCGATGGCGAAGACGGCCGCATCAAATCCGCCATCGGCATCGGCTCCCTCCTCGCCGACGGCATCGGCGATACCATCCGCGTCTCCCTCACCGAAGACGCCATCCACGAAATTCCAGTCGCCCAAGCACTCGTTGATCTCCCCCGCTCTCCGGAAAAAGCAACGGCCACCTTCGCGCCATCCTACGACCCTTTCTCCTACGAAAGACGCAGTAGTTCCCCCATCACCATCCAAGGCCACGAACTCGGCGGAGACAAACCCGTGCGCGTATTCACAACCCAGGAACGCTGGAACGCACTCGCCCACAAGATCGCCAACATGGGCGACTTCAAGCCCGAGATCATCACGGAAAAATCCGGCGTCATCGAGATCGACCCGCGCGACGCATCCGCCTTCTCCGCCCTGAATTCCGAAACCGAACCGCGCCTCATCACCGTCGCCGACGGCATCCCGCTCGCCCCCATCCATGCCTTCCGCATGCTCGCTTTCCAGGCAGATCCACGCCACCCCATCCTCCTCAAGGACACCCTGAACCCGCCCTCCGGCGAAACCGATTTCCTCGAAGCCCTCCTCCCCGCCGCCCAGAACATCGGTTCCCTCCTTTGCGATGGCATCGGCGATGCAATCCTCGTGCGCGGAGAAACTGCCCCTGGTCAGTCCCTTCGCCTCGCCTACAACATCCTGCAAGCCGCAGGCACCCGCATCTTCAAAACCGATTACGTCGCCTGCCCTTCCTGCGGCCGCACCCTTTTCAATCTCCAGTCCACCACCCAGAAAATCCGCGCATCGACCGGACACCTCAAGGGCGTGCGCATCGCTGTCATGGGCTGCATCGTCAACGGTCCCGGTGAAATGGCCGACGCCGATTTCGGCTACGTCGGCGGCGCTCCCGGAAAGATCAACCTCTACGTCGGCAAAACCGCCGTGAAATTCAACATCCCCGAAGCCGAAGCCGTCGAGCGTCTCATCGACCTCATACGCGAGCACGGGAAGTGGATCGATGCCCCTCCCCAACCCTCTCCCGCCACCGCCTGAACATGCCGGAAACGACAACTATCACGGAATCGAAATCCGACACCTCCACCCAGTCACCTTGGAACGTCATCGTCCACGACGATCCCGTGAACCTCATGGGCTACGTAACCTATGTTCTCATCAAGGTTTTCGGCTACAACGAGGCACAAGCACACAAGCTCATGCTAGAGGTTCACAACGACGGCCTTTCCGTCGTATGGTCAGGCGAACGCGAAAAGGCTGAATTTTACGCCCAGCAACTCCAGATCCATCAGTTGAAAGCCTCCATCGAATCCGCAGAATGAAAATCGCACCCACCATCGAAGGCGGCCTGCGTATCGACCCGGAAACTGATGAAGACTGGTACATCCTCCGCGCCATCGTCCTAGATGCCAACAATTGCGAAACCGATCTCGCCAGCCGGCTCGGAGACCTCGTAACCGATGAAAAACTCGCCGAGGACTGGCAGGACATCGTCGTCCCCGACCTCCGCGAATCCTTCAGCGACGCCCTCCACTACATCCAGGGCTCACTCGAAGCCGCCTCCGCTTTCCCGAAAGATGGCGAGCACCCGATCTGGATCACCCGCGAAGATGCCTTCACTTGGTATAGTGCGCTCAACCAAGCACGTCTCGCCCTAGAGGAAAGATTCCACTTCGGCCCCGATCCAGCGTCCGATGCCGCCAACCTCACCCCGCTGCGTCACGAAGCGCTGTTGAGAAGCCATTTCTACTCAGCCCTCCAGAGCTTTATCCTAGATCACGCCCTCGGGTGAGCTTCGTCATACACTTTCTTCAATCTCTCCTTAGTCACGTGCGTGTAGATCTGCGTCGTCGATAGCGAGGCATGTCCCAGCAACTCTTGAACGCTGCGTAAATCCGCTCCCGCATCAAGTAAGTGGGTAGCAAAACTGTGACGAAGCTTGTGCGGGCTTACGCCGAAAGGTATCCCACTCATCTTCAGATACTTCTTCAACATCTGATCCACAGCCTGCTGCGTGATCCGCGTCCCGCGCACGCTCCGGAATAGCGGCCCGTTCGTCACCACCGCTTCCTGGCGGTATTTCTGCATCGCACGCATCGCCGCGCCGCCTACCGGCACCATCCGCTCCTTGCGACCTTTGCCCTTCACTTTGAGCACCTCTTCGGTGAAATCTACATCCTTCACATCGAGACTCAGTAGCTCAGAAATGCGCAGGCCGGATGAATAGAACAGCTCAAGAATCGCCGCGTCCCGGTATTTCAACCACTGCGGCCCGCGGCTCGGAGCATCGCTTTTCAACGGCATCTCTAGTAGCTCCTCCATCTGCCTGACATTTAGCACCACCGGCAATCCCCTCTCGCTTTTCGGCATCTGCACCTCCATCACCGGGCTTTTCGCCAGCCCACGCCGCAGCACCAAGTATTTGTAAAAAGACCTCAGCGCCGCGAAACGCAACCGTATCGTTGATCGCTTCAAGCCTTCCTTCATCAAGGCATAGAGATACGCCCTGAAATCTTCGCCCGTCTCTTTGCGCCAGCAATCAAAGGCATTACCGCGCCAATCCAGATATTTATCCAGCGCCGCCTGATAGTTCCGTATCGTCAGAAGCGAGGCATCCTTCTCCGTTTTCTGGAACTCGAGGAAATATGTAACGTCGTCAGTCAAAACTTTAAGTTTTAAACTTTAAACCTCAATGAAGAGAAGGTGCTGCGCAGTCAAATTGGCGTGAGAGATAGGTCTTCTTTTGAAGTTTAAAATTTAAGGTTTAAAATTTCATTTCAGAAACACTTCACGTGCCTTCGCTCCTTCACCCGGCCCTACAATCCCGCGTTGTTCCAAAATATCGACCATCCGCGCCGCCCTCGTGTAGCCGAGCCTCAGCCTCCTCTGTAGCAGCGAAGTACTCGCCTTCTGCTCCTGACGCACCACTTCGATGCAGCGGATGATCAGTTCCTCGTCCGCATCGGAAACCTCATCCTCATCGTCTATACCGGCATTTTCAATCGTCTCGCGGATGTCCTTTTCATACCTTGGCTTCGCCTGATTTGCACAGTGATCTACAATACGCTCCACCTCAGCATCGGAGACGAACGCTCCTTGCGCCCGCTCAAGTTTCGCGGAGCCGGGTGGTAGGTAAAGCATATCACCTTTGCCAACCAACTTATCGGCGCCCTTCGTATCTAGAATGACGCGAGAGTCCAAAGCCGAAGAAACCTGGAACGCGATGCGGCTCGGGATGTTCGCCTTGATGATACCCGTCACCACATCCGCACGCGGTGTCTGTGTCGCGATAATCAAGTGAATGCCTGCAGCACGTGCTTTCTGGGCGATGCGCGCAATGCACATCTCCACATCCGCCGGTGCCGTCTGCATCAGATCCGCAAGCTCGTCGATCAGCACCACGATGTATGGGAAACGATCCGGAATTTCATCCTCTTCGATTTCAAGCTCCTCGAAATCCGCCTCCGGCCCCAGATCGCCGTCTTCCAGCGCAGTCGCAATTTCCTCAATATCATCCAAAGACACCTCAGGCTCATCCTCCTCGGCGACTTCTGGCTCAGGTTCTTTGTCTTCGCGCGGACGGTTGTTGAAACCGTCGAAATTCCTCACGCCCATCTTGGCGAAAATTTTGTATCGCTTCTCCATCTCGTTAACCACCCACTTCAGCGCGGCGACGGTCTTCTTCGGATCAGTCACCACCGGCACGACCATGTGCGGCAGCTTGTTGTACATCTGCATCTCCACCACCTTGGGATCGACCATGATGAAGCGCAGCTCGTCGGGGCCGAACTTGAACAGGATCGAGGCGATGATCGAATTGATGCACACCGATTTTCCGGAACCGGTCGCACCAGCCACGAGCAAGTGAGGCATCGCCGCCAGATCGCCGATCACGGTCTTGCCGTAAACGTCTTTCCCAAGCGCCAGCGGGATCTTCTTTTTCGCGGAGCGGAACTCCGGGTCATGCAGTAGTTCGTGCAGCGGCACCGCAACCTTGTTCGAGTTTGCGATCTCGATACCCACCGTGTCCTTGCCGGGAATAGGCGCGAGGATATTGATGCGCTCTGCCCGTGTGGCACGCGCCAGATCCGCCTCCAGCTGGGAAATCCTCGAAACCCGCAGACCCTGCGATGGATAAATCTCGTAGCGAGTGATCGTCGGCCCGCGAGTGATATCCCCCGCTGTCACATCGATCCCGAAGGCTTTTAGAGTATCGACAATGGTCGTCTGTATCCCAATGAGTTCGTCATGGTCTGCTGCTTCAGCCTCCTCTTCCACCGCATCAAGCAGGTCAAATCCCGGCAGTTCGTAGTTTTCGAAATCCGTTGTCGAAAGCGATTGATGCCCAGGCTTTTTCCTCTCGAAAGGCTTCGCGCCAGCTTCCATCTGACCCACCGCACGCCTTTGCGAGGAATCTATGATCTGAGGCAAAGGTGTCTCCTTGATCGCCAGCTCGGTCTGACCCGGCTGCGCAGTCTCCGACTCTTTCAGCTTCGCCAGCTCGCGCTCCAGTCTGCGTTGTTCGCGCTGTTTTTCGCGTTCGTTGAGAAGTTGTTTTTCCCGCGCATCCGCGCGCCCCGCCTCGGTGCGGCTAGCCTTCCATGCATCGACCTTCGCCTTCACCAGCGCGTAGCAGCCCTTTCCGAAAACAATCGGTGTCTGCCCTGTGAGCCAGATTAGACCGAGGAGATACAGAGCACTGGCTAGCAGGATGGAGCCAGCCTTACCAATAATAGGCATGAACAAAGATCCGCCCAGAGAGTTTCCAATCACCCCACCCGGACTCGGAATCCGACAACGCTCCGCCCAGTCATAGAAAAACACTCCGGAGGCATGGAGCCAGACGGCACCTGCGATCAAAACAACAACCAAGCCCGCAATCACTCGTGGCCAGAGAAGTCCCTTGAATGCGATTTTCAGCACGCCCATCCAGATAAAACCTAGCGCAACCATCCATCCCGCCGCGCCAAATAGCAAAATCTGTACAAATGCCAGAATTCCACCCACTGGCCCCAGCCAGTTCTCTCCCTTGGCATCGTGGGTGCCGAAATCACCGAAAAGCCCCCAATCGGGCAGATCTGCTGGTGTGTAGGATAGCTGTGATAGCAGAAGGATAATCCCGCCTAACAGCAAGCAGGCACCCGAGATCTCACTCGACCACTTCTGCGGCTCCGGGGTTTGCCCGCGCTTTTTATTTACTCGGTTTGCCATACTTCTCTACCCCGAAAGCATCCCCCGACCGCCCCACAAGCGCAAGATTGTTTTAATGACCCGAAAAATCAGGAAATACGAAGTATTTGCCGTTTTTAGTAAACCCTGCGAACCGAATGACTGAAATAGTGCTGGGTCAGCTTGTCCGAGAGGCTTTCCACATTCGCACTGATTTTTTTCAGCATCCGTGCGTCCGGCAGGTCTTCCGTGGAGACCAATTTGTCAATTTCCTTCACAGATTTCAGTATTTCCGGCATCAGCCCGAAATCATGATCTCCCGGGAAATTCTCTGATTCACTTAGTAACACCTCAATCTGAAAGCTCACTGACCTAGGATTCTGCCTATCGGAAAACAGTAATTCTGCGACGCCCTTCCAATCGGGTTTCGAAAAATAGCGCCTTCTGTAGGTCATCACACTGTCGCAGACCTCGATCAGAGGCTCCAACATCGTCTCATCCGCTGAAGTTTTCTCTAATAAGGCCAATGAACACCTCCCACGCTCAATGCGCCTCCCGATTTCAAGGAAACGCCAGCCTTGACCGCGTATCATATTCTCAGCCTGCATCCCTGAGAAAGCGGCGAGATGTAGCAGCACCTTATCGAGTGTCCGGAGAAGATCAGCTGCACGTGCCTCGCGGCTGGCACCATCCACAATGGACTTGAGTTGATTAAAAAAGATCCACGTATCGTCGGAAAGTCGATCCCTAGCGCTGGCGGCATTTGAAATGAGCGCATCGACCAATTTCGTGAGACTGCCGGGGATTTCCCTACTGAAAATAAGCGCCGCCAACTCTGCGACAGAACGCTTTTCAGCAACATCCTCCGGAAGCAGGCCGCAAGCATCCATTACCCGAAGGCATGAGTCGAGCTGATCGCGCTGACGCCTTCCACTCTCCCCTTCGATGCAACGTAGAGTCACTCGCAGCATACGAGAAACCGATTCTACCCTTTCCGAATAACGCCCCACCCAGAAAAGCTGCTCCGCGATACGGCTGGGCACTTCGGGTGCCATGCCTATCTTATGTCGGAAAATTGGCTGATTGAAATCTCGTGTCCCAGGCGTAAGCGCAGTTCCTGTGAGCCACACATCTTTCGTGAAGCCTTCGTGATCCGGCCAGAGCTGCGGAGGCACGCCCAGTTTCCCCACCTTTGCCAATCCTCCCGGCAGAACTACCGGCTTATCAGCGCCGTTGAGAGTGAATGCGCGCCAGACCACAGGAAGGTTCTGCACACCTCTTCCCTGTATCGAAGGCGCGATACTTGGCTGGATGTCCTTTTGCACCACAAAATCCCAAGGTCTTCTCTCGATCACCATCGCCCATTGCTTGCGAGATGCGGCGGAGAGCATAGACCACTTAACTGGTAGTAACTTGTCCCTGCCAAACGCAGAGATGAGCACATAGCCATTCAGATCCGTCATCAGCTTGTCGCGGACGGCTTTCTGACCTAACCACCAACTTTCCACAAAAGGCAGGATCAGTTCCTCGCCGAACCATTTTCTGCAGATCAGCGGTAAAAATGCCTGTAACGCGGCGGAGCCCGCAAAACCCGATCCTGGAGCATTCATCAGAGCTACATTCCCCGAGCGCCATGCCTCGATCAACCCGGGAACGCCTCCGCCACCGGATGTCCAGAACTCTAAAGGATCGAGGCCGTCATCTTCCAGGCGGCATATAACACCATCGACTTTGCGCAACCCACCGAGGGTTTTCATAAAAAGCCTGCGTTCACGCACTGTTAGATCCGCAGCCTCCACGAGCGAAACACCCAGAAACCGTGCCTTGTAGGCATGTTCGAAATAGGAAGGATGCTGGTAACCCGGCGTGAGGAAGACCATGCTCGATACTCCGCCGCTGCTGGTCTCCAACTCCTGTAGAGCCCTGTGCTCCGAGTCGAAAAATGGCCTCAGTTTCGCCACCTTGGAAGCATCAAATAGATCCGGAAGCACCGCCGAAACCACGCTGCGGTTCTCAAGGGTTTGCCCCAAGCCACCCGGTGTGTGCGTATGATCGCGCAGCACCGTCCAAACACCGTTCAGGTCCCGGACAAGATCACAACCTGTCGCCAGAAGCCACTTACCGCCAGATGGCTGGATGTCACGAGTCGTATGATGGAAAGCAGGGCTCGCGTGCACGAGATCTGGAGGAACCAGCCCATCGAGCAAAAGCTTTCTCGGGCCGTAGAGATCCCCCAGCACCGCTTCTAATAGCCGCATTCTCTGCGCCAGCCCTTTCGCTACATGCTCCCATTCCTGCCAGCCGATGATGAACGGTATAGGATCAATCTCATATGGCTGCCCCGCCCCGCCCACATCTCGGTAAACGTTATAAGTCGTGCCTAGGTCTTCGAGCATACGCCCGGTCTCCTCCAGCAGCCTTTGCCTGTCATCAGGACTCCAGCCCTTGATCCTCTCCCACATCACGGCCCAGGATGGGCGAACAAGCCCGCCTCGATCCAAAAGCTCATTCCAGACGCCCGTCCCGGCCGTTTCAACAACACCCGCTGCAGAGACAGGGGTGAATCTTTGTTGTTGGTTCATTCGTCGTTTGATGGCCGTCGCAAGGTTTCCGCGTTGACTTATCCTTTGTCAGGCAGAGTGCGCAGATCCAACGTAAAGGGGAAGTCAGGACTCGCATGAGGTTCCTTGATCTGCACTTTTCCACCCGTATGACCTTGGCGGAAAAAGCGTGCCAGACGGCGTGATTCTGCCTCGAAGGAGTTCACTGGGAAATCCTCATGGCTGCGGCCACCGGGATGCGATGCATGGTAGGTGCAGCCCGCGATCGAAGCGTCATTCCAAGTATCCACTATGTCGAAAACCAACGGAGTGTGCACAGGAATCGTCGGGTGCAGGCAGTTAGGCGGCTGCCAGGCGCGGTATCTCACGCCCGCCACGAATTCACCGTGCGTGCCGGTGGAGTGGAGCGGGATGCGGTAGCCGTTGCAAGTTACCACATGCCTTTCGCCTGTCATGCCCTTCAACTTCACCTCCATGCGCTCCACCGAGGAATCAACATAACGCACGGCTCCTCCTGCCGCACCTTCTTCACCGAGCACATGCCATGGCTCGATAGCGTGGCGCAACTCCAGCTCGATGCCAAACTGATTCAGATCTCCGATTTTAGGAAAACGGAATTCGAGGTGTGGATCGAACCATGAAGGGTCGACGTCGTATCCGTGTTTACCAAGATCTGCTAGAACCTCATTAAAATCCTGCCAGATGAAATGCGGCAGCATCCAGCGGTCGTGGATCTCACTATCCCACCTCACCAGCTGCTTGGTGTAAGGCTCCTTCCAGAAACGTGAAACAAGGCCGCGCAAGACCAGATGCTGCGCAAGGCTCATACGCGAGTGCGGTGGCATCTCGAAACCGCGCATCTCCAGCAGGCCGAGACGACCCGTCGCGCTGTCAGGTGAGTAAAGTTTGTCGATACAGAATTCCGCGCGGTGCGTGTTCCCCGTCGCATCAATTAGGATATTGCGGAAAGCACGATCCACCTTCCATGGCACCGAGTTGCCTTCGCCCTCTAGGGTGCGGAAAGCCACCTCAAGCTCGTGGATAGAGTCATTTCTACCCTCATCCATGCGCGGCGCCTGCGAGGTGGGGCCGATGAAGAGGCCAGAGAAAAGATAGCTGAGCGAAGGGTGATGATTCCAAAAAGTGATCATGCTCCGCAGCAGATCCGGCCTGCGCAGGATCGGGCTGTCGGATGGCGTTTCACCACCGATGATGATGTGGTTTCCGCCGCCTGTTCCGGTGTGGCGGCCATCGACCATGAATTTCTCTGTCACCAAGCGGCAGAGGCGAGCCTCTTCGTAGAGCACCGTGGTATTCCGAACCAAAGCATCCCAGCTCGCGGCTGGCTGGAGGTTTACTTCGATCACACCCGGATCCGGCGTCACTTTCACAACTTCAAGACGCGGGTCGAAAGAAGGCGGCGTGCCTTCAAGAATCACCGGCATCGCCAATTCGCGCGCGGTCTTCTCGATGATCGCCACCATTTCTAGGAAATCCTCTGTCTCGTCTACTGGTGGAAGGAAAATGTGCAGCCTGCCGTTGCGCGGCTCCACACAGAGCGCTGAACGCGTGATCCAACCGGCGCTCTCTTGCTGGCCTGGCTCCTTGAGCAACAAGGTCTGCTCCGCCTGCTCGAGTTTTTTCCTAAGATCATCATGTGCAGTCTCGGGGAATGCAGCCGAAGCGGCAACCTGGGCATTGAAATCACGGCGCTCCGCATTTCCATCGCCGCGTATCTGCATCACCGCATCCTTCTGCGGCAGAGGTTGGTATTCCGCCGTCGGATCCTGTGGGATTGTCCACGGGTAATCTTCCTTTTTCACCCACGGCAGGGAATCGAGCGGCAGGCGGTAGCCCATCGGCGAATCACCCGGCAGCAGGAAAAGCGTTTCATCGCGGAGAAACCACGGTCCGCTCGTCCACTTCTTCGCGCCGTCCACGGTCAGCTTTTTCAGCGGTAACACATAACCGGTGACCTTGTTCAGCCCCTCTTCGAAAATCCTCGCCAGCCTGTCGCGCTCCAGCTTGTTCTTCAGGTTCGATTTCAGCGGATCAACATTGCTCGGGAGCCTGCGCTCCTTCCACATGTAGTAGAAGGCGTCCTCGTAACTCTCGATGAGAAATTTTTCATCCACCCCGAAGCCACCCGCCAGCGCCTTGCTGAATTTAGCCGCCTCTTCGGGCCCGTAGCCGTAGTCTTTGGATTCATCAGCGATAAGTGAAACATCATCCCAGATCGGCTGGCCGTCCTTTCTCCAGTAGCAGCCGAGGCTCCAGCGCGGTAGCTGCTCGCCGGGATACCATTTTCCCTGACCGTAAAATAGCAACCCCCCCGGCGCGAAATGGCCGTGGAGTTTCTTGATGAGCTTGTCGGAAAGCGGGCGCTTCATCGGCCCCTGAGCAGCCGTGTTCCACTCAGCACCATCGAAGTCGTCCATGGAAATGAAGGTCGGCTCCCCGCCCATTGTTAGACGCACGTCCATCGCCTTCATGTCGGCATCGATATCGCGACCCATCGCGTCTATCTTCGCCCACTGATCTTCCGTGTAGGGCAGCGTAGTACGAGGACTCTCGTAGATGCGCCGGACGCCCATCTCGTGCTCCATTGTCGATTCGCATTTACTGGTCCCACCGGAAATCGCTGCCGCCCCAACTGGGCTTGGCGAGCAGGCGAGCGGAATGTGCCCCTCACCGGCCAGCAGTCCCGAAGTCGCATCCAGTCCGATCCAGCCTGCACCCGGCAGATAAACTTCAGTCCATGCATGAAGGTCAGTGAAATCCACCTCGGAGCCGCTAGGCCCGTCGAGGCTTTCCACATCGGCCTTGAGCTGAATCAGATAACCGGAAGCAAATCGCGCTGCCAGCCCCATACCGCGAAGCACGTTCACCAGCATCCATGCGGAGTCGCGGCAAGAACCAGAACCCTTTTCTAAAGTCTCCTCAGGCGTCTGCACGCCCGGCTCCATGCGGATCTTGTATTCCACCGCCTTTTGCGCAGCGGCATTCAGCTCCACGAGGACATCAATCGTCCTCCCCGTCTTCTTACGAAAATACTTGGTGCAATGCTGCATGCGCGGCCCCGCATCAACTACCTCAAGATACGGAGCGAGTTCCTTTTCTACATCCGCATCGTATTTGAAAGGGTAAGTCTCGGCAGCCTCCTCAAGGAAGAAATCGAAGGGGTTGTGCACCGCCATCTCGACCACCAGATCCACCTCCACATCGAGCCTCTCCATCGGCTCGTTGAAAACCACGCGCCCCAGATAATTTCCCTGAGGATCCTGCTGCCAGTTGATGAAATGATCGCCGGGACCAACTTTCAGCGCGTAGGAAAGGATACGCGTTTTCGAGTGCGCAGCAGGCCTCAGGCGTATGACGTGCGGCCCGTGCTCAACAAGCCTGTCATATTCATAGGAAGTACGGTGTTTAAGAGCGACATGGATGGACATATGGGAAAGCGGGGAAAAATCGGATGGGCTGTTTCCAATAAGCACCACTCATGCCACGCACAAGCCCGGAGAAAGCCTAATCCAATGATTAATCATCGTTTTTCAGGCCTCGCGCGCCTGCATCTCAGCCTCTTCCTCGTGGGAGTGGATCTGGAGATTTACCTTCACACCCTCTTTATCGGCAGCCGCCTTGAGCACGCTACGGATAGCCGATGCAGTAAAACCATTACGCCCGATAAGCATCGCGACATCCTCACGCGCCAGCACCAGTTTGAATCGCAGACTCTTGGGACCAAGAACCGCCACTTTAAGTTGAGCCTGAGCAGGATCATCGATCAGTTTCACCGCCACAAACTGCAAAAAATTCTTCAATCTATCCGTCACCGCTTCCATGCAATGAAAGTCACCCAAGTCTGGCCTCACCGCAAGGCAGAAGGCTCGCCAATGTTCTATCTTGCCAGACTTACCGGTCAGCTAGCACTCTTTGCATGACTTCCCTCACTTCTTAAAACCCTCTCCAGCAGCTTTTTGAAAACCTTCATTTTGATCCACCCATCTGGTGTATCCGCCATTGTTAGCGACCTCGGCGCCACCCTCCAGGCTCTCTCCGTCCCCGACCGCGACGGCAAACCCGCAAACATCCTCGTCGGCTGGAAAACGCGGGAACAATGGCTCACCAACGACGCCTACTTCGGCTCCACCGTAGGACGCTACGCGAACCGCATCGCCGGGGGGAAGTTCAGCATTGATGGAAATGAGTACCCCCTCCCCGTGAACAACGGCGCAAACCATCTCCACGGCGGCATCACCGGATTCGACAAAGTCGTCTGGAAAACCGAATCCACCACCCCGGACTCCGTGAAGTTCACCTACCTATCCCACGATGGCGAGGAAGGCTACCCCGGCAACCTCAGCGTATCCGTCGAATACATCATCGGAGAAAAATCCCTCACTTGGCGCGCCACCGCACAAACCGACGCCCCCACACCCGTCAACCTCACCAACCACGCCTTTTTTAACCTCACCGGTAATCCCACCACCGAAGTCCTCGGACACCACCTTCAGATCAACGCCGACGAATTCCTACCCTTCGACGACCACCAGATCCCCACCGGTGAGCACCGCCCCGTAGTCGGCAGCGGCTTCGATTTCACCACTCTCGCGAGCATCGGTGAAAATCTGGCAAACGCCGAACTCAGCTTCGACCACAACTACGTCCTCCGCAGCTCTGGAGAAACCTGTCTCGCCGCAATTTCAAAAGACCCCGCATCCGGCCGCATCATGGAGCTCTACACCGACCAACCCGGCCTCCAATTTTATCTAGCCTCCCCACACGGCATTCCCAACACCGCCTTCTGCCTTGAGCCACAGAAATTCCCCGACTCACCCAACCAATCGGCCTTCCCTTCTTCCATCCTCCGTCCTGGAGAAACTTACACCCACGAAATCATTTTCTATTTCCCCGATCCTTCCTAAATTTTGAAAAATATCATGAAAGCCCGAATTATCGCCCCAATGGCAATTGCACTCTCCACCCTATCCCCCGCCGCCGAAGTCTGGCAGGATCAGGCCGTTTTCCGCATTAACAAAGAGGCTCCACGCGCCGTCTCCATGCCTTTCCCAGATCAGGAAAGTGCCCTCACGAAAACCCGCCTCGAATCCCCATGGTGCCAACTTCTCAATGGCGATTGGGCATTCAGCTACTCAGGAAACCCCGATTCCCGTCCCGCCGATTTCTTCAAAACCGATTTCGATGCCTCCTCCTGGAAAACCATCCCCGTCCCTGCAAACTGGCAGCTTCACGGCTACGGCGTCCCCGTCTACACCAACTCGGAATACCCCTTCCAGGTCGATCCGCCCAAGGTCATGGGCACACCTCCCGGCCATTTCACCAACTTCCCCGAAGCCGACCGCAACCCCGTAGGCTCTTACCGCCGCACCTTCACCGTCCCGGCCGATTGGAAAGACCGCCACACCTTCATCACCTTCAACGGCGTCGACTCCGCATTCTTCATCTGGGTGAACGGCGAAAAAGTCGGCTACTCCCAAGACTCCCGCACCCCTGCCGAATTCGATATCACGAAATACCTAAAAGACGGTGAAAACCTCCTCGCCGTAGAAGTCTATCAGCACTCCGATGGTTCCTACCTCGAAGACCAAGACATGTGGCGCCTCTCCGGCATTTTCCGCGACGTCTACCTCACCTCCTCCGCCCCCATCCAGCTCCAGGATTTCTGGGTAAAAGCCAGCCTCGGCTCCGATTACCAATCCGGCACCCTAGACGTCGAAGCCACCATCCGCGACCTCTCAAGCTCCGCCAGTAGCGCGAAACTCATCTTCGAACTCCTCGACTCCGCCGGAGACTCCATCACATCCATGGAAACAGAAGTATCCGACCTCTCTAAAGCTCAAACCATAAGCCTCCCAACCATCGAAGGCCTCACCGACATCCAGCCATGGTCTGCGGAAATCCCCACACTCTACACCTACCTCATCACCCTCAGTGATTCCGAAGGTAACACCATCGCAGTCCACTCCGGCAAAACCGGCTTCCGCCACAACGAGATCAAAGACGGCCAGTTTCTCCACAACGGCCAGCCCATCCTCATAAAGGGCGTTAACCGCCACGATCACCACCCAGTCACCGGTCACTACTGCACTGAGCAGGACATGCGTGAAGACCTCGTCATGATGCGCCGCGCCAATATCAACGCCGTCCGCACCGCCCACTACCCGAACGACCCACGCTTCCTCGAACTCTGCGACGAACTAGGATTCTACGTCGTCCAGGAAGCAAACATCGAAACCCACGGCATGGGCTGGGGCGCCGACAACAACCCCCTCGCCAAAGACGAAACATGGGGCGCTGCACACATGGATCGCATGAAAAACTGCCTCGAATCCGCCAAAAACCACCCCTCCATCATCATGTGGTCCATGGGAAATGAATCCGGCGACGGCATCAATTTCCGAAAAATGTCGGAATACATCCACCAGCGCGATCCCTCCCGCCCCGTCCACTACGAACAAGCCGGCCAGCGACCCCACGTCGACCTAGTCGTCCCCATGTATTGCCCCATCGAAGGCGGCAACTGGAACATCCAGAATTTCGTAAAACAGGAATCCAAGAAGCCCCTCGATAAACAACGCCCAATGATCCAGTGCGAATACAGCCACGCCATGGGCAACTCCTCCGGCAACCTCGCAGACTACTGGGAACACTTCCGCAAAGAACACCTGCTCCAAGGCGGATTCATCTGGGACTGGAAAGACCAAGGCATCACCACCCAAAAACATGCCCTCGACGCAGTCGAAGATCGTTCCGCAAACAAGCACACCACACAACTCCTCGGCTCACTCTCCGAAACCGAAGGCCTCTTTGGCGGTGGCACCACCGTCACTAATTCCGAACATCTCTCCCTCACCGACTCCGTCACCCTCTACGCAGAAGTCCGCGGAAACTTTGGCGGATCAAAATCACGCGGCGGCGGCGATAACAACCGCAACGCCTCCGACGGCTACCCAATCATCACCAAAGGCGACACCGCCTACTCCCTCAAGATCGACTCCTCCGGCACCCGCCTCGAATTCTTCATCTTCAGCAACGGATGGCAAACGGTCTCCGCCCCTCTCCCAGAAAACTGGCGCTCCCAATTCCACACCCTCGCAGGCACCTACAACGGTAAAAAACTCGCCCTCTACATCAATGGCAAAGAAGTCGCCTCAAAACCCTTCTCTGGTAAAATCGGCTCCAACACCCACGACCTCGGTATCGGTCTCAATACCGAAGTCCCCACCCGCCGCTTCGATGGCTCCATCCGTAAGGCCGAAGTATTCTCCTCCGCAATCGACCTCATGCAAGGCGACAGGCGATCCCTCGCACGTACTGTAGAACTCGACTTCATCGCCGACGCAAAAAAGGAAAAGACCCGCACCATATCCGCCTACGGAGGCGATTTCAACGACCGCCCTAACCAACGCTCCTTCTGTTTCAACGGCATCGTCCAAGCAGACAACACCCCCGGCCCACAGTTCGAGGAACTCAAAAAAGTCCATCAGGACATCCACGTCCAGCCCGTCGACCTCACCACCCCCGACATCAAAGTCAGCATTCAAAACGAACATTTCTTCCGCACCACCGATGGTATTTCCGCCTCTTGGAAACTCTTCAAAGAAGCAGAGGAAATCGCATCCGGCACCATTGAACTCCCTGCCATCGCCCCATCATCAGCCGAGGAAATCACCATCCCCACCGATGTCACTCCGGAAAAAGGTTCCGAATATCTCATCCGCTTCCGCTTCGACCAAACCGCAGCCTCCCCCCTCGTCCCTGCCGGTTTCCCCATCGCGTGGGATGAAATCGCCCTCCCTTGGGGCGAACGCACCGCACCCACCCCGGAGAAAGCAGATGGAACCGTCACCTTCACCGAAAATGACGAAAGCGTGACCGTCAAATTCGGCTCCTCCACCGCCATCATCGACAAAAAAAACGGAATGCTCTCCTCATGGACATCCGGCGAAAATGAGATCCTGAGTTCTCCCTTCGCCCTCGATTTCTGGCGCCCCATGACCAACAACGACGAAGGTGCAGGCTACCCCGCCAAGCTCAAGATCTGGCGCGAAGCCGGGGAAAAAGCCACTGCCACCTCCCTCATGATCAACAAAGACGACCTCACCGTCACATCGGAAATTAAGATCCCGGCCAAGCAAAGCACCGCCACCATCAAATGGACGTTTCACCCCTCCGGCCAAATCTCCGTCGCTGCCTCCTTCTCCCCGAAAGGCGATCTCCCCATCATCCCCCGCGTCGGACTCCGCTGCGGACTTCCATCCACTGAATCTCAGCTCTCATGGTTCGGCCTCGGCCCCCATGAAAACTACCCCGACCGCCACACCGGCGCATGGACAGCCCTTCACTCCGGCTCCGTCCGCGAACTCTTCCACAACTACACCGACCCCCAAGAATCCGGCCTCCGCACTGAAGTCCGCTGGGCAGAGCTCACCGGCAGCCCCGGCCTACGCATCGACGCCACCGGCAAAGACCTCCTCCAGATCGCCGCCATCCCCGTCGATCTCCTCGATGTCGAACTAGGCCGCAACGCCACCGACGTCCCCTTCGCCACACAAACCACCCTCCGCATCGACGCCCGCAACGCAGGTCTCGGCGGCACCAACTCTTGGGGTCAGCAAGCCCTCGAAAAATACCGCATCAAACCCACCGGCACCTACACTTGGTCGTTCATGCTAAGCCCGAAATAGTCCCACGCAAGGAGGGTCGGAATCCTTCCGCCCAACAACCCCAGCACCCAACCCTAGTCTTCCACCCAGCCGTCCCCCGGACCGCGGGACTTCAGCCCGCCCCAGTGCCAAAGCCACCCAACCCAGTCTTCCCACTGATATCACTCGGCACTAGCCACTCACCTCCGGAACCTCAGTTCCTCCCGCAGCACCTCCACCTCATCCAGCAGCCCCATGATCGTGCGGATCGCCGCCCAGTTCATCCGGTGCTGCTGCCGCAAGGCCTCGATATGCCGCAGCCGCATCACAGACTCCTCGTCGAAATGCCATTCATCATCCCTCCGCGTAGGGCACAACACACCCTTCCGGCAGTAGAAGATGATCTTCCTCCGCGAAGCCCCCGTCATGCGGATGACAACTTCCAACGAATGCAGTTCATGCGGATCTGGTTCCACCATTTTCATATCAATTTTCCCTTGGGTTAAATTTCGAAACATCACGCAGCTTCTCCCACAGCTCCCGTTCTTCACCATCGACAGCAGGTGGGGTGGAAATGGAAACCTCTACGTAAAGATCCCCCGGCGCCGCCTTTTTCGGCAGGCCGTAGCCCCTCAGCCTCAGCTGATCGCCGTTACCTGTTCCCGCTGGGATTTTAAGCTGCACGGTTTTGTCTCCGGGCACTTTCAGCGAAATCGTCGTCCCCAACACCGCCTCCCACGGGGCAAGTTCAAGATCGCGGTAGAGGTCATGCCCGCTCACCCGGTAATCCGGATGCGCTGCCATCCTCACGCGCAAGAAAAGATCGCCGTCCTCACCGCCACCCACACCGGTGCCGCCATTACCCGGCACCCTCAGCCGCTGCCCCTCACCGATTCCTGCCGGGATCCTCACCTGCACCTCATCCGTCACCACCTGCCCGGTTCGAGGATCAGCCTTGCGTAGGGAAATCGTCCTCATCGATCCGGAAAACGCCTCCTCCAGCGTCACCATCAGATCGCCCTCGATGTCCTGACCACGCATTTTCCCACCCGCTCCCGGAGAACCACCACCATATCCCGCCGCTCTCCTCGCGCCGCCCCCTGAGAAATACCTCTCGAAGAAATCGCTGAAGCCCGTCCCACCGAACTCGAATTCATAACCCTCCGGCATCTGCCCACCACCCGATGTCGAATAGCCCCCTCCTTGTGGTGGCGGCGGTGCCTGACCATTCCAATTCGCGCCCAGCGCATCGTATTTCTTCCGTTTCTCCGGATCACTGAGCACCTCATACGCCTCGTTGATCTCTTTAAATTTCTCCTCAGCAGTGGATTTATCCTCAGCCACATCCGGATGGAATTTCCGCGCAAGCTTGCGAAACGCCTTCTTCACATCTGCCTGCGTGGCATCGCGCCCAACACCCAAAACCTCGTAGTAATCCCTGAACTGAACAGCCATAACAGAAATGATCTCCCGATAACCATGGCACACCACCCACCTTTGTCCATGATTCGCTATCCGGATCTTGTGCTTGGCACTACCCGTTTCTACCTCTAATTCCTCGGGTCATGTCAAATTCCCTCTCCCCTTTCCGCATAGATGGTCGCGTCGCCTGGGTCACCGGATCCGGCCGTGGTCTCGGTCGCGTCATCGCGGAAACTCTCGCCCAAGCTGGTGCGCGCACAGTGGTGAACTGTTTCGCAAACCGCGCCCAAGGCGAAGCCGTTGTCAAAACCATCCGCGCCGCAGGAGGAACTGCCATGCTCACCGTCGGTGACGTCATGGACGAAGGGGAAATCCACCGCATGGCCGGGGAGATCGAATCGGAATTCGGAGCCGTAGACATCATCGTCCCGAACGCCACACCCTTTCAGCCCATGAAAAATCTGGAGGACTACACATGGGAGGAACACCAGTCGATGTTAGACGCCTTCATCAAAAGCCCGTTTCTGTTAGCAAAACGCTTGTTACCCTCGATGAAAGAGCGCCAACACGGCCGCATCATCAATATCACCAGCGAGGTCTTCCACGCAGGCATGCCGGGCTTCAGCGCCTACGTCTCGGCCAAGGGCGGACAGGTCGGCTGGAGCCGCTCGATGGCCAACGAACTCGCGCCTCATGGCATCACCGTCAATTCCGTCGCCCCGGGCTGGATCCCCGTAGAGCGCCATGAAAATGTCCCGGAGGAAGACAAGGCCGGCTACCTCGCGACAGTTCCGGTCGGGCGTTGGGGCACTCCGTCCGATATCGCCAATACCGTGCTATTTTTCGCATCAGAAGAAGCCTCCTTCCTCACCGGCCAGACTCTTGTCGTCAATGGAGGGCGAACCGTTTCCTAGCATATCTCACCTCTTGTTCGCCTGTTTCCAGCGTAGCGGGGAATCCCCCTCCACACGCTGAAATGCACGCTGAAAAGTTCGGAGAGAGGGAAACCCGCAGGCCTCCGCGACTTCCTCAATATTCAACCCATCCTGAGTCAGCAAATCCTTTGCCCGCCGTAGCCGAATCCGCAACAGACATGCCATCGGCGTAGTCCTAAGGTCTTTCTTGAAATCGCGATATAGTAACCTTAGCGAAACTCCGCAGTAGTCCGCTACAGCACTGGCATCCAGAGCAGGATCCCGTTGCTGATCCTCCATGCGGGCAATTGCCCTTTTGACGAGATCCATACTCGCGGCAACTGAATTGGTGCTCTCCCGGGCAATCAATCCGGACGGTGGGAGAACAAGTGTTTGGGGTTCTCTCTTTTTCTCAGACATCTCCCGACCAAGCATGGCTGCCGCCTGATAGGCCATTTCTTCAACCGGAAGGTCAATACTGGTAATAGGAACCATGCCGAACTCACAGATAAAACCGATGTTGCCACAACCCACCACTGCAAGATCTTGCGGAACCTGCCACCCTGCATCGGTGGCAGCATCAATCACCCGCGCAGCGAGCAGATCATCTTCCGCAAAGAGACCGAGCGGTCTGGGCAGGTGTGCCAATTTCTTGCGCAACCATTGACCCGAGCCACGGCCGTGTTCCTCTAAAATTTCCCAGTCGACGCACTCGTGACCTGCTTTTTTCAGTTCATCCTGGAATCCCGCAAGACGGCGCATCGCATGAGTGTTGCGGGAGTATCGGAATGCCGCAAAGTGTTTGTGATCCTGATCCAGCAAATGCTTGGCCGCCATACGCCCGATCTCATATTCATCACACTCGACTTTCGAAACTCCAAGATTGAGGTCATCACAACCATGCAGAACCGTCGGAATCTGCTGAGAAGTTTCACGGACAAATTCCGCCAGATCGGGACGAAAAACATTGGTGGTCAGCAGGCCGTGCGCTTTCCAGGCGGTTGGCACCGCGCCATGAAACACCGAAAATGCGTTCAGAACCCAATCGGCCTCACGGGCGTATCGCGAAAACCCAGCTAGGAT